>CAYOMT010000001.1:0-38873 GCA_964405125.1 uncultured bacterium
CCTTCGGCAGAACGGAGGAGGCGAGGGCAAGAGGCAAATCCAAATTTCTTATTTTTCTTCCATCCGATGCCTAAAAACGCCAAAAGTCCATAATCGAGCCCGGCAATGGGATTGTTGATTTGGCGCACCAGAGCCTTTTTCCGTCCCAAACTTTCAAAAAAAGAAAACATCCCCGATTCGATTGCCAATTTCCAAATGACCCCATGGCCCCCCGGCTTCATCACCCACTTTAAATCATCGGAAAACATCCAGTCCCCTTTTTCATTGACCACAGGGACAAGGGGCTGGGGGACAATGTGAAACAATTCCTTGGGCCTGCCAAACCACCGATTTTCCTCCAATACCTTGAGGATGTGAAAGTGGTTATTCTTCTCATGCGATGTCATCATCCCGATGGGCGTTAAAATCCGTTTTCCATACCGTTGAAAATAAAGAAGTTCCCGCGCTTGAATATCGGCAATGATCCGCTCCAAAAGAATCTTTCCGGCAAATTGCAATTTTGCGGCGGGAAGTTCGCATCCCGTTACCTCGTCGATCAGATGGAGTCTATCTGCAGCTCCTCCCAAAGGGATGATTTCGGCCATCTCAGGCAGCGCTTCAATGCCCCACGAAACAGCCTCTTTTGTCTTTTCGTCTTCTTTTGAAATATCTATGAAGGAAGGCGCGTGGTATTGGATAGAAGAAGACGGGGGTTCCTTCTCTTTTTGAAGAAGAGAAAGAATCTTTTGGTGATACCCAAGAATCCCCCCAATTTCCCGATAAAATTCTTGAACGGGAATGAGATCTTCCAGAAGTTTTTCCAAAGATTCCAGCGAAAAAGAAGGGTGTTCAATCAGCCGGTGCAGTTGCCCAATTTCATCCAAGTGAGCCAGTAAAGAGGAAAATTTCTCTCCCAGACGTGTTTTTAAAAATTCAAGAGTCATAAAAATCTTCTACCAGGTTCGTGAAATTTGCCAGGAACGGAACAAAATTACAACATCCGATTTTCCATATGGTTGTCTATATACCTATGTGCTATAGTCTTTCTCGATGAAAAACCGAGGATCTTATTTCTGCAAATGAACTAAAAATATGAAAATGCAAAAAATTTTTTTTGACTATTATATCTACAGGCAGATAAAAGGTTCTTTTGAGCAAAAATATTCATTGTTGAGCTTTTTCAAAGGAGAATGAAAGTATGGCAACAAAACCAAAGACATCGAAATTCATGCAACCCATGAAACCCAGCAAAGAGCTTGCTGCTGTAGTGGGAGAAGGACCGATGCCGCGCACTGAAGTGACAAAAAAACTATGGGCGTACATTAAGAAAAATAGTCTGCAAGATGCGAAAAATCGAAGAAACATCAATCCAGATGAAAAACTCCAAAAAATCTTTGGAGGAAAAAAAGCCGTGAACATGTTTGAAATGACAAAATTAGTCAACAAACACCTCTCTTAAGTCATGGTCTTCGACCCAAAAATGAAAATGATTTTTGGGTCTATATATGCAGCGATATAAAATTCTCATTTCCTACGACGGAACAAACTATTCCGGCTGGCAAGTCCAAAAAACCGGCATCGCCATCCAGCCTCTTTTGCAAAAAGCCATCGAAACGATCTTGCGCCATCCGATCGATCTCACGGGGTCCGGAAGAACGGATGCAGGAGTGCACGCTCTTGGCCAAGTTGCTCATTTCGACAGTTTTGAACCCTTTGATTTGCATCGATTCCTCCTTTCTGTCAACGCTCTTTTGCCCCTAGATATCCGAGTCCACTCGATTGAAAAAGCGCCTAAAGATTTTCACGCCCGCTATAGCGCGGAAGGAAAAATCTACCACTATTATTTGCATCTCAACCGAATCTTCGATCCCTTCACCCGTCTTTATTCCCACCATGTGAAAGAAGCTTGCGACCTTTCCCTTTTGCAAGAGGGGACCACTTATTTTTTAGGCACCCACGACTTCACCTCGTTTGCCAATCAACCCCACAAAGGGACAGCCAGCTACGATCCGATCAGAACCTTAAAGCGGCTAGAAATCCATCCGGTTAAAGAAGGGATCTTCCTCTTATTTGAAGCCGACGGCTTTCTCTATAAAATGGTTCGAAATATAACAGGCACTCTTTTAGATATTGCAAAAGGAAAAATCAAATCTTCCGCAATACCCGATATTTTCCTCGCAAAAGATCGGAAAAAAGCGGGATCTTCGGCGCCCGCGCAAGGGCTATTTCTTATGGAAGTGAAATACCCTCTAAACTCTCAAAGTGGAGAGTCCCTTTAGCAAGACCCATCTCCAATAAAGGGTGGTGGCTAGGGCAAATTAAAACAGCTTGGGCCGGGGTTTTTTCAAGCGCTTGAATCCCTCGAATGCTATCCTCAAACCCGATCACCCGATCCCCCGGCTTGCCATAAAGATGGATGGCCCGAAGATAACACTCGGGGTCGGGTTTTGGTTTTTCATAATCTTCTCTTGTAATCCAATGGGGAATCGTCTGCAATACAGCGTGTTGCGAGCGAAGGAGCGCAATTTGCTCAAAGAGCGAATTGGTCACAACGCAACTCCGAATCCCCTCCCGATGCAAAGCCTCCAAAAGAGGCTTTACTCCCGGCATTAACTCCACTTTTCCAAGAGCAATTAAATCGAAATAGATCTTCTTTTTTTCTGCATATAACCGGTTCCAATCGGTCTCAAGAAAAGGAAACTCCGCATAGATTTGCTGCTTTAAAGCCTCCGCGTTCAAATGCGCAAGAGAGCAAAATTTAGAAAAGCTCCAGTCGATATCACAGCCATGCAAAGCCAACATATTTACATACGCTTGATAATGAACGTGTTCTGTATTTACAAGAAGTCCATCAAAGTCGAATAAGAAAAGTTGAAATCGGCGAATCCAGTCCATATATAATTCGACTAAGTATACTTCAAAAAGCATTTCGTATACATAGAAATTATGAAGAAAATCAACTATCTATACTTCGGAATTTACTTTCTCCTTCTCGTACTCATGTCTGCAAGCGGCATTTTCGTTGTGAAGCCACTGGCAGAATCGAGGTTTTTCTTTTTCCTTTATAGTATGGGGCAAGCCGCTTTAGAAACCTGTTTTTTGATTGCGATTGGATATTTCCTCGAGCGCCTAACGAATCGAACCCTTTTTTTAGCCTATATCGGCGCCACGTTTTTTCTTTTCATTCTTCACGTACTTGATTTTCTCATGAATCGAATCCTCGATCTTTCTATCTGGGAAACAATCTCCTTTGTTCTCGATGAAACATTTGCAAATTTCCTCTTTCTTCTCGACGCTTCGGGAATCCCCACTTGGCTTTGGGTCATTCTCTTTACAACTCTCTTGTTACTCCCTTTTCTCGGGATTGCCCTCTATAAAATCACAGAAAAAATCACTCAAAAATATCCCCTCCCTCTTCCTAAGGAATCTCTTCCTCTCGCCATTTTTTGCATTCCCGTGGCTCTCATGTTTTGGGATTTTTCCGCTTCCCGCGTGATCCACCCCAATACATATACAGCCTTTCTCCAATCTCTTCCCTGGAAATTCACCCTGTTACAGCCGAAAAACGTCATTCTCGAAACCCCCTATCTACCCACCATATCCTACACAAAAAAAAGCCTTGAAAAGGCAACATCTGAAATCACCCTCTCTCAAAACCCCAATATTTACCTCTTTGTCATCGAAAGTTTCCGAGAAGATTTCATCACCCCGGAAGTGGCCCCTAATCTGTTTGCCTTCAAACAATTATGCGCTCCGATCGATCTCACTTTATCCAATGCAAATGCCTCGCACCTATCTTGGTTTTCGATTTTTCATTCCCAATTCTCTCATAACTGGCATCTTTTGCAGCAAACCCACTGGAATATGGGGAGCCCCGCTCTCTATTTTTTAAAAAACTTAGGGTATCAAATCCATCTCTATAGCTCTGCGCAGCTCGGGTATTACGGAATGGAAAAACTCCTTTTTGGAGAAAATAATTCTCTTCTCTCCTCCTACCAAAAATTCCATCACATCCCTCCTCTTTCCGCCGCAGAAACCGACGCAGAAGCTCTAAAAACGATGCAAAAGGATCTAAAAGAAAATCCAGCTATGCACAAGGGACAAATATTTCTTATGTTCTGGGATGCAACGCACTTCGATTATAGCTGGCCTAAAAATTGGGCTCCAAAATTTGTCCCCTTTGCAAGCGAACTGGCTTACTTCAAGGCCTTTTATTCACAAAAAAGGATCCATCAGATCAAAAATCGATATCGGAATGCAGTCCATTATGTCGATCATCTTTTTGGGGAGTTTATCCAAAATATCCCCAATAAAGAAGAAGCCATCATCATTGTCACGGGAGATCATGGAGAGGAATTCTTCGAGCACGGCCATCTATTCCATGGATCCCATCTCGTTCAAGAACAAACCAACATCCCGATCTACATGAAATTTGGAGAAAAAATCCCAAAAGAAAAAAGAGTCCTGGCTTCGCAAATGGATATTTTTCCAAGTCTAATCGATTATCTCTCAGGAAAAACCCCCTCTTTCCTCCAGGGACAATCCATATTCCGTGAAACAAAATGGCCCTTCGCCGTGATCTCTCGCTTCAATGCCGGCAGAACCCCTTATGAATTGTGCATTCACAATGGGAAAAATAAATGCATCGCGCAATTTATCGACCGAAAAAATATCCTTCAATCGAACGCTTTGCAAATCATGTCTTTACAAAGCTTCAACGACAAAACCCTTCCGGAATCGCATAAAGATGTCCAAGCTTGGATAGATCGAGAATTCGGACCTGCTATTCAAGGTCTTTTTTCTCCAAATCGCGCAGAAAATGAGTGATGGGACCTAACCCCACTTTCCGATCTAGCACATCTCCCTGGGCATCGACTAAAAGAGCTGTCGGCATGGATCGAATATTATATGTATCGCTCAAACGCTGCAGCTTATCCACATTCACTTTCAAAAATTTCACCTTCCCGCTCAGTTTCAAAGCCGATTCCTCAAAATAGGGAGCAACTCTTTTGCAAGGACCGCACCAAGACGCATAAAAATCGATCACAATAGGCCCTTCGCTTTTTTCTAATTCCCTTTCAAACTGCTCAAAACTTCGAATCTCAACGACTTCTGCCGATGCCGCAAAAGATTTTTCTTTCTCCGGCTCTTTTTTAAAAGCAAGTCCGTTCATTCGATCCGATACATATTGCTGTACTTGAAGAGCCGCCTTCGCGCCATCTCCCGCAGCAGAAATTGCCTGCTTAAAAATAGGATCGACAATATCGCCGACGGCATAAATGCCTTCCACCGAAGTTTGCTGCCCTTTTTCTACGAGAATGTATCCTTCAGAGTCCATCTTCAATACATCTTTAAAAAGCTGGCTATTGGGCTTGGATCCAATGGCTAAAAAAAGGCCATCGAGAGAAAACATCTCCTTCTTTTTCCCATCCCTTTTCAGGATAACCGATTGCACATTATTTCCATCTCCCTTAATTTCAGCAACTTGCGTATTATACATAACCCGGACATTGGGTTTTGCAAGGAGCATGTCGACCCTCTTTTTTTCTCCGGCTCTCAAGTGGTCTTTACGGACAAAAACGACGACTTCTTTGGCGATATTGGATAAATAAAGAGCCTCGAGAACGGCTGCATCGCCGCCGCCGACAACACCCACCCGCATTCCCTTATACAAATTTCCATCGCAAATCGCGCAGTTGCTCACCCCTTTGCCCCAATAGCCCCGAGGCCCTGTTTCTCCGGGGATTCCCAAATAATTGGGCGAGGTTCCCATGGCAATCACACAAGTTTCCGCAAAGAAAGATCGAAGAGTCTCTTTTCCATCCACGGAGCGCACTTGAATCACAAAGGGGCGCTTTGAAAAATCGACAGCCACCACTTCTTCTTGGCAAAATTGCGCTCCATTCTGGATGGCTTGCCGGCGCATTTTTTCAGTTAAAAAATGGCCTTCGATCTCCATTTCGCCGGGCCAATTTTGCACGCTATGAGACTGAGTGAGCAAGCCGCCGGGATTTTGCCCCTCAATCACAACGGGATGCAGCTCCGCTCTGCCGAGATATAAAGAGGCCGTTAAAGCGCCAATGCCCCCACCTAAAACAACTGCTGGATAAATAGGGTCTTCTTTTTTCTGGATAGAATAACCTTCTCCACAAAAAACACAAATGCATGCACAGAAAAAAAATTTTCGCAAAACAATCATTGGCGCCCCCTTTTTTTTTGACTATATACCCAAGACAAAATTCTATACATATATTATATAGAAGATTGTTAGAGGGTGTCTACAAAGTGAAAAATTTCTTCTCCCAAAAAAGACGAGTGAATTATCCCTATTTTGCTTTTCTATGGCTCTTCATTCTTACATTGAGCCTCATTCGCTTTCTTTCCCTTGATATTTCATTTTGGTTTTTCTTTTACTCTCTTTTTCAAGGGGTCTTTGAAATCGGCATTTTTACCCTGGCGGCCCACATTGTCAAAGCATCCATGCCCCGCTTTGTCTATTTCATTTTACTGACCCTCTTTTTTACATTGCTCTTGGTTCACTACACCAATTTCACAATGGTCCGATTGCTGGATGTTTCCCTTTCCTATCTTTTAAAATTCTTTGCAGGAGAAGGGATCTCCCACGTGATCTCTGTTTTCCAGGCAATCAACATGAACCAAAACATGATGATTTTCATCGGCATCACCATCTTATTGATTCCCATTTTTGGAATTGCTCTCTACCAAATCACAAATTGGCTGGCTCAAAGAAAAAGCCTCTCTCTTTCCCTTTCCCAAATCGTTTACTCTCTTTTTGCTTGCGGAAGCTTCCTTCTCGCTTTTGAATGGATTGCGATTCCCTCCCTTTCGAATGCGAGTCATGTCAAATACCAAAAAACTCTTCCCCTTGGGACAACTCTATTCGATCCTTCCATCCCCGTTGTCGCTCTCTCGCATCCGATCCTTCCTCCCCTTTCTCAAGAAGAGGTCTTAAAACATTTTGAATCCCTCTCTTGCTCTTCTAAACCGAATATTTATCTTTTTGTCATCGAGACATTCCGCAAAGACTTTATCAATGAAGAAATTTCGCCCCATCTCGCCCATTTCGGCCATGAAAATATGGAGTTCCCTTTTTCTTTTGCAAACGCCAACTCGACGCAACATTCTTGGTTTGCTATTTTCCACTCTCTTTTTCCCTATCATTGGACAAACTCGAGAAATCATCCCGCTCAAGGAAGCATCCCTTTGCAGCTTCTCAAACAACTCGGCTATAAAATCCATGTTTATTCCTCGGCAGATTTGCGTTATTTCGATATGGATACAATGATCTTCGGCCCCGAACGAATTCTAGCCGATCAAATCGTCGAACTCGCGCCCAATCGATCCATAGAATCGTGGGAAAAAGACGCTCTTGCCATGGGAGCTTTTGAAAAAGACATCTGTCAGGAAAAGGGGCGGGAAGGAAATCTATTTCTCTTCTTTTTTGATGCCACGCACTCTGAATATAGTTTTCCGGAAGAATTTTCCCATAAATTCACGCCGATCATCAAACAAATCGACTATCTCACTTTAGACCCTAAAAATATTGAGCCGATCAAAAACAGATACCGCAATGCAGTGGCTTACATAGACTCTCTTTTCGAAAAATTTATCTCGACTCTCAAAAAAGAAGAACTCTACGAAACATCGATTATTGCGGTTACGGGAGACCACGGAGAAGAGTTTTTTGAGGAAGGGTCTTTATTTCATGGAACGCACCTCAATTCAATCCAGACAAACGTGCCTATCTTTTTTAAATTCCAAAATACATCCCCGCCTGTCTATACAAATACCGCAACCCACGTCGATATCTTTCCCTCCATACTCCATTTTCTCACTGAAAAACCCCTCGCAAACGTATTCGACGGCCAATCGATTTTCAAAGAAAATAGATGGCCCTATCGCCTAGCCATTTTACAAAATGGCGCTAAAACGCCCTCTGAATTCACGATTGAAAAAGAAAATTATAAACTGCACGCCCGATTCTCAAATCCAAAAAATTTATACAAAGAAAAAGAGATTGAAATTATTTCTTTGACAACAACGCCTACCCAAGAAGCTCTTAACTCCGAGTCTATATCTAAAATCTTTGAATTCTTAAATAATCCAGATAGACTTAATTAAATACATGGTTATTAAGAAAATTCACGGGTTTTCGATTTCCAAAGCAAATCTCTTGCAAATAACCGATTCAACCTCTCGGGCAGTTTTTGAGATACGGGAAGAAAAGGGAGTACTTTGCCTTGCAGAGGAATAATGTTTACATCGCAAAAATTGACTTCGAGGGTCTTTTTTAAACGATGAAAAGAAAACTGGCGCACATGCGTGGGATCGGTTTCATACTCATGCCCAAATAAAAATTTCCATCGATTGCGCATTCGAAATGCGTTCGGCACAGATCCAATAAAAAGCCCACCCGGCTTTAGGGTCTTTTTTACGCGGTCAAAAAACGCGTCGATAAAAAAAAGATGCTCCACAATCTCGCAGGCGACAATCACATCAAATGATTCTGGAGGAAAAGGCCACTCGCTGTTTAAATCAACCCAGCAAGTTTCAATCGAAAGCTTTTGCTCGACAAGATGGAGCGCTTTGCGATCAATATCCGCCCCGATGACCTGATTGCCTTCTACATAAAATGCAGTCAGCATCCCATCTCTGCAACCCAAATCCAAGACTCTTTTTCCCTGCCCAATCCATTGTTTCAAATACTCTCCTCGAGATCCGTGGCAATAGAGATATCCGTAGCGCTTTCCCCTTTCGTGGTGCTTCCGATAGACAGATTCCAACTCATTTTTAAGCATATTACTGGGGGTGATTATTTCACGAACGGGATATTGATTACGAGCGAATTTTTGCATCAAGAAAGATGTAGTCGATTAAATAAAGGGTTTGCTAATCTCAGCGCAGATGGCGCAAAAATATCCAACAGAACTCGTTTCTCTCATAAATCATCTGAAAAAATTGCCTGGAGTCGGAACCCGTACTGCAGAAAGATTTGCCTTTGAATTTTTAAACTGGCCCAAAGACCAGCTCGTTTTATTTGCTGAAACAGTGGAAGGCGTCAAGGAGAAAATTCCTCCCTGCAAAATTTGCGGATGCTTAACAGACGAGGGCCTTTGCAAATTCTGCGATCTATCAACGAGAAACCATGGGCAACTCTGCTTACTTGCCTCGCCCCGCGATGTATTTTCCATTGAAGAAACCAAATCATACAAAGGGCTTTACCACGTCGTCGAACACCTCCTCTCCCCTCTCGACGGCCGCCATGCAAAAGGACTTCGAATAGACAAAATAAAAAATAGAATCGAGCAACATAAAATCACAGAAATCATCCTTGCCTTTGATTCTACTTTAGAAGGAGACTCTACAGCGCTTTATCTCAAAAATGAACTCTCTCAAATCGCTCCGCTATCGATTTCCCGTCTAGCTTTTGGGCTTCCCGTGGGCAGCAGCCTCGAATACATTGACGAAGGCACTCTCACGAGAGCATTTAGAGATCGTCAAACTTTTTGACTTAATGAACGAAGTATCTTAT
This sequence comes from uncultured bacterium, assembly GCA_964405125.1. Taxonomy (GTDB): domain Bacteria; phylum Chlamydiota; class Chlamydiia; order Chlamydiales; family SM23-39; genus DAIDHZ01. The sequence continues at coordinate 9,533 of CAYOMT010000001.1, forward strand.
AATCGAACCTCACCTACGTAGAACACGGCATGAACAACTACAAACTCTCTTCCCGCATTCTTTTGGCCATTCTCTTTTCGTGTGCTACAGCGCCGCTTGTCGGATCTGAATTCTACGACGAGAAAAAAGTATCCCACATCGAGATTGTCGTCGACAATCCGGGAGACTCGCACATAGATCCCCGCCCTATTTTAGCGCGGATGAAAACTCAGGAAGGGGATAATTTTTCCCAACTGACATTCGACAGCGACCTCAAAAATCTAGCAGAAGACTACGACCACGTCGACCCTTCTGTAAAACTCCAAGATGGCCAAGTCTCCATTGTGATCCACGTCTCGCCAAAACCAACGATCCATCGGATTCAATGGATTGGCAATGAACAGATCAAGACATCGACTCTCCAAAAAGAACTCGATATCAAACCCAACACGACCTTCAATAGACAGTCCTTCAATAAAGCCTTCAACAAAGTCAAAGAATACTACTTTAAAAAAGGGTATTTCGAATCGCAGCTTTCTTATTCGATCCGGCCGATCTTCAACTCCTCGGAAATCGATATCTGCATTGAAGTGCAAGAAGGGCGCCCGGGCCATATCAAGAAAATCATCCTGAATGGCTTCACAAAAAGCGAAAAATCAGATCTCGAAGAGCAGATGTACTTGAAAAAGTACAACTTCTTAACCAGTTGGATTACAGGGACAGGAACATACCGGGACGAAGTCTTAGAACAAGATAAGATGACGATCCTCAACTATCTCCACAACAAAGGGTATGCGGATGCAAGAGTCGATATCCACTTGGATGAAGATCCTGAAAGCGGGAAGCTCATCGTGGAAATCACAGCGCACCGAGGTCAATTGTTCCATTTCGGATGCATCCACTTTTCCGGGAACACCCTCCTTTCGAATGAAGAGCTCGCGAAACGATCCCTCATTGCCGAAGGGGCCCCCTTTTCTCCCGAAAAAGTCCGAGATACGGCGCAAGCCATTAAAGATCTCTACGGACAAAAAGGATATATCGATGCAAGCGTCCAGCACGAAACGATCCTCAAAGAAAACGAGCCTGTCTTCGATGTCGACTTCTTCATCGACGAAGGACAACAATACAAAGTGGGCCTTGTCCATATTTTTGGAAATACTTCGACCCACAATAACGTGATTTTAAGAGAGTCTCTTCTCGTCCCGGGAGAGACATTTGATTCCCGAAAACTCAAAGCCACCCAAAAAAGACTCGAAGCGATCGGCTATTTCAAGAGCGTCAATGTCTATGCCGTAAGAACAGCGGACGATGCAGAACTCGGAGAAAGCTACAGAGACGTATACATCGAAGTCGAAGAGACAACCACAGGAAACGTCAGCCTATTTATGGGATTTAGTTCCACAGATAGCGTATTCGGCGGTCTCGATCTGACAGAAAGGAACTTCAATATCCGCGGACTGCCGAGAGCCCTTTGCGGATATATCTCCGACCTTAGAGGCGGCGGGGAATTTTTCCATGTTCGAGGGACCCTTGGAAAAGCCCAAAGCAGCGTCCTCATCTCCTGGATGAACCCTTATGTTTACGATACGCTTTGGAGATTCGGGGTAGAGCTAAGCCGTTCCTGGAGCGAACTGCAAGACGACATCAAAGTGATCACATACGGCGGATCTGTTTATACAAATTATCCTCTCTCCAATTATTGGACAGCGGGAATGCGCCAGAGAATCCGCCACGGAAAAGACAGCCTTTCTATCCATCCTGTCGATCCTTCTGCTATAGCCGCCGCTTCCGCCGCAAAAGTCAAAAGGCAATTGGCCCAAGACGGCCTGATTTCTGCATTCAGCGGGAATGTGAGCTACGACTCCACAGATAACGTCGTCAAACCGCATCGCGGCTGGCGCTCTTACCTGGAAGCCGAAGTGGTGGGCGTGGGAGGCAGTTACACTTTCCTTAAATTCAGCTACCTCAACTCTATCTACTGGTCTTTGTGGTCGAAGGGAACGCTCAAACTCCGCGGCGATTTCAAATATATCGTCCCCTTTGGAAGCACAACCCGCTATACAGTTCCTTATAGCGAAAGATTTCTCCTGGGCGGCGAGGGCACTGTCCGCGGATATAAACCCTTTCTTTTGGGGCCTGTCGTAAGACTCCAGAACGCAAATGGGGGCTATAACGACACAGACACTCCTTACGGAGGCCTTTCCTCGTCGATGATGTCCTTAGAATACAACCAAGAAATTTTTCGGATGCTCGATATCTTTACCTTTGTCGATGTGGGCAGCGTAGAATTCGCATCCTTTAAAATCAGTCAAATCAGACCGACCACGGGGATCGGACTTAGGATTGACATTGGAAATAGAACCCCGATTGTGGTGGGATATGGCATTCCTTTAGTCAAGAAAGATCGCGTTGGCAGGTTAAAACACGATGGTTCGCACGATCGGCATGAAAGCAAGTGGCAAAAAGTCTTCTTTTCCATGGGCGGACAATTCTAAAAAAGGGAATTTATTGAAAAAAAGGCTGCATTCATAGACAATGATTGCAGTAGATTACGGCCCTATCCAGGGAATCAATATCAACTTTTAGGAGAATGTATGGTTAAAAATTTCTTTTCAGCAGCTTTATCAACAGTTCTTATCGCGGGATCTTCTATCGCTGCAGAAAATGTCGTGACTGGCGTTGTGAACTTCACCACATGCATCACAGATTCTAAGCACGGGAAAAAAGAGCAAGAAAACTTCGAATCGCTGCGCAAGCAAATGTCTTCGATGATTGAGAATACAGAAACGCAGCTCAAAGAAATCTCTTCTAAATTTGAAGATACAGAGTATCTCGACAGCCTCTCTCCGAAAGCGGAAGAAGAGCTCAAAATTAAATTTCAAACTCTCCAAGAGGAATTGAATAGATACCAAAATCAATTCTATCAAGTCCTCAACCATGCCAACCATCAGATGGTGCAAAAGATTAGCAGCTCTATTTCTGTTGCCTCTAAGCAAGTGGCTGAAAAAAATCGGCTCGACTACGTGATCAATAAAGAGGCATGTTTTTACATCCGTCCGGATCTCGATGTGACAACACAAGTGATCTCTGAAATGGACAAAAAATATGATCTCGACGTGCAGTCCAAGAAAATCTCCGACAACAGCGAAATGGGTGAAACACAGCTCGACGAAATCCCCACTCGAGCAGGTTAATGCCTGATTATACTTTATCAGAATTGGCGGCAAGAACTGCCGCCACTTTAATAGGCAATCCAAACGCTGTCATCTCCGGTGTAGATACATTGGATGAAGCGTCATCAGAAGATATTTCTTTCCTTGCAAACCCGAAATATTCCGAGGCGATGAAAAAATCTTCGGCGGGAGCCATTTGCATCGACCCGTCAACCTCTCGAATGGAAGACAAGAACTACCTTGTTTCAGAAAGTCCCTCGAGAACATTTCAAATGATTGTAGAGCTTTTGCTATCTACCTCATCGAAATCGGGATTTACAGGCATTCACCCGACAGCGGTGATCCATCCGAGTTCTACCATCCATCCAACAGCCCATATCGGTCCCTACGCCGTGATTGACAAGGACTGCAAAATTGGAGAAAACACAAAGATCTCCGCGCACGTATCGATCGGATACGGAGTAGAAATTGGGAGTGATTGCTTTCTCCACCCCTCTTGCATAGTGCGCGAAAAATGCATCCTGAAAAACAGAGTGATCCTGCAGCCTGGCGCTGTGATTGGGTCCTGTGGATTTGGATATGTAATGGATCAAAAAGGGACGCACCAAAAACTCGAGCAGCTAGGGACAGTGATTTTAGAAGACGACGTAGAAATTGGGGCCAACACAACCATCGACAGGTCCCGTTTTAAAGCGACGATTGTCCGTAGAGGAAGCAAGATCGACAATCTCTGCCAAATTGCCCACAACGTCGAGATTGGCGAAGATAATGTGATCGCCGCGCAGACCGGAATTGCCGGATCTGCGAAAACAGGCAAACACGTCATGCTAGGCGGGCAAGTTGGGATCTTGGGCCATATTATTTTAGATGACAGAGTGAAGATTGCGACGCGCGGAGGCGCATCGAAGTCTTTGAAGGAAGGAGTGTACCGAGGCAGTCCGGCGATTCCCATCCAAGAATACAATCGGCAAGAAGTCCTTCTTCGCAAAATCGAAAGCTACGCCAAAAGAATCCAAGAGCTTGAAAAAAAAGTAAACCAGCTCTTGCCTCAGTAATCATCGACGACTGATCAGTTCAGCTGATGGATTTCCTGAATGCATCGCACATAGGTATCGATCTGGGCGGGATCCAGTCCCAGCGTCAATCGGATCGTCGAACAATCTTCTGCAAAAAGAACTCCAAAATTAGGATGGTAGAAGCCAAAACTCCTCCGATAAAAAATCGGAAACCCTTCTTGCATCGATCGCAAATAAAGACACCCCCCGACAATCGCAGATGCCCGAATTTTATGGAACGGACCTGAGACTTTAATGTCTATAAACGAAGGATCGACATCCTCTGCGACAGGAACAATCCGGTATCTCCTCTTTGCATCAAACAATTCTTTCGGAACTCTTCCGAGCAGCTCTCTTGTATTTTGAAAAATCTGCTTTCGATACAAATCCAATTCCAGATAAGCGTTTTGAAAGCTAAGACAAAACCATTGGAGGCTTAAAGGATCTGTTCTCAAAGCCGGATCTTCAAGCAAAGCATCGAAATGGGACCAGTAAGGGTTCTTAGCATGGATGGCAAAATAGGGAGCTCCGCTATAATTATCCATTCCAAAAAGATCAAATTTTAACCCGCTCCGATAGCACACGACATTCAAAATCCCTTCTTGAATTTCCTCTTGAAACTCTTCGAGAAGATCTTTAATTCGCGAAGAATCAAGAAAATCAATCGTCGCATCCAACGCAACTGTCAGCCTTTTTGTCTTTTGCTTGCCTAAAGATCTCCTAATATTCTCGCAAACCCTCTCCACTTGATATTCCAGATGCTCGGGATTATCTCGTCGCAAAACAGGGTTAAATTGCATGAGTAAAAGATCCGCCTCCTCCCAATCGAGATCTGTGGCCTCTTCCTCCGAACAAGCAAGTGTTGCTTGCTTAGCAAGATGGATACACTCAAAATAAGAATTCATCCCATAAATCACTCGGGGCGCTTTCCCAACTGTTTTCTTTGCCGCTTTAAAAATCCCGGATAATCCCGTCATTCCCGATGCAAAAAGACTATAAGAGCTCAAAGGCCTTAAAGATTCTGGAAAAGATAAAACATCCGCGTAAATTCTTGAAAAATCCTCAAAATCAAAGGGAGAAAAAATCTCCAAAAGAGGCAAAACATGCAGATATATTTGTTCGACAAGCGCTGCAATTTCAAAAAATGAACACGTCTCTTGACTTTTTTTCAGTTTAGCAAGGCATTCGAGAATATTTTCCATCGACATTTGCGCGGCAAGCCGCCTGGTTGGGCATAAAATCTCTCCCATAAAATCGGGAAGAGAATAAAGAATAGAGAGCATCCCCTCGATCATCACGGAGACATCCTCTCTTTCTATATGATTTATTTCTCCCCACCGACGAATAGATTCTGCAAAAGCATCGATTTTAAGATTGGGCAGTACACGAGATCCAATCTTCCGAAAATTTAAATCCTCCGGCAGCCGATCCAGCTCTACAAGACTTGCTGTAAACCCGCCTGTTGAAACCCAAGCAAGCAGCGCTGCATCCTCTTTTTTTAAACAGATTGCATCGTCCAAAGGCAAAATACGCACCCCTCCGATTCCATTTTGCTCCACTCGCTGAATACAAAGAAGACGCTCTAAAGGGATGTTGTTTTCTTTGCATTGTTTCCGAAGAGCCATTCGATGCATTTCCCACAACTCGAGCCACTCGGATGGATCTAAGCTTCGGCTTGGGAAAAGTTCGGTTACATCGACAACTCGACGTTCCGGATCTATCTCAATATATTCGAAAAAGTTGCAAGGCCGCGTTAAAATCAGAGGATAGGAAGAAGGATGCGGCAACACCTTTTTCCAGGCAGACATCCGATTCTCATAGACCTTCGAAAAATGGGTGAATGGATCTCTTGCGTAACTATTTCTTGTGCTAGGGGAGACTTGGACATGAACCCCGAAACAAGGAGCCATCAGATTCACTTCAGAAGAAAAAAAACCATTGGCTTTTGCAAGCCACCTCTTTTCTAAAAAGGAAAGAAAAGCCGCCTGATCTTCTGTCTCTTTCGGAATCTGAGAAAGACGAAATCGATTCTCATCCCACGAATGGTGGGTCTTGGGGATCCATCCCCCCTCACAAGATCGAACCCAAGAAGAAGGAGCCTCCATCATCTGCTGGAAAACAATTTGAGAAGAAGAAAAACAAAGTCCGCTTAAAAATCGACAATCCTTCAAATGGGCTTCATCCCATCCAATCAAAGAGCCCATGTGGGCCAGGAAAGACCCCATTCCAAGCGCTACACCTAAGCCGAAATATACAATCCGATCCACCATCGAATGGAATATATTCACAAGATCTATCCGATCCCTCCAGATCTCCCCATAAGATGTCTTAAAGTGAAGGGCAAGAAAGAAGGAACCTAAAAAACCACAGGCCAAACCAAGGATTCGCTTGATGGATATACCTATTTTGTTCGCGCCTTTGTTGGAGTGCCAAAATGAAACATCGGGTTATCCGGATCTAAGCGCTTTGTATGGTAATAGGCCGCTTTATGTTCTCCTTCCCTCAACCGATTGTGAGTGAAAAACATCGCTCTTCTCGAAGAAGAACTCCGATTGGGCTCGGAATAATGGGGCACATAGGAATTGAAAAACACCACATCGCCTGGCTCGGCTTCAATCGGGATCCACGTAATTTTCTCCGACAATTCCGGTTGAATCGATCCATGAGCGCTCCCTCCTACGACATAAGGAAGGACGGCGGATCCCTTTTCGAGCAATTCAGCATCTACATCCTCGGCAAATGTTTCTTTCCAATTTTTCGCAATCTGAAGACACCCATTTTCTATCGTAGCAGTATCAATGCAAACCATGGCAGTGATATGTTCGCGAGGCCCAAAAAATTCAAAGGCAGGAAAATCTTGGTGCGGAGGAAAGGCTCCTCCCCCAGGCCATTTAAAATTGATTTTATCTTTGAAAAGAACATAAGGCTCCCCCAAAAAAGAACTGAGGTAAGTTGTCAAAGTTCCATAGACAAAATGATCCAAATCGGGATAACAAGCCAATAAATCTTCTGCTCGGCATACCTTCAAAGGATCTTTCGCTTCGGGAACCACAATCAAAGCCCCGGGCAAGCTCTGTGCAAACTCCTGCAGAGAAATCCCCGTTGTTTTGGAAAGAGAAAGCAAATGCAAAGAAGCTTCGTCGATAGCTTCAGACCAAGCCCTGAGGAGCATCACCTGCTCCGGAGAATAAAATCCTCGGACCCATAAGTATCCGTCCTTTTCAAAAAGAGCCTTCTGCGATTCCCAATGCGTCTGAGTTTGTTTCGGAGGAGGAAAATCTGCAAAAACAACCTGAACCACAAGAGAAAACACTAAAATTAAAACATGTTTCATCGTTTAAAATCTCCCTGATTGTATCGAGTAATAATCCTCTGGATAATATCGGTCGAAGAAATGCCCGGTGTATATGGAACCGTTCGAAATAAACCCAATTTTAACGCCACTCCATACTGATCTTCCAAAAGATCCTCTTTGAAATCATCGCCATGGACGATGTAATCAATTCCAAGCTCTTCCACCATCTCTTCCGTGAGTCTCAAAGGCGGAGCGATCACCACCTGATCGACATATTTACATGCAGCAATGACCTTCGCTCTCTCTTCTAAACTCATCACAGGAATTCTTTTGTATCCTTCTACGACATCATCCGCAAGAACGCCCACGATCAAATAATTGCCAAAACTTTTCGCTTTTTTTAAAAACTCTACATGGCCTGCATGAAATAAATCTCCCACAATATCCACGTAAACGCAAACACGCTCTTCCGCGCCATCAAAACGGGCAAATAAAGAAACAAGAAAACAAAAGAAAAACCAATGGAATTTTTTCATACGACAGAGCCTCTTAAAAAAAATATAGATAAGAAAGCTACTCTGAGTGGCTATTTTTGGTCAACGAGAGACAAAATAATCGATTCCCATCGCATGGCGCGCCTCTTGCAACGTCCGATCGGCAATGCCGTTGACAAGCTCGGTCCCTTTCCAAAGAACATCCATCACATACTGAGGATCTTTGGCCAATTCCTCTCTTCTTTTGCGGATCGGTTCCAAAAAGGCGAGAAGAACTTCGAGAAGATATTTTTTTACCACAGAATCGCCGAGGCCGCCTCGACTATAATGGGCCTTGAGCTCTTCTACTTTGGCTTTATCGGAAGCAAAAGCATCGAGATAAGTGAATACGGGGTTTCCTTCTACTTTTCCGGGATCTTCGACGCGCAAATGGTCCGGATCCGTGTACATCCCCTTTACTTTTTTTGTAATTTCTTCAGGAGAATCGGAAAGAAAAATAGCATTTCCAAGACTCTTCCCCATCTTTGCCTTTCCATCAATCCCAGGCAAGCGGGCAATTGTCGATAATTTTGCTTTCGGCTCGACAAGGACTTCTGTTTTGTAAAGGCGGTTGAATTTACGCACTAACTCCACTGTCTGTTCAATCATCGGAAGCTGATCATCGCCGACAGGAACGACTTCTGCTTTGACAATCGCAATATCGGCAGCTTGCGACACAGGATAGATCATGAAGCCTGCAGGGACTTCCTCCCCATACCCTTTTTGCTGAATCTCCGCCTTGACAGTTGGATTGTGTTTCAATCGATTCCATGTGACGAGATTTAAGAAATACATGGTGAGCTCTGCAATCGAAGGAACGAGAGACTGGATAAAAATCGTAGTTTTTTTCGGATCGATCCCAACAGACAGATAATCCAAGGCCACTTGAAGGATATTTTCTCTCACTTTTTGAGGCTCGTGCGCATAGTCGGTTAAGGCCTGAGCGTCTGCAATCATCACGTATTGCTGGTGGTCTTCTTGAAGTTGGACCCTCGCTGCCAAAGACCCTACGTAATGTCCTAAATGGAGCTTTCCCGTCGGTCGATCTCCCGTCAATGCGATCTTTTTCTTTTCCATATTTTGGGCATTATAGAGTGATTTTCTAAAAAAATCACGAAATTTCTTGCAAAGACTATCTATTGTAAGGAAAATAACGGAATGGAGTTAAACAAAGATCAAATACCGACTGCAATTGGACCTTACACCATCCTCAAGAGAATTGGGCGGGGAGGAATGGGAGAAGTCTATTTAGCAAAAGACCCTGTATGCGAGAGGGAAGTGGCCCTCAAGAGAATCAAACCCGAATTGCGAGAAAAAAAAAACATCCAGGAACGTTTTTTAAAGGAAGCGAAAGTTACAAGCCATCTGACCCATCCCTCGATCATTCCCATTTTAAATATCCACACAACGCCCCCTGATATCTACTACACCATGCCTTTTGCCGAAGGAGAAACCCTCCGGCGCATTCTGCATATTACAAGAGAGCAAGAGCGTCTTGGAAAGCCTCTCCACATCATCGGCAGATCCATCCCCTCTTTGGGTCGGATTTTTCTCCAAATTTGCCAAGCCATTGCCTACACTCATGCAAAGGGCATTTTACATCAGGATTTGAAACCGGAAAATGTCATTATCGGCAAATACGGAGAGGTCATGATCCTCGACTGGGGTCTTGCAAATTTTATCGATCAACTCAACAAAGAATCCCTCGTTCGAGTCAAAAAAACAACCGACAAAAACTCTTCCACCCGCGTCGGAAAAATTACGGGAACGCTCGCTTACATGGCTCCGGAACTTTTAACAGGGAAGAAGTACCCTTCTATCCAAACCGATATCTATGCTTTGGGAGTCATTCTCTATCAAATACTGACTTTGCAACTCCCCTTTCACCGCAAATCATCGGCTGCTTTTCGCAAGCAATATAACAAAGAAGAGCTCATCGATCCCATTGAAATGGCCCCGCACCGCGATATTCCCCATCAGCTTGCAGCAGTTGCCACAAAATGCCTATCCCAAAATGAAGCCACCCGCTACAAAACCGTGGAAGAACTCATTACCGATTTAAAAAAATACATCGAAGGGAGAACCGAGTGGATTTTGATGGCCACTTTAAATCTTGCGAATAAAGAAGATTGGCAGCTCGAAGAAAATGTTTTGCTTGCAAAACATATTGCCATCACCAAAACGCTCGATAGCACATCTTGGGCGGCTCTCAAAATCTCAGGCAAAACATTTTCCGACAATGTCAAAATAGAAGCCCAAGTGACTCTCGACGAAGAAAGCCAAGGCATTGGATTTCTCTTTAGCATCCCAGAAGCGGATGAACGAAGAAGTCTCGAAGAAGGGTATTGTCTTTGGCTTGGATCTGAATCCCATCCTTCCCACCGCTTGTTTCGCAATAATGTCCAAGTCCTTGAAGCAAAAAGCATTTACCTCGAGCCAAAAAAAATCCATCACATCCGGATCGAGAAAATTGAGGACCAAATTCGGCTCTATATCGACCAACTCTTAAAATTGAGTTTTACCAGCTACTTACCTCTTGCAGGCTCCCATGTAGGATTTCTCAATAAAGACGGAAATTTCTCCATAAAACACCTTAAAATTTACAGCGGAAGCTCGAATGCAACAGTCAATTGCCTCGCGGTTCCCAATTCATTTTTAAGCCATCGATTATTTGATATTGCCTTACAAGAATATCGACGCATCGGGCAATGCTTTCCTGGAAGAGCCGAAGGGAGGGAAGCTCTTTTTCGGGCAGGATTGACCCTTTTGGAAAAAGGGAAAGCGGAAAACCAGGAAAAACTCTTCCACCTTGCCCTGAAAGAATTTGAACAGCTCTTCAAAACTCCGGGAGCTCCCTTAGAATACTTAGGAAAGTCGCTTGTTTATGAAGCGATGAACGACTCTGAAGAAGAAGCAAAATGTTTAGAGCTTGCATTGCGCAAATTCCCAAAACACCCCCTCTTGCCCATGATTCAAGAGCACATCATCTACAGAATGTATGAAAGTTCTTTAAAAACAAGAGACTCTGCATACCGAATTATTCTTCTCGCCATCCGCCACATTCCCAACCTGATGAATCTCTCTGAGACGCAAGAACTTCTAAATAGCCTCCAACAAAACTGGGAACCGCTTCCTTTCATTGAGGAAGATCCAAACCGTCTCACCTCGATTTCAATCCAACTCTGTTTTTGGCTGAGAAAAGTTCCCATGCTCATCGAAATTGCAAAAGAGATCACAAAAAAAGAACCTTTCAATGAGACGCTCCTTGGAAATATTCAATTTTGCCTCGTAGAACTCGATGCCGAAAAAGAGATCGCCCCGTTCCCTCTTGTCGCCTCCGTCAATCGGCTTTTTTTCCCTCTCACTCAAGAGATGCCGGAACAATGGTCTAAAAGAGAAATGAGAGTCTTTTACTACCTCATTAAAAAATCCCTGCAGACACAAGATTTTGAAAACCTCTCCTCTTGCTTTAAAAAACTTCATAAAGTGCGCATGAATAAGGAAGATAGGGTCCTCTTTGATTCCTTTGAAATTTGGTTCTATCTACTGCAAAAACAACCCAAAGAAGCGGAAAGTATTTTACGCAAATACCCATCGACCCTTTTAACCCAAGAAAATTCCCCCCTCCATTTTCCCTTTGGAGCGTGGCTCTACATGACAAAAGGGCCCAAGATGGCAAAATCCCATTTCTCCGCCGTTCTAGACACCCCCTTCCCCTCCACCTCGGCGCTTCCCTCCTACTTTCTCTCCGAGCGAATCGATGAAAAAAAAGGATGGGTCGCGCAAGCCTTCTGGTGGGAAAAAAAAGAACTCCATAGACAGTTAGAGCTCTTTCACATGGCTGTGGGCAAAAAAAAACATTCAAATAATAATTAAACGTTTAGCTTTATTAACAACAGATATATAATACCTCAAAAAATAAAGAGGTTTTATGTCTTTGATTTCATGTACTGATTTTATTACTGACACAGAAATATTGAATATAACCCAACCCCCTGAATCCCAAAAAACGGAAAAAAATTTATACGAGAAAATTCAAGAAACCCCAAAAATTTCTGAATTTACCGGATCTATTTTAGGTTCAAGAAAGGTCGCCAATCTGACGGAAGTGGCGAGCCGTGTGGTTCCATGCACAGTCAAAATCGAGATCATCGCTACCTCTCAAACCATCTATAATTCTGCGGAATCTGCCTATCCAGCTCATGGATCTGGTTTTTTCATTTCATCGGATGGATATATTGTGACAAACCACCATGTAATTGAGGGCGCCAAGAATATCAAAATAATATTGAAAAACGGACAGCATTTTCCAGCCACGATCAAAGGATCCGATCCGGAAACAGATATAGCTCTTTTAAAAATCGAAGCAGAAAATCTCCCTTATCTTTCTTTTGCAGATTCAGATTTAGCGCAAATCGGAGAAAGCACTCTCTTGGTGGGAAATCCATTGGGATTGAGCCACCTCTTAACTTTGGGAGTCCTCGGAGGGAAAGGGTCTGGAAAAAGCACTTATGCAGGACCTTGGATACCGGAACATTTAGGTAAGTACGCAGATTATTTGATTGCAGATACGACAACTCTTCCGGGAAATTCAGGAGGCCCTTTACTCAATCGATGCGGAGAAGTCATTGGCGTATGCACAAGAGCCGCGATGGGCATCGGAATACATATCGCAAGCAATACAGCGCATCAAGTGGTCAATGCCCTGATGACAGAGGGGCATGTAACTAGATCTTGGTTTGGGGCTCAAGTTGATTCTTTAGAGGACTTTCCTCCAGTCGAAAACTTCCCTGAAAAAGGACTCGTAATTCTCAACCTCATCGAAGATTCCCCGGCTATGCAATCTGGTCTAAAAAAGCACGATGTCATTATCCAATGCAACGGAGAAGAAGTTCTGCCACGAGATCAATTCTATCAAGATCTCGCCATGAAAATGTCCCCTGGCTCAGAGATGAAATTATCTATCTTGCGAGAAGGACAGCCTATCGAAATCACTGTGATTTTAGGATCCCGCCTTGTCGATATGTCTATCCCCATTGAAAAATTAGGGATGCGCATTCAAAATTTAAACGACGACAAACTGTTTGAATTCGGCTTCGATACAAATATTCAAGGAGTTTTCATCTCCGAAGTAGAGTGCAATCTTCCTGCAAACCAAGCGGGATTGCGTCCAACGGATATCATCACCGGAGCCATTGTCATGGGACAGGAAAAACGGATTGCCAATGTGGACGATTTTCTAGATATTCTAAAGATGTCGGAAGACAAAACTAATATTTTGTTAACTATCCGCTCATCAAATCGAAGCTGCCAGGATTATCGATACGTTAATTTCTGATGGATTTGACTCCTTCTCGAAAGAAAGATATAATCGCCTGCAATTTATCAAGGCGTACTTCTATGACCTCCCTTTCGAAAGCATACGACCCCAAATTAGTGGAAGAAAAATGGTACGCCTTTTGGGAAGAAGAAGGTTTTTTTAAAGCGGATTCATCTTCAAAAAAAGATCCTTACTGCATCGTCATCCCTCCCCCCAATGTGACCGGAGTTCTCCACATGGGGCACGCCCTTGTCGATACAATCCAAGATATTTTGATCCGTTTGAAAAGAATGCAAGGGTATGAAACGCTCTGGATTCCCGGGACCGATCATGCAGGGATTGCGACGCAAGGAGTCGTCGAAAAGATGCTCTTTGCCAAAACGGGCAAAAGACGGAAAGATTTTGGGAGAGAAGAATTTTTAGAGGCCGTTTGGGATTGGAAGGAAAAAAGCGAGGCGCAAATTTTAGGCCAGATCAAAAAACTGGGCTGCTCTTGCGACTGGTCTCGTCTTCGCTTTACCATGGATGAAAAATGCAATAAGGCCGTCCGCACTTGTTTCAAAAAAATGTTTGACGAAAAGCTGATTTACCAGGGCGATTATCTCGTCAACTGGGATCCTGTCACGCAAACAGCCCTTTCCGATGACGAAGTCGAATATGAAGAAAAAAACTCCTCTTTTTGGTTCATCCGGTATCCTCTTGAAAACTCTCAGGGCCATATCATTGTCGCCACAACAAGACCCGAAACTCTCCTCGGAGATACCGCCATCGCAGTCCATCCGGAAGATGCCCGATATAAAGCGCTCATCGGGCAAAACGCAATTGTCCCCTTCATGGGAAGAAAAATCCCCATTCTTGCCGATCCATTCGTCGATCCCTCACTCGGCACGGGCGCTGTAAAAATCACTCCGGCCCATGACTTCAACGACTTTGAAATGGGGCGCCGCCACAATCTTCCGATGATCAATATTTTAACTCCGGATGCAAAAATCCTTGAAATCGGAGGCTCTTTTGCCGGTCTTTCCGTAGAAGAGGCCCGCTACAAAATCGTGGAAGCGCTCAAGAAAAAAAATCTGATTGAAAAGATCGAGCCCCATGTACTGCGCGTCGGCCTTTCCTACAGATCCAAAGCCATATTGCAGCCCTATTTATCGAAACAATGGTTCATCCGGATGGATCATTTCAAAAAAAGGCTCATGTCGGCGGTCTTAGAAAAGCGGGTCAAACTCATCCCTCCCCACTGGGAAGCAACCTACCTCCATTGGATTGAAAACTTACGCGACTGGTGTATTTCGCGGCAGCTTTGGTGGGGTCATCGCATTCCCATTTGGTATAACAAAAAAAATCGGGATGAAATCATCTGTTATGCCGGTGACGGAATCCCCCCTGAAGTGAAACAAAATCCAGAATCCTGGGAACAAGACCCCGATGTCCTCGATACATGGTTCTCGTCAGCTCTTTGGCCTCTCAGTACATTGGGATGGCCGGACAAAACGGCAGATTTTGACAAATTTTATCCCACATCGACCCTAGTTACCGCCCATGATATTCTATTTTTCTGGGTGGCGCGGATGATCATGATGGGAGAATATTTGACCGATGAGGTCCCTTTTAAAGAAACCTTCCTCCATGGCCTTATCTATGGCAAGTCGTATTGGAAAACGGGAAGCGATGGATCTGTTGCATATATCACGGGAGAAGAAAAGAAAAAGTACGATCTAGGAGAACCTCTTGGTAAAGACATTGAGACAAAATGGGAAAAAATGTCGAAGACCAAAGGGAATGTGATCGATCCTCTCGCCATGATCCAGGAGTATGGAGCCGATGCCGTCCGTTTTGCCCTTTGCTCTAGCACGACCCACGCGCGCCAAATCGATCTAGACCAAAGACGCTTTGAAGAATTTAAGAATTTTGCCAATAAAGTTTGGAATGGCGCCAGATTTGTCATGATGAATATCGAATCGATGACATCCGAACAGCTCTCCAGCGGAATCCATCCCCATCTATTGACCTTGGAAGATCAATGGATTCTATCCGTCTTGAATCGAATGATCCAAGAGATCAATGCCCATTTCGATGCGTATGCCTTCGATAAGGCGGCCACCTGCGCCTATGAATTTTTCTGGAATGATTTTTGTTCGGTCTATGTGGAACTTGCTAAGCCTGTTTTATTTGGAAAAGCGGGCACGCCTGAACTTCGTTTAAATAAACAAAAACTGCTCGTCATTCTCCTCGTAAATACCATGCGCTCTTTGCATCCAATTGCCCCTTTCATCACAGAAGAAATCTTTCAGAACATCAAAAATCTCTTTCCCCACATCCACTTAAAAGATTCCGATCCATACACGCAAGATGCCATAAAAGCGCTTCTTTCGAAAGCCTGCATAACCGCCCCCTTTCCGAAGGTCATCAATGAAGAGGACATCAATGCCCCTATCGAGGCCGATTTCCATTTCATGAATGAACTAGTCCGCACTGTCCGCAATATCCGAACGGAGATGCAAATCCCTCCTGCCGAAAAAACAGATCTTTACATCATCGGCATGGAAGGCTCGAAAGAAATGGAGAAGGGAGAAAAAAATAAGACAATCCTCCTTTCTTTGACGCCAACAGCCCAATTGATTTTTACAAATCAAGAGCCCGTAGAATTTGGTTCGAAAGGAGTTGTCGGATCTTTGAAATTGTTCATCCCCATTCCCGCCTCGAGAAAAGAGAAAGAAAAGGCCCGCCTGAAAAAAGAACAGGAAAAACTCGAAAAGCTTGCGGCAAGTACAGAAGCAAGACTCAATAATCCCGAGTTCAGATCCCGCGCGCCCCAAGAAATTGTCCGAAATCTAGAAGAGACACTCTCTACCACAAAACAGCAGCTCAAAGAAATTGCAGCGCAAATCCATTCATAATTTCTCTCGGATAAGGGCTGAAGCTGCATCGGCGCTTGGATCTTTGATTCCATTCAAAATGAAGTTGGCTCCTTGAAAATCATTTCCAATGGGCTCGGCCTTGCCTCCGAGAATGTCGGATAAGAATTGTTCCGTCATCGCATAAAACGACAAGCGGTTATCGGGCTTTGCAAAACCATGTCCTTCGGAAGGATATAAGGCGTAAATCACAGGGATGCTGTTTTTTTCCATCGCATCGACGATTTGATCGGCCTCAGCCTGTTTGACTCTTGGATCATACGCCCCTTGCGCAATCAAAAGGGGTTTGTTGATCCGGCTTACAAAGGTGAGAGGAGATTTTTCTTTCAATTCGCTGAGCCCTTTTTCTGTATCCCATGTCCCCACCCTTTTTTTCATATCGCTGATGATCGGTTTCCAATACGGAGGGAAACTCGCAAGAAGGGTCACGAGATTGGAAGGTCCTACAATGTCAACGCCGCAGGCGAAAACATCGGGAGTAAACGTAAGGCCAACTAAAGTGGCATAACCGCCGTAGCTGCCGCCCATGATCGCAATTTTCTTCGGATCGGCAATCTTATTTTGGATCGCCCAGTTGACGCTATCGATGAGATCATCGTGCATCTTCCGGCTCCACTCCAAATTCCCGGCGTTGACAAATTTTTTACCAAACCCGGTAGAGCCTCGATAATTCACACTTAAAACGGCATAGCCTCGATTGGCAAGCCATTGATGGGTAGAATTAATGCCCCACGAATCCCTGGCCCAAGGCCCCCCATGGACAAATAGGACAAGAGGCAAAGATTTGTCAGCTTTTTCAGGAAGAGTCAGATAGCATACGAGATCGAGATCATCCCGCGCTTGAATGACGACAGGACGCATCGGAACGAGTTTATATTTTTCCAGATCCGGATTTCCGCTGAAAAGAAACTGTAATTTTGATTTTTTTCGATGATACACATAGTAATTCGGCGGCATCATGTCGTCCGAATATGCGACAATCCATGTCTTGTCGTTGAGACTGCGGGAGACGATATAAAAATATCCCTGATGGAGCGTTTTTAAATGTGCAATCTCTTTTTTGATGGAAGGGTCCAATACTTGAATGGAGGGTTTGTCGTAATTGACTTCAATGGCCTGGATCGTCTTTTTTGTGGGATGCACCGTAAATGCATTTAAATCGGCTCTCGGATCTTGGGCAATTGTCGTCATTTTGCCCGTCTTCAAGTTGAGCGATTTCAAAGCCACCGTATCGGTTTCTCGAGAATCGAGTAAGTAAGCAAGGGTGTTATCTTTGTTGAAACCAATAATGTCGGTACTTTTTGCATCTTCCATCGGCACTTTTGTGAAAAATACCCAGGCATCTTTTTTCCTCTCGAAAATTTCCTGATCCCCTTCTTCATTCACATAGACGCCATAGCGGATATCTAAATTATTGTCGGCAATGATTTCAGAGTATTTATGATTTTCCAAAACAAGTTTCAAGCTCGAATCTTTTAAATTGAGCTTATAGACATCGAAATATTCTTTATCCCTCTCATTGAGGCCAATTAAAATTTCTTCCGGATGACTGATGCTGGCTGCATAAAGAACTGTTTTTACCCCTCTTTCGGGAGTGAGCAATTGGCTTTTGTGCGTGTCTAGATTGTAGCTGTAGAGCCTAAAATTTTCATCGCCCTTGAAATCCTGCAGATAGAGAATATGTTTGAGATCGTATGCCCAATAGTATTGTCTAATGCCGCGATCGGCATCATGAGTGATCGCCTCGGCTTTTTGCATATCATTTTGAGGGGCAATCCAAACATTCAACACCCCATTTTCGGGGGCGAGATAGCTCACATATTTCCCATCGGGACTGAGGCGCACCATCGTTTTACTTGGATTGCCAAAAATGACGGTGCGAGGAATCAATTCTTCAGAGTGCACATGACAATTCATAAAGATACTCAAAAAGCATGCAAGAAAAAACCTACAAGACATGAGGGATCCTCTCGGATAAGATAAAGAAACAAATTGTATAGAAATTTTATTTGAAGCGCAAAGGAGAAAAATTGAATTTACAACTTGCAGTGTAAGGCTGCAAGTTGTCGTTTCTTATGAAAGAAGCAATAGACCAAAGACGAAAGCAAAAATCGCAAAGCCTTCCACGATCCCAATTGCCAAAAAGGCTTTTCCAAAGACCGCAGGCTGTTTCGCCGTCGCTTGAATGGCGCTGGCTGCGCATCTTCCTTGATAGGTCGCAGAGACAATCAAGGCAAGGCCCACAAAAAGACCAATCCCAATTCCGCTTAAAGGATCCAAAGTTCCCGTTTTGATTGCGTTTTTCATCAAAACCATCAAAACAAATCCGAGAATGGATTGCGTTGAGGGAGCCGCCGACAAACCGATAAATTTTCCATGCCCTTCTTCCACGCGGGTCATTGCTCCATGCGACGCCATCCCGGCAATCCCGCAGCCAATTGCACTCCCTGTGCAGCCCAATCCCAAAACAATGGCAGGTCCGACCATCTCCATTCCCATACCTTTTTCTCCTATTTTGTCTTATTTAATCGAAGAGGGCTAAAAAGTCGTCCTCCGCCCTCGAAACTATAATGAAACCACTCCAAAAAATTCAAACGAAGTCCATGTACGACTCCGCCCATCAAACAGATCAAAATGTTGATCGAGTGTCCGAGCAAAATCAATAAAACGGTGATAAATATCCCCGGGTCAACTCCCAATGCATCATTGAACGTATGCGCCATGACCATGCTCCCCAAAGCCAGAGCATAAAGGCGCAGATAAGAAAGAATATCGGCAAAAATCTGCACCGAGTGCAAAAGCTCCTGAAAAGCGCCCCACTTTTCCCGGATCAATGCCGCGATAAAAGCCAAGGAGACTCCCCCAATAATGAGCCACGCGCCCCAAAAATAGGCTTCTATCTTCGGAATCCAACCCATAAAATTGACGAGCACGGTCGCATGAATGATCGAAGGAAAATAAAGATACCCCCCGATAATAAAGCACACCCAGCCCAAGCCCGACTCTCTTCTTTTCAAATACCGCAAAAGAGAAAGGCTGATGTGGATGATCCCAATTAAAAAAGAAAATTCGAGAAGGATATTGTCTGAAAACTCTTCAAAGACAGGATACGTTTTCTTATCCGAAATCATCTGCGTTGCATCCAAAAGCAAATCTTCGCCGCTTTGTGCAGAAGACACCGCTGGATAGTCTTTGAGAATCTCTTGATATACATCGTCCTTCATCGCGAAATGGTAATCTGCCTTTTTCTCTACGAGAAACCCGAGGAGCGAATATTTTTCAATCGGATGATTGGGAGCAAATCCGATCCCAAAATAGGATGCCGTCAAAACGCCCCACAAAATCGAGCAAGTGGACAGAATCACGCTCAGTTTGACCATTCTTTTTTTCACGCCTTGAAGGCTCGGAAATTTCCTCCGAATCCAAAGCGAGATGCAAAGGAAAATCAGCCCATATCCGGCATCGGCTATAATCATCGAAAAAAAGAGGGCAAAAAAGACGAGGACCCACATCGAAGGGTCTTTATCCTTGTGCGATGGCGTGTCAAAAATATGAAGAATATCTTCGCCGATTTTTGCCAAGCCTGTATTTTCTAAATGAGTCGGCACAATATCTTTTTTCTCAATCGCAATTTTCTCCGCTTCCACATTGAGTCCGCTGAGCAAGCCTGCAAGAGAAGATTCCCTCGTCTTCGGCACCCACGCTTCTATGGCAAATAATCCATTGTTCAAACTAAGAACTGCATTGTGCTTAGCTAAACGGAGATGGTATTCATTCAAATCCTCGACAAGACCCGACTGGAGTTTGGGAAGATAATTGGAAAAAGTGCGGATATCGCTTTCCATTTTCGCGATCTCTTCGCGCAAAACTTGCAAGCGCTCTCGCAATACTCCGACCGGACGATCGATCGTGATCTCGATCATTTTGGGGTATTGCTTCCTTTCCTCGTGAATGGCAACGAAATAATCCAAATCATATTCCGTTCCCACATGAATGAGCTCAGGCGGCAGCGACATTTCAGAGGCCAAATCGCTTTTCATACAAAAAAATTGGAATACTTTTTTTGTCTCATTTTCCAATTGATTGAGATCCTCTCTCGAAAAATCTCCAAATGCAGAAATGCGGGAGATCTCCGCAATGAGAACTCTCTCTTCTTCAAAAAGGACTTCCTCCTCAGCTTTCATAGAAACGATCTTCTCGGCAATTTTTTCTATAGAAAGATCCGTTGAAGGAGCTTCTTGAGGATGCGTTGGGTAATGTTTCGCAATTTTAATCGCCGTAAGGAATGTTCTTGCGCTCTGGGGAAGCTCTAAAACTCTTTTTCGAGAAGAGCCGATAAACTCTAAAAACCCAGCTCTTTGCGCCAAAGAGAAAAACAAATCCATCTCTTTCCGATTGCCAAAAATAAGATACTTTTCAACATCGACAATCATCGGTTTGCCTTTTTTAGAGCGATTTTTTTCTTTGCGACCTTTGCTTGCGCGACAAGAGAAAGCTGCTGATCGCTTAAAAAGATCCGAATTTTTTTAATGTTTTCCAAGGAACGGGGAATCAAAATCTTCTCAAATAAATTCACCCGGATGGATACGGATCTAAGCTCTTTTTCCAAAGCTCTTTTCTTTTCCTCTCCAATGCTCACCTTTTCACGGATCGTCGCAAATTCCCTTAGAATTTCAGTCGCCTGATCCGTCCATGCGGGAGTATCAAAAAGAGAGTAATCTGCATCGCGAAAGACAATGCTATCAAAAATCGGAATCTCGACGCCCGCGATGTTTTCGTAGCGTTTTTTTACATGCAAAACATCTGCGTAAATCGTCAAATTCACCGTCACTTTCTCTAAAAGAAAAGAAGCGAACTCCTCTACTTGATGCCGAACGAGCCTCATTTCCTCCGTAAGCCGAGAAATCTCCAATTGCGCAAGGGAGACCTCGAATTGGAGCATGGCTTTTTTTAATTGCAATGTCGGAAGATACCGCTGAAATTGAGAAAGGCGCGTCTGCTGATTGCGAAGTTCATTTTTTGTCAGCTTCAGCGCCATCCGCTATCTCCCTAGAGCCTCGCGAGGCCAGTATTTATCGGCGATCTGTTTTTTCACGCCAATTTCTTCCAGTTCAAAGCATTCCGCCAATGTCAGCCAACCCAAATCAAGGGCTTTTTCCAGCGCCAAATTCACCTGGAGATTCATCATCCTCTCTTCAAAAAGGAATGAATAGCGAAGCAATTTTTCATCCCACCGAGAAAGGCGGAAGCCCATCGATTGTCTTTCCCTTGCTTTCTTCGAATCGGCATAGAGGCGGATCATCGTATTTGCAAGATCTCCATGATCTTCGCGCGTCACTTTCCCAATCACTTGCTGCTTGAGTCGAGAAAGAGAACCAAATGGATCAATCGATCCTCCATGCAGATAAAACTGCCCTTCCGTAATATATCCCGTATTATCGGGCACCGGATGGGTGACATCGCCTCCGGGCATCGTCGTCACAGAAAGAACGGTGATCGATCCGCTCCCCTCGATGTCGACGGCCTTCTCATAGCGCGCGGCAAGATCTGAATAAAGAGATCCCGGATAGCCCCGATTGGCCGGAATTTGATCCATTGTGATCGCAATTTCCTTAATCGCATCGGCAAAAGCGGTCATATCGGTCATTAAAACAAGGACATCTTTGCCTTCGATCGCAAATTTCTCCGCAACCGCAAGAGCCATATCGGGAACGAGCAAACATTCGACGGCAGGATCCGTCGCTTGATGGATAAACATCACTGTCTTCTCAATGGAACCTGCCCGCTCTGAATTGTCGATAAAGGCCGCATAGTCATCAAAACGCAGTCCCATCCCTGCAATCACCACGACATCTACATCCGTTTGATTGGCAATCCGCATCATCAAAGCGTTGTAAGGCTCTCCTGCAACGGAAAAAATCGGAATCTTCTGCGATCTCACAAGACAATTGAAGACATCGATCATCGGGATATTGGTTCGGACGAGCTCTCGGGGGATAATCCTCTTCGTCGGATTGAAAGAGGGGCTTCCCAAATCAACGAGATCGCCAAACACTTCGGGCCCGCCATCTACAGGCTCCCCCGCGCCATTGAAACGCCGGCCTAAAAGGGAGGGGCTAAAACTAGCCTGCATTTGCTTTCCCAAAAAAGTGACATGGTCCCCTGTCGAAATGCCCCGCGTATTTTCAAATGCCTGACAAGTCACTAAATCATCGTCAAAACGCAAAACAGAGG
The DNA here is from genome assembly GCA_964405125.1 of uncultured bacterium. Classification (GTDB taxonomy): domain Bacteria; phylum Chlamydiota; class Chlamydiia; order Chlamydiales; family SM23-39; genus DAIDHZ01. Next base: position 32,040 of record CAYOMT010000001.1, read on the forward strand.
CGTACGTCGTCGTGCCATTGGATTTGTGAATACGAGCCACCTCTCCCAAACGGACACCCTCGGCTGCAACGGAAATCAGATTCCCCCGCATATCAATAATTCGATCGTATATTTTTCTCATGTCTTCTTTTTTATCTTCTCTTGAACCTCTGCCATCGCACTCAAATAACTCTGCGAGCGGAAGGGAAGAAAATTAATGTTTTTGATTTCGTTTTGTAAATTCAGGAAAAAACTCCTCGCCATATCGTGCGCATCAAAAGAAAATTGGATATCGAAGATCTTCTGAATCAGCGCAAACATTTCAATTTGCCTCTCTAAAGGACAATAGGCATCCTCTTTATCGAATGCATTTTGCTGGAGATAACAAAATTCGTATAGCTCCGACTTCAGATAAACTACCATATCTGAAATCGCAACTCCCTCTTCGCCAACAACTTCCATCCTCTTGCCAATTTCATCTCCCCGGCGCATAATTTGGGCCCCATTTTTTACTTTATCGGCCCAATGATCGAGTTTGTCATCCAACTGCTTGCCTGCGGCGTCGAGATATTTTGTCCAAGAGATCAAAGGATCGACCGCCGGATAGCGGCGCGCATCGGATCTGGCTCTAGAAAGACCATGGAAAGCGCCGACAATGGCAAGAGAAGCCTGGGTGACCGGTTCTTCAAAATTTCCTCCGGCCGGAGAGACGCTGCCGCCGATTGTCAAAGACCCTTCTTTTCCATTTTTCAATAAAATCTCCCCGGATCTTTCGTAGAAAGCGGATATGCGGGAAGCCAAATAAGCTGGAAAGGCCTCTTCTCCGGGAATCTCTTCGAGCCTTCCCGACATTTCTCTCATCGCCTGCGCCCAACGAGAGGTGGAATCTGCAAGAAGCAATACATCGAGTCCCATCTGCCGGTAATATTCAGCAATCGCGGCGCCCATGTAAACAGAGGCTTCGCGCGCCGCTACAGGCATCGAGGAAGTATTGCAAATCATCGAGGTCCGATTCATCAAGGGCTCGTTTGTATGCGGGTCGACCAGATCGGGAAAAGTACGCAAGACTTCGACCACTTCACCCGCTCTTTCTCCGCACGCCACAATGACGACGATGTCGACATCGGAATATTTGGAAAGGTGGTGCTGCATCACGGTTTTTCCCGCGCCAAAAGGACCCGGAGAACAAAAAGTTCCTCCTTTCAACACAGGAAATTGGGTATCGAGAATGCGCAATCCCGTATCCATCATTCTTGTGGGGCGAACTTTTTTTCCCTCCATCAAAGCGTTTTTTACAGGCCACTTTTGAAGCATTTTAAAGGATACTTTCTGCCCCTTTTCATCTTCCCCTTCCGCAATCGCGGTCTCTATGGAATAAGAACCTTGCTTTGCAACGGAAGTGATTCTCACATTCCCGAAAAAAGAAAAAGGAACCATGATCAGATGAGAAAACCTTCCTTCTGGAACAGAGCCTAAAGTATCGCCGCGGCGCAGCACATCCCCTGCTTTTGCAACGGGAGTAAATTCCCAAAGCCTTTCTCGATCTAAAGGAGGTAAATACACGCCGCGCGAAAGATAAAGACCGGTTGCGGCAGCTACTTTTTCCAAAGGATTCTGCAGCCCATCAAAAATAGAGCTAAGCAAGCCAGGCCCCAATTCGGCTTCTAAAAGATGCCCCTCAAAACGGACAGGGGTATTTAATTTAATTCCGCGCGTATCTTCGAAAACCTGAACTTTCGCTTCATCTCCGGCAATTTCAATCACTTCGGCGAGTAAATGCTCATTTTCAACGTGAATGCGAGCCATTTCCCCCTGACGAACAGAACCATCAAATCGAACATGCAGGAGATTGCCAAAAGCCTGCACAACAACACCTGTTGCATTACCCATATTTACTCAACTCTTCGATTGCCATATTTTCTCTTTCTCGATCTGGCGGCAAGATGCTTTCCACAATCAGTAACCTTGCAGCATATGCTAAAATTCGATCCAACGTAAAGAATTCATTTTCTTCCCACTCTCCGATTTTCTCGAAGCGGTATTTTAAAAAAACCTCGGATAATTTACGAGGATCTGCAGAATGCTCCTCAAAAAGGACTTTTACCTCTTCGTATTCCATGGGAGGGATGTAAGTAGACCCCTCTTTTTGGGCCAATATTTGCGCAACAAAAGGATCTTGCGGATCTTCAAACTGCAGCTCCCTCACAATATCCCTGCCTACTTTTTTTGCTCTCAGCGCAGTCAAAACGAGGCGCAATTCGCGCTCGAAAGCGTAGTATTTCGCTATAAATCCTCTCGTTTCCTGCCGATACATCGCGGCATAAAGAAAGGAAAAATAATGGAGGCGCTCCTCAATGGATTCATAGCGGTCTAAAAAATCAGAAAGATAGGGAGGCAATGCATCGCGCACTAAGAGAGCCTCTTCCAATTCTTTGCCCGTCATCGTGCCCCGATCATCCATAGGCAATCCGAGCCAGAGGGCTTTGATGTTGTATACATCGATGGATTCGAGAAGAAGATGGAACTCTTCTAAATCGCGCGGAGTCAAATTCACCGACAAAAGATCGCGCAGCTCCTTAAAAGACATTTCGGGAGCCGTTTTAAGGGAGAGGGAAGGGAGTGCTGTTGCAAGGAAATAATATTTTGCCACAAAACGTCCTATACGTTAAAAAGCATCTCTCGAAAATCTCTGCGGATATATCCTGCAATCAGCTCTCTGACTGTAGCGTCTGAAATATCAATGGTAATCTGCTTTCCTTTGAGCTGAATTTGAACGCCTCCGGCAAAATCTCCCACGACAACAGTTTGTTTCTGCAATCTTTCTAAGATTTTAGCGGCGAGCATTGTATTGATGGAGCGAGGAGAGATATTTTTGGGAATGACAGCGACAAACTCCTCCTCAATCCCCTTTTCTTCCATCGACTTCATGAACGCATCGATCAAATGAGCAATCAATTTGGGATCGGCCATTTCGTGCAGCACAAGATCGGAGAGCTGCTGATCGAATAATTTTTCCTCAATTTTTTGCTTTAAAAGCTCGACGCCCTGCCTGCACGCAAGCTGCAAAGAAGCGTGAAACACCTTCCCCTTTTCCTGCATTTCATCTTGGGCGATCTTCCGAAACTCGTCTGCTTTTTTCTGCGCTTCTTTGACGATATCGGCTGCCTGCAGATGGGCATTTTCGACAATCTCGCGCGCTTCTTGTTTTGCAGGTTCTAATGTTTCATTTTTCAATACATCGCAAATTCTTTGGATCTTGTCTTTGCCTGTCTCTAATCCTTTCATTGACACCTACATATTTTCTCCAGATTTTACTAGATATCTAACTTTTTGTCGTTGCTATTTTTTTACGAATTTTTCTAGCAAATAATTAAAGAAAAGTTATGATAACAATTTCTTGGCTTGAGCCAAAACTGAGCTTACCACATAAAACAGGAGATCATCATGAAAAAATTCACTATTCTTTTAGCCGTTGTTGCAACACTTGTCGGAAACGTAGCGCAAGCGCAGACAATGGGGAAAGCATCCTCTTCAGCAAAACAAACCACAAAAGACGATTTTAACTGGGGCATTGGCCTGGGCGCGATCGCAGTCCTCGCTACAGTTGTAGGCCTGACAGCAGCCTCTGCAGCCTCTACTCCCAATACTTATTCTAATTAATCAGACGCGGCGGATACCGAGGAATCCCTCTGTATCCGCCCTATACCAAACACAGTAAGTATATTCCTATTTCAGCGCGTCAAAGCGCCGAATTTTCACGATCGTAAATGGCATAGTATTAAGATAATACAATGCCATTTACGATCGTAAAAATTCGGCAGCTTTCACGCAGCTCAAATAGGAATATACTTACTGTGTTTGGTATTGTTGTCAAAAAAATCCAGTTATGAGATAAGCCGGATAAGAAGGTTCCTTAGTGAATAAGATCGTATTATCCATGTGCCTGATTGCCTGCTCTTTAGTCCACGGAGCGGAAGAGACCATGCCTCCCAAAAAACGGTATGGACAAGCTTCGTCCTGCGCGTCTCGAGAAGCCACCGTCGTCTCCATGATGGGCTGGGGCATCGGCATATTCATCGGGATTGCAGTTCTCTGCGCGCTTCTCACAAATAATCCAGAAAAAGAAAATTAGAACGCTATCTATGATTCGGGTGTTATGCCTCTTTTTTTTCGCCTATACATTCGCATGGCCTGAGCCTATTGCTCTATTCATCCCTCCGCCGGCATGGCAAGGCGCGCAGCCTAAAAAACCCTCGGATTTCGTACAAATCTGTTTTGTTTCAAAAGAATCTTTCTCTTTCCGCCCTTCGATCAACCTCGCAACGGAAGAAATCGATGTCTCTTTAAAAGACTATGTCAAAGCAGTGAAGGAAATCCACTCCAAAGAACCCGGAACAAAATGGCGCGATCTAGGGAAGTTTTCGATGAAAGGAGGTATGGGAAGACTCACTGAAATGACATCCCAAACACCTTTTGGCGACACAAAAATCCTTCAAGCAATCCTTGTGAAAGAAAACACGGCCTATCTTCTGACCGCAAGCGCTTTAAAAAAAGATTTTCCCTCTTTGCAAAAAGAAATCCTTGCCTCGCTTGGGTCTCTGAGCTTGCATGAAAGCCTATTTGCTGCGATTCCAGATGCAATAAAACAGGCCAAAATCGCCGATTTTTTTGCCTCGCTTGGCTCATGCAATACGGAAGAAAACCCTCTGATTGCAAAACAAAAACAATTAAAAAGCCTTGTCGATACAATTGTAGAAGGGTGCCCGGAAATGGGGAGCCATTGGCAGTTTCTCGCTCTCAAAGAAGGCGTTTCTAAAATTGAAAAGGCGTTTCCATAAATGAGATACTTTTTGCTTTTGCTCCTTTTTACCGCCTGCACACATAAAACCTACTGGACTTTGGATGCCATTGCCGCAGGCGACGCCCGGTATGATTCTGTCCGCCTCAAGTACCAAAACCAAGAAAATTTTTCTCCCCTCAGGATCGAATTTTTGAAAATGGGAGAAACCATCGATCTCATACTGAGCCTCACGCAATATTCAATCACTCCTACGCAAGACAATCCCCCCTCCGTGCTCGTCCGATTTGCGATAGGGAACAACCCTCCGTTTGAAGAAATGATCCCCTTATGCGTGGGCCATATGCGCCTTCGCCTCTCCCAAGAAACAACGGAGAAAATCACAAAAGCATTGCAAGAAGGAAATAAAGTCGATATCCTGATCGATGACATCGTAGAGACTATCCAGAGCGATCGTTTTGCGGAAAGCTACAAAAAATTCATGGGCAAAGACACGTTCTTCAAAAACTTTTTTATAGGACCTTTTCAATGAACCAATTAGATCAACTCAAAAAATTCACAACCGTTGTGGCCGACACAGGCGATTTTGCTTCTTTGAAACAATACGCTCCGACCGATTCGACGACCAATCCCTCTCTCATCTACGCTGCAAGCCAAGAGCCGCAATATAAACACCTCGTAGAAGAAGCCATTCGATCCGGCAAAGGAAAATCCCCCTCCTTTGTCCTCGATAAAGTGTTTGTCAATTTCGGTCTTGAAATCCTCAAAATCGTCCCGGGCCGGGTCTCGACGGAAGTCGACGCCAGACTCTCTTTTGATGTCGAAGGGAGCATTGAAAAGGCGCGCCAACTCATTTCTCTGTATGAATCTGCCGGGATCGATCGAAAAAGAGTCCTCATCAAACTTGCCTCCACCTGGGAAGGGATCGTTGCCGCAAAAACCCTCGAAAAAGAAGGGATCCATTGCAATATGACCCTCCTATTCAGCCTGCCGCAAGCTATTGGCTGCGCAGAGGCCAAAGCCACCTTGATTTCTCCCTTTGTCGGAAGAATCCTCGACTGGCATAAAAAAAATGAAGGGATCTCCTCTTATGCACCCGCAGAAGATCCCGGCGTAAAATCTGTCACAACAATCTACAATTACTACAAAAAATTCGGATATAAAACTCAAATTATGGGCGCTTCTTTTAGAAATAAAGAAGAAATTCTAGAGCTTGCCGGCTGCGATCTTTTGACAATCGCACCTTCGTTTCTTGGGGAACTGAAAGCGAGTACATCGCCGATTGCCAAAAAACTAGATCCGGAAAAAGCGAAACAAGCGCATATCGAAAAGCTCCACCTCGATGAAAAAGCGTTCCGCTATATGCTGAACGAAGATGCCATGGCAACCGATAAGCTTGCCGAAGGGATCCGCAACTTTGTAAAAGACATTGTAAAACTCGAAAAACTCCTCGCAGCCCAAAACTGAGGTTATTTAATATCCACTACGTATACCGAAGAATCTCTCATGGGCAGGTCTGGCTGTTTTACAGTTTCTTGAATGAGCTGCTTTGCTCTTTCAACAGAAGATTTGTCTTTCCCCTGATCTAAAATTTGAATCACTTTCTCGTCTTCCCAGTAAGCGCTAAATCCTACCGATCCAATCACAACTACATCCCCTCGACGAATGTCTTGGACCGTAATCTTACATTTATGAATCAAAGGACAAGAGGGCGATTCAAGACTTTTTACAAAAACATCTCCCAAAGCACGCGGCGCAATCAATTCCTTATAAGGGTTCCCACAATGCTTTCGATTGGGAGGAAAGATGTAATATGGGTGAACTGTTCTAAATCTCTTTAACTCCTTTGAAATCCCCCAATGCCTCTGACAGGACAAGGGAATCGCTTTTGTCGTTTCTCCACATTTTCTGTATAACACGGCATTCCCCTCTCCAACGTTTGCCGTAAATATTTTTTTTACTGCAGAATCAATAAAAACGAGTACGGCCGAACATCCTCCTCCTACAGCATTTTGTTGATATTCTGATGTAAGATCCTTTTCTAATTGATCGATTGT
>CAYOMT010000001.1:38973-52581 GCA_964405125.1 uncultured bacterium
CAGCATTTTGTTGATATTCTGATGTAAGATCCTTTTCTAATTGATCGATTGTATGCTCGAATGCCGCATGCGGACTCTCATCTAAGGTTTCTAACCATCGGAAAAAATATCTTTCTACTTTCAATGCACAATATAAAGCAGCATCTCTCTCAAAATACCCACTAAACATAGCTATGAGAGTTCCTTTTTGCCTATACAAACTATGGCAATACGCATCTTCCGCAGGGCATATTAATCCCATTGTATCCGTCTTTTTCAAACCTATAGTCGCTTGCAATCCGATATCGAAATATCGAGAGCATCGCGGCCTATCCTTTATTTGTGGATCATAGATCTCTTCTTCAGAAGCAAGTACACTCGGGTCTTCGCGCCGATCCTTGATATATTCTCTATATTCCCGGATCGCTTTCTTCGCATTTTCCTCCATTTTTCTTTGCGCCGCCTCTCGTGAGAGGGTTCTAGCATACAAGGGAGGAACATAAGGTGGCCGTGTAACTAGTGGCGATGTAACTGTCATAAAAACCTTATATTTATTTTTGTAAAGTGGATGGCATTGCTAGGTTAAGGACGGAAAGGACGACTGCCGTGATATTATCAGAGGAAGATTTTTGTCCGAAAGCATACGCAACAAGTCTTTCCGCCATATCTTTGGGATTCATCTCGGAATCTTCAAGAGAAACCACCTCTTTTTCCGACATAAAATCCTTGAGCCCGTCAGATGCAAGAACCACCCAATCGCCCGGGAAAAGATCTTGGATCGTGATCTTGCATTTATGAATCAATGGCGAAGGCCCTTCATTAGATATCATTCGACGCCATAAAGAGCCCTTATCGAGATGCAATAACTTTTCAGTGCGATCGCCCAAGGCGCGAGAAAGATTTATCTCGCAATAACGCATCAGTTTCGGATTTTCAGGAAGAGGCGATGGAAGATTCATCACTCTTTGGTATCTTTTCAGCGCCTTCTCCGTTTTCCAATTCTCTAAACAAGAGATCGGGATCGCCTTTGTGATTCCCTGAATTTTTCTATAAATCGTAGCCTCGCTATCTCCAATTGTTGCGGTATATATTTTCTTATCAACATGATCGACAAAAGAGACGACAGCTGTAGTTCCCGATGAATCAAAGGTAGGATTATCCTCAATTTCCCGCTCGAGCGCATCAAATGTGGCCTCAAACGCTGCATGAGGGCTTCTTTGCAGATCCCTTAAGAACGAAAAAAAGAGAGAAGCGATCTTATCTCGACAAAACAAAGCCACTCTAGGTCCTCCGTGCCCATCAAAAACGGCTGCCAAAGTCCCTTCTTTCTCAGATACCACACACGATGCATCCTCCATCTGATCCCTTTTCCCTTTCACCTCTTGAGTCGCCCAAGCCAATTGAAGGGGCATAGCCGGAAGATCCTCTTTGCCTCTCGAAATAACCTCTCCTACAGTCGCCAAAACTTCTCTACTCTCCGCGAAATTTGGAATGTGCCTTGCAATCGCCTTCTCCGCATTTTTCTCCATTTTCCTCTTTGCATCGCAAAGAGAAAGAATGGGGGATCTAGCATGCTGCGCGGGAGGGACGGAAGGGGGTGGTGGAATGTTCTCAAACAAAACAGGTCGAGAAAATAACGATCCTAAAGGGTGTGTTGACATAAAAAAACCTACTTTAAAAAAAGAATGGCAGGAATTTAAACGGGAGGTCCATTTTTGACAAGAAAAAAGCCCTGCATTTCTTCGAAAAAGAAATGCAGGGCTTGTTGAAAATTTCAAAATTATCGAGTGGCGACTTCTGAAACAAAGTCAATATTCAAGGCATCGTCGATCCCTGATTCCACAAACTTGTTCACCTTCTTATGATATTCATAACCGGTTCCCGCTGGAATCATATGGCCTATGATGAGATTTGCCTTCATATCCCAAAGACTGTCTGTCTTGCTTTCGCAAGCAGCTTCGGTCAGAATTCGGGTCGTCTCCATAAAGGATGCTGCAGAAAGGAATGACTCCGTGCCCAAAGAAGCACGCGTAATTCCTAGAAGAACAGGCGCTGCTTGCGCAGGTTTGCCCCCTTCTTCCATCGTCTTGCGGTTGATTTCATAAAACATCTTCTTATCGACGTCTTCCCCGTGCAAGCAGATCGTGTCGCCCGGATCTGTAATACGGACCTTCTGAAGCATCTGACGGACGATAATTTCAATGTGCTTATCGTTGATGTCGACACCCTGCAGACGATACACTTCCTGCACCTGGTTCACCAAATATTTCTGCAACTCTCTAGATCCGCAAATCTCGAGGATCTCTTGAGGAATCACAAGACCTTCTGTGAGCTGCTGACCTTTGATCACGTTATCGCCTTTTTGAACGATTAAGTGTTTGGAAAGAGGGATAGAATGCTCCTCTTCCATGCCCGTCGCATCATCGCGAACAACCACAATCCGTTTATTCTTCTGAACGCCGCGGAAATCGATGATTCCATCGATTTTGGCAATCTCCGCCACATCTTTAGGATGTCTTGCTTCAAGAAGCTCGGCAACACGCGGCAAACCGCCTGTAATATCCTCTGTCTTAATGGCTCCGCGAGGAAGTTTTGCTAAAACCGCACCGGCTGCAACTCTCTGTCCTTCCCTTGCGGTAATGACAGCGGATGCAGGGATCGCGTATGTACCGACAAGCTCTGTACAATCAGGATCTGCATAAATCACGATTTGCGGGTGGAGCTCGCCTCTGTGCTGCTTCACAATCATCTCGACTTGGCCTGTCTGCTTATTGACTTCGCGAATAATCGAGATCCCTTCGACGAGATCTTCGTATTTCACATAGCCAGGTCTTTCGCAGATAATTGGGCTGCTATGCTGCTCCCATTGGCAAATCTTATCGCTTTTTTTCACTTTGGAACCGTCGGCAAAAAGAATCTTTGCGCCCAACTCCACAGTGAAGCTTTGCAATGGCTCAATCGACTTATTGCTTAAGAGCTTCTTGTAGTCTTCAATGGAACGCCCTTCATCGCGAACGACTTGGAGAAGTCCATTTTTGTTTAAGGCAAGCCAGTGCCCTTCTTCGTTGCGGACCACGCGAAGTTCTTTGTAAATCAAAACTCCATTGTGTTCGGAGATCATTTCCGGGCTGAGGCCTGCAGACGCAATACCGCCCAAGTGGAACGTTCTCATCGTAAGCTGCGTACCCGGTTCTCCAATGGATTGCGCGGCAATAATTCCAATGGCCTCGCCTAGACCCACCACATTTCCTGTCGCAAGATTGAGGCCGTAGCATTTCGCGCAAATACCTCGTTTGCTTTCGCAAGTTAAGGCAGAGCGAATTCGAACGACTTCAATCCCTGCATCGTCAATCGCTTCGGCCTGCGCATTATTGAGAACATCTCCCGCCTTGGCAAGAATTGTCTTCATATCGCCCGGGAGGTGGATGTCTTCCAAGATTGTGCGTCCGTAAATTCGATCTTTAATTGGGAGAAGTTCTTCCATCCCCTGCTTAATTGAACTCACTTCGATGCCATTGATCGTTCCGCAATCTTCCCGCGTAATGATCACATCCTGCGCAACGTCGACAAGTCGTCTTGTTAAATAACCCGAGTCCGCCGTTTTCAAGGCTGTATCAGAGAGACCTTTTCTCGCACCGTGCGTAGAAATAAAGTACTCCATCACAGTCAATCCTTCTCGGAAGTTCGCTGTAATCGGAGACTCAATGATCTCGCCTGTTGGCTTCGTCATCAAACCGCGAAGAGCTCCCAACTGCTTAATCTGAGACTTATTTCCCCGCGCTCCAGAATCCACCATGAGATAGAGAGGATTCAAATTCCCCGAAGAGGTGTTATAAATCAATTTGAACAGTTCTTCTGAAAGCTTATCTGTTGCTTCCGTCCAAATACTAATGATCTTAGAATGGCGCTCGCCCTCAGTAATGATCCCGTCTGCGTATTGTTTTTTCACAATAGCAACGCGATCGGCAGATTCTTTCAATACCTGCGGCTTATGGGAAGGAACCTTCACATCGCAAGTACCCATCGAAATCGCCGCCTTCGTAGACTCGGCAAATCCAAGATTCTTCATTTTGTCTAAGAAACGAACCGTCGCTTCCAAACCAATTTTCTTATAGCACTCGAGAACTAACTCAGAGAGCCGCTTTTTGCGAAGAACGTAGTTTTGAAAACCCAATTCCTTCGGCACAATCGTATTGAAGATCACGCGACCTGGGGTCGTTTCAATAATGCCGCCATCGATTAAAACCTTGATCTTTTCATGAACATGAATGCCCCGGCCTAAATGATCGAGCCGAACGCCTCCTGTCTTCTTCTCATGCCAATCATAGCTTCCGCTTGCATGCAAGGCCATGAGAACTTCGTCTGTTCCGCTGAAAATCTTCACGCGCCGCCCTTCTTTATCAGGATGGATAACAGGGTCGTGCATCAAATAATAAAGACCTAAGATCATATCCTGCGCAGGAACCGCCACCGGCTTTCCTGAAGAAGGAAGGAAAATATTGTCCGGAGCCATCATCAATAACTTGGCTTCCAGCTGGGCCTCAATAGAAAGAGGAACGTGTACCGCCATCTGATCGCCGTCAAAGTCCGCGTTGAACGCAGGAGTCACAAGCGGGTGAATGCGGATCGCCTTCCCTTCAATCAATACGGGCTCAAATGCTTGAATCCCTAAGCGGTGCAAAGTAGGAGCTCGGTTCAAAAGAACGGGGTGCCCTTTAATGATCTCTTCGAGTACATCCCATACCTCGGGAGCCTGTTTTTGAATCATTTTCTTGGCAGAGCGAATCGTGTAAACGTATCCAAGATCCTTCAGTCGCTTCACAATGAATGGTTCGAATAAATCCAAGGCCATTTTTTTCGGCAAACCACACTGATTGAAACGAAGTTCCGGACCTACGACGATCACAGAACGGCCTGAATAATCGACCCGTTTTCCAAGTAAGTTCTGACGGAAGCGCCCTTGTTTTCCTTTGAGCATTTCAGAAAGAGCTTTCAAAGGACGATTCCCCGCGCCCATGACAGGATGCCCATGGCGACCGTTGTCAAAAAGAGCGTCTACAGCTTCCTGCAGCATTCTCTTTTCATTGCGGATGATCACATCGGGGGTTTTCAATTTCAAAATCGACTTTAAGCGATTATTTCGGTTGATCACTCTCCGATAGAGATCGTTGAGATCCGATGTCGCAAAACGTCCGCCGTCGAGAGGAACAAGAGGGCGTAAATCGGGAGGAATGATCGGCACTTCGGAAAGAACCATCCACTCCGGCTTGTTGCTGGAGCTAGAAAAGCCTTCGACAATTTTCAGTCTCTTCGCGAGCTTCATGCGCGCTTGCATAGACTTTGTCTTGCGGAGTTTGTCTTTGAGTTCAATCACAAGACTTGCCAAATCTTCGCTCTTCAAAAGTTCTTGAATGGCTTCCCCGCCCATGCGCGCTGTGAATCCGTCAGAACCCCATTTTTCTTGCGCTTCCCGGTATTCGTTGTCATTCAAGAGCTGCTTTTTCTGCAGTTCGCTGCGACCCGGATCTGTTACGACATATTCCTCGTAGTAAATCACCCGCTCGAGTTCGGAAGTCGAAAGACCGATAATATTCCCAATTCGGGAGGGCATCGTTTTAAAAAACCAAATATGAACTACAGGAACTGCGAGTTCAATATGCGCCATTCTTTCGCGGCGCACCTTTGCAATCGTCACTTCCACGCCGCAACGATCGCACACAATTCCTTTATGCTTGATCTTCTTGTATTTACCGCATGCGCATTCCCAATCGCGAGTAGGTCCGAATATCTTCTCGCAAAATAGACCGCCTTTTTCAGGTTTGAACGTACGATAATTGATCGTTTCCGGCTTTTTAACTTCTCCTCGAGACCACTGATTGCGCACTACATCTCCAGAGGCAATCTTTATTGTGACTTTATCGAAATGGGAGCTTCTTACATCTTCATCAGCATCAAATGGTTGGGACATCTCTAATCGCTCTCCTTACCTTGGGAAAATTATTCAACAAATTCTGTACGGATATCGAGACACAATCCTTGCATCTCTTTAACAAGTACGTTAAACGACTCAGGAGTTCCCGCAACAAGGGTATTTTCTCCTTTGACGATCGATTCATAAATTCGGGTACGTCCTGCAACGTCGTCTGATTTGACAGTGAGCATCTCTTGCAATAAATGGGCAGCGCCATACGCTTCAAGAGCCCAAACTTCCATCTCCCCGAATCTCTGACCGCCCATCTGCGCTTTACCACCCAGCGGCTGCTGAGTCACAAGCGAATAGGGGCCAATAGAACGAGCGTGGATTTTATCTGCAACCAGGTGGCTTAATTTAAGCATATAAATGTAGCCCACAACCACTCGATTATCAAATCGCTCTCCCGATCTTCCGTCGTAAAGGTACGCCTTGCCGTCTTGGAACATCGTCTGCTGCTTCATCATTTCCCAAATCTTTGATTCCGGGAATCCTTCGAAGACAGGACTCTTGACCCAAATTCCAGCTTTTTTAGCGGCATAACCTAAATGCGTTTCGAGAAGCTGGCCGATATTCATACGAGAAGGAACCCCAAGAGGATTCAAAATCATCTCTACTGTATCGCCATTGGAAAGATAGGGCATGTCGGCTTCGAGAACGAGCTTAGACACAACGCCCTTGTTTCCGTGGCGCCCGGCCATTTTATCTCCCACTTGCAACTTTCTCTTCGTCGCTACATAGACTTTCACTTGGCGAATAACGCCGGGATCCAAGTCTGTATCCCCTTTCCGCATAAATTCAATTTCAGATTTATGCAGCGTCTGGAGACTTTGATAGGCAAGCTCGAACTCTCGAATGATCTTTTTGAGTTCCACGTAAACATCTTTTTCGGACATTAAAAGATCTTCTGCTTTCTCGCTTTCCAAGGCTTCGATTGTTTCCTGGGTAATCACTTCCCCTTCTTTAACAATCACTTCCCCTGTTTTGCGATGCATAATAGAGCTTGGAGCTTTCTCATTCAAAAGAAGAGCGCCCAATTTTTCATGGAACTCCATCTGCAATTCAGATTCTTTCACTTTGAAGCCGGAGTGAATGTCCTTAATGCGGGTCGCTTCTTCGACAAGCTCGTCGTCTGTTTTAGACAATCGATCGCGTCTCGAAAAGACCTTGACATCCATTACAACGCCTTCGGTTCCCGGAGGCGCAGTCAAAGACGCATCTTTTACGTCTGCCGCCTTCTCTCCGAAAATCGCACGCAGTAATCTCTCTTCCGGAGAGAGTTCCGTTTCCGATTTTGGCGTGATCTTACCCACTAAAATGGTTCCCGGCTCGACATGGGCTCCAACGCGGATAATCCCGTCATCTCCTAAGTCTTTCAACATCTCTTCCGAAATGTTTGGAATATCTTTCGTGATCTCTTCCTTCCCGAGTTTTGTATCGCGGGCCGTGAGCTCGAATTCCTCTAGATAAATAGAAGTGTAGTAATCTTCTCTAATTAACTTTTCAGAAATAATAATCGCATCTTCGTAGTTGTAACCGCACCATGGCATGAACGCGACAAGCACGTTTTTACCAAGGGCAATTTCCCCTTTATCTGTAGCAGGGCCATCCGCCAAGACATCGCCAGCCACAATTTTGTCGCCGACATTGCAAAGAGGCGTCTGACTGATGCACGTTCCGCTATTGGAACGCATAAATTTCTTCAGAACATACACCCGTTTATTGAGGGGGTTGTCTTTCGGGGCAACAACGATCTTAAATCCATCTACATACTCGACAACGCCATCTTCGAGAGCGACAACGACAGCGCCTGAATCGCGTGCAGAGCGGCCTTCCAAACCGGTTCCCACAATGGGAGCTTCCGGAATCAAAAGCGGTACGGCTTGGCGCTGCATGTTCGATCCCATAAGGGCTCGGTTGGCATCGTCGTGTTCGAGGAACGGAATCAATCCGGCAACAATCGAAACAAGCTGCTTGGAAGAGACGTCCATATGGGTGATTTTCGTCGTCTCGATCTCCATTGGCTCCCCTCTTTGGTGAGCCCAGCAGAGATTTTCAGTGAACATACTCTGATCATCCAATGCTGTAGAAGCTTGCGTAATGACATAATCCGCTTCCTGATCTGCCGTCATATACTCAATTTCTTCTGTCACCACTCCATCTCTTACAATCCGGTATGGCGTCTCAATGAAACCAAACTCGTTGATCTTTGCAAAAGTGGCAAGGGAGGTAATCAAACCGATGTTCGGCCCTTCAGGAGTCTCAATCGGGCAAATACGTCCGTAGTGAGAAGCGTGTACGTCGCGCACCTCAAAGCCGGCTCTCTCTCGATTCAAACCGCCAGGTCCAAGACAAGACAATCTTCGTTTATGAGTCAATTCGGAAATTGGATTCGTCTGATCCATAAATTGAGAAAGCTGAGATCTTCCAAAGAAGTCTTTTAAAACACCTGCGAGACCTTTTGCGGAGACAATTTTTCCAGGAGTCATCGTGTCTGAAGAAAAATCAAAGAGATTCATTCTTTCTTTGATGATTTTCTCCATGCGGGCAAGCCCGATGCGGCACTGATTCTGGATCAATTCGCCAACAGACCGAACGCGTCTATTTCCTAAATGGTCGATGTCGTCTACGTGCGCTTTCTCATCGCCGAGTTTCAGCCGGATCAAATATTTGAGAGCTGCAATCACGTCTTCTTTGCGCAGCGTCACGATATTTAAATCTTCATCTGTGATGCCAAGACCCAATTTGCGATTGAGTTTGTATCTACCGACTCTGCCCAAGTTATATCGCTTCGGATCGAAAAACAGCCGCATGATGGCGGAACGAGCATTCGAAAGAGTCGGCGGTTCGCCGGGTCGAATTTTGCGATAAAAATCTTTCAAAGCGGATTCATAGGAATCGGTCGTATCTTTAGAGAGCATCTTGATGACAGGGTGCGTCTCGTCGGCTTCTTCGGCAATCCGGACAGCCTGAACGCCTTCATCGAGAATTCTCTTCAACATAGCTGTCGTGAGCTTTTCTCCGGCCTTTCCAAAGACAGAACCGGTCTGCTCGTCCACGACATCTTCGGCCAAAATCTTCCCGACGAGTCGAACGAAATCTTTTTCCGACTTGATTTTTACTTTGACAGTTTCAAAAAATTCTTCGATGATATCCGCATCGGTGGAATAACCCAGCGTGCGCACGAAGGTAGAAGCTAAAATTTTTCGTCTTCGTTTTTTGCGATCGATGTAAATATAGATAAGGTCGTTGCTATCAAAAGAAGCTTCCAGCCAACTGCCGCGGTAAGGAATCATGCGGAATGAGTAAATAATTGTTCCTTTGGAATGGCGTTCTTGCTCGTAGGAAAGACCAGGGGAGCGGTGCAGCTGGGAAACGATCACTCTCTCGGCGCCATTGATAACGAAAGTTCCTTTGTCAGTCATTACAGGGATCGTACCCATGTAGACTTCTTCTTCTTTAATTCCGGTCTCATCAGTCAGGCGAAATTTCACTTTCAACGTAACATTATAGGAGATCCCTCGACGGATACATTCCTCAGGAGAGTACTTCGGAACCCCCAGATTGTAAGAAATAAATTCCAGAACCGTCTTTTCATCGTAAGACTTAATAGGGAAAATTTCGCTAAACACTTCTTGCAGACCGATATTTTCTCTTTCGTGGGGCAGTAAATGGGACTGAAGAAACTGGGTGTATGATTTGATCTGAATTTCGATCAAATTCGGAAGATCGATAATTTCTTCCCGTTCGCGAAAACTCACCCGCTTAGGCGGCTTCTTTAACATGAAATTCGCTCCTCAATTTAGGGACTGTTTTTTCAACATAAAACACAGTCATCGTGACATAAAGACCCTACTACATCCGCTCAAGTCTTACAGGTTTTTTTAAGAATCACCGCAAAACTCTCAAAATCTGAGAGGACATAGCATACAGGAGCCTTGGTCGCATTTTCGAGAATTTTCCGAAAAACTCTCGTAAATGCGACCAAGGCTCACAAATTTTATATATATAAAAGCAGAAGATGTCCAATAAAAAACATCTTCTGCTTTAAATCATGCAAAAATCTTACAGACCTTTCAGGGTCACTTTTGCACCAGCTGCCTGGAGTTTCTTTTGGATCTCTTCGGCTTCTGCCTTGGCGGCGGAGGCTTTAAGAACCTTTGGAGCTCCTTCCACAATGTCTTTTGCTTCTTTCAGCCCAAGACCTGTGACTTCGCGAACCGCTTTAATGATACCAATTTTCTTATCATCAGGAACTGGGCCTTCGAGGGTCACCAGAAATTCTGAGGATTCGGAAGCAGGTGCGGCAGCGGCAGCAGCGCTCGCTGGAGCTGCGGCGGAAGCAACAGCTGCTTTCACGCCCCATTTATTTTCCAGCATTTCTTTTAACTTAGCCATATCAAGTACAGACAAATGGCTTAACTTTTCTACGAGATCATCAAGGTTGTGACTCATGGGTATAACTTCTCCTAAAATCTTAAGTATTTTGCTCATTAACAACAGACGAAGGCTCTGCCTCTACCTTTGCTTCCAAAACGGAGAGCATTTGCGACATCGGCGAGGTAAATAGAGAAAGCATAATGGCTCTCATTTCGTCGATTCCCGGCAGCTTGGAAAGCATTTGAATCTCTGTTCCAGGGACAACTTTCCCTTCGATAGTACCACAGAGGACTTCAAAAATCTGTCCATTGCTTTCAGAAAATTCAAAGATCACTTTTGCAGAGGCCATAGCATCTGGTTGGCCTACGAACACAACCCCGACATGCCCTTTCAAAAGAGACTCATCTATTTGCACACCTGCGAGTGTGATAGCCTTTAAAAATACACGTTTACGAACGATTTCAAATATGCTTCCTTTTTTGGCAAGAGCAGCACGAAATTGCCAAGAAGCATTTGGTTCTAATCGGGTATACTGTGTAACGATCATCGCTGTTGACGCATCAATTTTCTGCTTAATCTCGTCCAACAGGAGCGGTTTCTCTTTTCTCATGCTTATTCTCCTTTTATCCGAGAGCCAAAGATTGCAGATCAATTTTCAAACCTGGACCCATTGTCGTGGACAAATACATCGAACGGAGAAAAACTCCCTTCGCACTGGCGGGCTTAGCTCGAAGAATTGCTTGTAAAAGAGGCATAACGTTTTCTGTCAATTGCTCAACTTGGAAAGAAATTTTTCCAACAGCTGAATTGATATTTCCAGTCTTATCGACTTTAAATTCAATTTTCCCTGCCTTCACTTCTTTGACAGCTTTTGCAATATCCGTTGTGACCGTACCTGCTTTTGGAGTCGGCATAAGTCCGCGAGGACCTAATATTTTACCGAGTTTTCCTACTTCGCGCATCATATCCGGAGTGGAAATCAGGGCGGAAAAATCGGTCCATCCACCTTTGATTTTCTCAAGAAGATCATCTGCGCCAGCAAAATCAGCGCCGGCATCGAGAGCTTCTTTGACTTTATCTCCTTTTGCAATCACAACGAGCTTTATCTCTTGCCCCGTACCATGAGGAAGAGAGACAGTGCCGCGCACTTGCTGATCGGATTTTTTCACATCCACCCCAATTTTCAAAGCCATGTTCAATGACTGATTGAATTTAGGAGCTGGACATGTTTTTAAAACACGAATCGCTTCGTCGAGAGTGTAGATTTTGTTGACATCGACCATCTGATCGATCTGCCGCATTCTTTTAGATCTTTTTGGCATACAATCAACCCCCTACGATATCCACGCCCATAGAACGGGCTGTACCCATAACCATCATCTCAGCAGCCTCTTCCGTGACAACTCGCATATCTTCAACTTTTTGCTTAGCGATTTTTTTCACTTGACTGCGGGTGAGTTTGCCAACCTTATCCCGATTCGGGATTTTCGATCCTGACTCTATGCCTAATTCTTTGAGAATCATCCTAGAAACAGGGGGTTGGCGAGTTACAAAAGTAAAACTTTTGTCCGAATAAACGGAGATAATCACAGGAAGAACATCCCCTGCTTTATCTTGCGTCTTCGCATTAAATTCTTTACAGAAGGCCATGATATTCACGCCTGCCGATCCCAATGCAGGACCGATGGGAGGAGCCGGATTGGCCTTCCCTGCAGGAATTTGTAACTTGACAATCTTAACGAGCTTTTTTGCCATATTTTCCTTATCTGAGTATTGACGCCGATTTGAGAGAAAACCTCTCAATAAAGGCGTCTGGCGAAAGGGATTTTACACTCCCTCTCTCCCCATAATAATTTATCCCGTATTCTCGGCTGTGGCTTGTTCCACTTGCCAGAATTCGAGATCATCTACACGAGTATCTCTGCCAAAAATAGACACTGTGACGCTCAAGCGACCTTTTTCATGATTCACTTCGTTCACAACGCCGACAAAGTTAATGAACACTCCATCGGTAATTTTGACTCGATCCCCAACATCTACTTTGTGCTTTTGAACAACGCCCTTCTGACGGTCCTCAAGCTCATTCATAATATCTTTTATTTCTTTCTCGCTCAGGGGCGCCGGCTTTTCTCCGCCGAGGAAGTCAATGACTCCCGGGGTATCTTTCACATAAGCCCACGCTTCGTCATTGATCTCCATTTTCACAAGGAGATACCCTGGCCACATTCTTTTTTCACTGACCTTCTGATGGCCTCGCTTCACTTCCGCCACATTTTCCGTCGGTATGAGGATTTCGGAAATAAACTCGCGCATTCCTTTTGCATCGAGATATTCCTCAATTGCCTTCTTTACCTTCTTCTCATGACTCGACATTACCTGAACAACATACCATTTATGCATAGCGGATCACCCAAAAATCATTCGAAGAAAAGCCATTACGCCATTTAAAGCGCCATGGATCAATAAATCCACGCCATAAATAGCGAGTCCAAAGAAAAAGGTTGCAAAAATCACTGCTTTCGTACAAAAAATCAATTCGCC
This sequence comes from uncultured bacterium, assembly GCA_964405125.1. GTDB lineage: Bacteria > Chlamydiota > Chlamydiia > Chlamydiales > SM23-39 > DAIDHZ01. The sequence goes on from CAYOMT010000001.1 coordinate 51,845, forward strand.
TTTTGAAGTCCAGGTTACTTTTTTCAATTCATTCTGCACTTCGCGAAAGTAAGAAACTTTTCGTTTCTCCCCTGTAGAAAGAGTGGACATTTATGCTCCCTTAATTCACATTTTCTTCAGCTACTACCTATACCCAATGGATCGAGTGCGGAGGGACTTGAACCCCCGACCGGCGACTTTGGAGATCGCTGCTCTACCAACTGAGCTACACACCCTTGCGAAATTACTCAACCTTTTCGGAGGGATTTCGAACGCATCGCATCCGAAATCCCGCCCTCAAAGGAGAATAAAATCTCCTAAAGAACCTTCAAAGATTACTTAATAATCTTAGAAACAGTTCCCGCTCCAATGGTTCTACCACCCTCGCGGATCGCAAAACGCATTCCCTCTTCCATCGCAACCGGATGGATCAATTCAGCAGTGATTTCCACGTTATCGCCAGGCATCACCATCTCAGTGCCTTGCGGCAATTCAACAGTTCCTGTTACGTCCGTTGTTCGGAAATAAAACTGTGGGCGGTACCCTGTGAAGAATGGCTTATGACGGCCTCCCTCATCTTTTGTAAGGATGTATACAGTTCCTTTAAACTTTGTATGAGGAGTGCATGTTCCTGGCGCCGCCAAAACCATCCCTCTCTCTACGTCATCTTTTTCAATACTGCGCAAAAGAACTCCGACGTTCTCTCCTGCGAGAGCTTCGTCCAAGAGTTTATTGAACATTTCCAATCCAGTGGCCAC
>CAYOMT010000002.1:0-7804 GCA_964405125.1 uncultured bacterium
CCTTCCCGCGAAGTAATGAGATCACCCCTTCCTCCGCCCGTCAATATTCAACAGGCGGGATTCGATCACTTGACGAATATTTGTGCAAATATTTTGGGTTCTTCCGGAGCAATAGGACTCGTGTTTGGGTCCATTGTCGTCCATTCGCAATTTACATGCGGTATGATTTGCATTGTATATGGAGGTTCTTGCGCGAGCTGTTCTGCTGTCTATAAAATAAAGCGGCATTGCAGCCGTCTAAATGATCCGCAAAACTCTTCTCCTATGATTTGAGATTTTACGAGATATAATAAATAAGGAAGGCTCCCGCTATGAGGATGGCGGCTGTCAGAGCTCCTGCAAGAGAGGGCGAGCTATGGTACATCCCTTTTTCGATTTGTTTTCTCGCTTTATGATATCGGATAAATGCGAGAAGCCCGACGATGGCTCCAAATCCAATGAGCAAAATCCCAAAGTGGGAAGCCCCTTTTTCCCTTGTGATCGGCGATTCTACCATTTGAGAAAGATTCTGCGCAGAAAAAATGGCTTCGATTTGCTTGATGAATAGGCCGAATTTCTCTATGACAAATCCAAAGGCCATAATCCCAAGGCAAGTTCGGATCCAAGCAAGAAATGTTCGTTCATTTGCAAGGAGATTCCGGATTCTCGTAGAGGATATATTGTTTTTCTCTTCATTCATCGGTTGTGAACTTATCTTCCTTCCATTTTCCGTAGAGCAAAGCGCCGTTTAAAGGTTTTAGGATTCCAAAGCCGTCTCTTTTCCCCTTTACCCATTCTCCCGAATACAAAGAGCCATCGGAACTTTTGCTAATCCCAATCCCATGTCCTATCCCGTTTGAGAGTTGCCCTGAGTAGTAGCTGCCATCGGAGAAAGTATAGATCCCTTGACCGTGTTGCTCGTTTGCTTTCCACTCTCCGACATATCTATTGCCGTTTGCAAAGCTATAGATCCCAAAACCTTCTCTTTGTCCAAGGCGCCAAAATCCTTCATATACACTTCCGTCTTCGTATTTGTAAAGACCATAGCCGTTGATCATCCCATCTTTCCAAGTGCCATTAAATACGGCGCCATTTGCGTATTTGCAGATTCCTTCGCCCTCCGGCCCATTTCCTTTCCAGTCCCCTTTATAAAAGCCTTTCCCCGCCGCTTGATATGTACATGGGCCCTGTTTTTGGTCTTCAACCCATTTTCCGGTGTATGTATAAACACGGTTTTCTTCTACCGAAGTACATATGCCTGAGCCATTTCTTTTGTCATCAGACCATTTTCCCAAGTAACAAACACCGTTTGGATCCAATTGAGATCCTATTCCATGTCTTTGTTCTCTCCATATTTGACCTACGTAGTAACCGCCGTCGCTCAAGATGATGGCGTATATATTGCTGGGAAGAGAGCTAGTGGGGTGGTAGAAGAGAAACATCTGTTTTACTCTTTGAAACAAGATGGAGATGAATCTTTGTTGTATTTGAGATAAAATAGGAATACGTCTCGATCCGATCTGAATCGACGGCAGTTGATTGTTTGCTATAGGGATATTTTGAATGAGGTAAGGCATTAGACTCGAACATCGATGAGTTGATGTTTAGGATTTTGTTGCATGCAGTAATCTTTTTCCCACTGGCTTGAAAATAAAACCATAGGGCGTCCTTGTCTATCTTGTACGAGGGCCGCATTTGTCGGTTTAGCAAAAGAATTCATATCGCCAACCACCCATGCGCTGCAGTGATAGGGGAGAGGAGTCAGGACCGTTTCCGCTCCATATTCGTCTTTTAGACGGTATTGCATCACTTCAAATTGCAATTGCCCGACCGCTGCGAAAATGAGATCGCCTCCTTCAGGGTATGATTTCAGCATTTGTATCGCTCCTTCATCAATGAGCTGCAAAACCCCTTTGTCGAAGGATTTTCTTTTTCCCACATCTTTAGGATAGAGCTTTGCAAAAATCTCAGGCTGGAATTGGGGCAGCGGCTTAAATTCAAAACCGCCTGTAATTGAAATGGTGTCTCCGATGGCAAATAACGAAGGATTGATGACGCCGATAATATCTCCCGCGTATCCGACATCGAGGGTTGTTCTTTCTCCTGCAACCATACTGTGGGGACGAGAGAGTCGGATTTCTTTTTTCAGCCGGACATGTTTGACGGTTTGATCCCGTTCAAAGCGCCCCGAGCAGACTCTGATAAACGCCATGCTGTCTCTGTGTCTTTTATCCATGTTCGCCTGAAGTTTAAATACGTATCCGCTAAACGGCGTTGAAACCGGGTCGATGTCGATCTCTGTTCCATCGAGGAGATTGGCTTTTCTCGCATGAGGGCAGGGCGCTAAATCGACAAAGGCGTCAAAAAAAGGCTCCACTCCAAAATTAATCAGCGCTGAGGCGAAAAAAACAGGGGTGACTTTGCCTTCCAAGAACGCCTCTTTTGAAAATTCATTGCCTGCCAGATCGAGCAGCTCGAGGGCTTGGTTTAAAACCTTTCTTTCCTCTTCGGGGATTTTCTTTAACGCTTCTTGGCTTAATTCCGGATAACGGGCGATTTCCGCCTTTTGGGCGCCGCCATGCGAAGTTTTGGTAAAAAAGAGATATTCTTTTGACTGCCTGTCGAAGACGCCCTGAAAATCCCGGCCCGTTCCAATCGGCCAATTCATGGCAAAGGATTGAATCTGCAATACATTTTCCACTTCATTCATGAGATCGAGAGGATCTCTGCAGGGCATATCCATTTTGTTGATAAAGGTCAAAACGGGGATTTGTCTCAGCCTGCACACTTCAAAGAGTTTTCTCGTTTGCTTTTCCACCCCCTTCGAGGCGTCGATGACCATGATCGCGCAATCGGCTGCCGTGAGCGTCCTATATGTGTCTTCTGAAAAGTCTTCGTGGCCCGGCGTGTCCAACACATTGATAATGGCCCCTTTGTAGGGAAATTGCATGGCGGACGAGGTGATCGAAATCCCCCTTTCCTGTTCCATGGCCATCCAGTCGGAGGTCGCCGATTTTCTCCCTTTTCTTCCCTTGACCATCCCGGCTGTTTGGATCATCCCCGAATAAAGGAGGAGTTTTTCAGTCAGGGTGGTTTTTCCTGCATCAGGATGGCTGATGATGGCAAAGGTGCGTCTTTTTTCAATGGCTTCTTGGAGAGGGTTCATAGCGGGCTTAAGTATATGGGAAGATTTAGTTCTAAAGCAAGGCTCTAAAGAGGTTGAACAATTTATTCGGGATTCTTTATATTGGGTTTTTCAACGAAGAGGTAACTTGTGAATTTTATCCATATTGCAGGACATTTAGGAAAAGACCCGGAGACCCGTTTTACGCAGACAGGAACGAAGGTTACAACGCTGACTGTAGCGACAAATTCTCGAAAGGGAGGGCAAGATGTCACAATTTGGTGGAAAGTTACCATTTGGGGAGATCAGTTTGAAAAAATGCTTCCTCATATGAAAAAAGGGAGCGCGGTTCTCGTCTTTGGCGAGATGCAAAAACCTGAAATTTTTACCGATCGGGAAGGAAAACCCCAGGTTTCTTTGGATATTCGGGCGGTTCAAATCCAGTTTAGCCCTTTTGGGAAACCGGGCGGATCGCAGCAAGGATCTTCTCCCGCGCAAGAGGCAAGAGGCCCTATGTCTCAAGAGATGCCTTCCAGTCCTTATATGGGAGGAGGATCTCCTCAGCCGCAAGGAGCCACATTTGATGATGAGGTTCCGTTTTGAAGCATCTTTTTGTTCCCCATTTTGATGAACGAAAAATAGCCGATGTTTTGGTTCTCCCTTTTTGGGAAGGATCTCTCCATTCTCCTCTTGATTTTCTCCACCCGGTTCTTAAGTCCGGAGATTTTAAGGGGAAAAACGGAGAGAGCGTCTTTGTTTATTCTGAAAAAGAGAAGGAATCCCGCGTTTTACTTCTCGGGCTCGGAAAGGAAGATTTGGCGAATGTCGAATCTCTCCGCAGAGCCTATGCCGCCGCCGTTCGCTCGATGCAGCATGTGAAAGCCAAGAGCGCCAATCTAGTGATTCCTGAGAGCTCCCGTCTTTCCCGCGAAGATATGCTCCTAGGAAGCGCGGAGGGCGTTTTGCTCTCTAATTATGCGTTCAATCACTGGAAAGGAGAGTCTCTCAAAGAGGCGCCTCCTCTTTTAGAAAAGTTGAGTTGGGTTGGTTTGGATGCCAAAGACGAGCCTGCCTTTTCTCAGATTGAGAAGGTTGTCGAGGGAGTCTATTTTGCGAGGGAACTTGTCAATGGCAACGCCGACGATGTCATTCCTTTGAAATTGGCGGAAGAGGCTCGTTTATTGGAGAAAATTTCTTCTAAGATCAAGACGTCGGTCTATGATAAAAAATGGTTGGAAACGCATGGAATGGGTTTGATTTTGGCGGTGAATCGCGCTTCCAAAGTGGATCCTTTTTTAATTGAAGTTGCATACAAGGGCAATCCTTCTTCGAAAGAACACATTGTTTTGGTGGGGAAGGGAGTTACGTATGACACGGGGGGATTGTCTCTCAAGACAACGGAAGGGATGCTCTCCATGAAATGCGATATGGCGGGCGCCGCAGCGGTTCTTGCGACGATTCGGACGATTGCTTTACTTGGGTTGAAAGTGAATGTGACAGTGGTTGTCCCCACGGTTGAAAATGCGATTGGTTCCCGGAGCTATAAATTGGGCGATGTATATCGTTCGTATTCCGGAAAAACGGTCGAAATCAACAATACAGATGCAGAAGGGCGCCTGATTTTAGCCGATGCTTTGGCGTACGTTGCAAAGAACTTAAATCCGACCTATGTGATTGATTTAGCCACATTGACGGGGAATGTCGTTTTGGCCCTCGGCGAGCAGATGGCTGGTTTTTGCGCCAATGACGAGACTTTAGCAGATAATTTAATGGAAGCTTCTGCAAAAACTTCAGATCTTCTTTGGCGCTTGCCTCTTGTGAGCGAGTATAAAGAGGCGTTTAAATCGGATATTGCCGATCTTGTCAATTCCGGAGGCAGAGATGCCGGATCGATTAAGGGAGCGCTCTTTTTGCAGGAATTTATCGGCTCTGCAAAGTGGGCTCATCTCGATATTGCCGGGACTGCTTTTTTATCAAAACCAAAGTATTACCATCCCACAAAAGCAACCGGATATGGAGTTCGCTTGCTCGTAGAATTCTTGAAAAAGCGATGACGCATCATCGTTGGCAAGTAGAGGTAAGGCAGCAGCTCGCCCATTTTTTGCGGGATAAACTGGGCGAGTCGGGCAAGAAAATACGCCGTTTGCTCGAACAAAATGGCTGCAAAGTCAATGGAAAAGTCGAGCGGTTTGGCTCCGTTTGGGTTGAAAAGGGAAATATCGTCGAATTTTTCCTCCATGAGACGGCTGCCCCATCCTGGGCAGTTCTTTTTGAAAATGAATTTCTCAAGATCCTCGATAAACCGACAAATTGGGTGTGCAGCGAGGAAAACTGCGAAAGGACCTTTGGCCGGAAACTCTTTCTCGTCCATCGCCTCGACAAGGATACGACGGGCGCTCTTTTGCTTGCGAAAACGATACTTGTTCGAGATGAGCTCATGAAGTTATTTGCGACAAGAGAAGTCGAGAAAGAATACATTGCTCTTGTCGACGGAGTGATTGCGCAAGACAAAGGGACGATTGATAATTTTTTAGCAAAAAAAGGGAGTTTTCACGGCCAAACGATCTGGGGATCTGCCCGGACGGGAGATCATGCCGTGACAAATTGGGAAGTGATCGCCCGGGGTAACTTAGAAACATGGGTTCGCTGCAGACCTTTGACAGGGAGAACGCACCAAATTCGGGTTCATATGGCAGAGATGGGCCACCCTCTTTTAACGGATCGGCAATACGCTAAATCTTTTCGGTCTAAGATTTTTGCTGCAAGGCCTCTTTTGCATGCGCATCGTTTGGCTTTTGTGTATCGAGGAATTTTTGTCTCTGCTGTCTCTCCGATTCCACAAGATCTAAAAAAATCCGCGCCACCTGGCGTACTGGAATAAAAAAACTCCACTTGGTTTCTCTAAGGCGCATTCCCTTCATGTTGGGAATCCATCGAGAAGGCCGCACAATTTTAGGGGCCATCCAGCCAGGACTCCAAAGAGGCATCTGCCGGCCTTGGCAAATGACGATGTGGGGGATTTCATAATAAGACGCAAGATGGACAGGCCCCGAATCATTGCCGATCAAAAATCCCGATGTATAGACTGTTTTCGCAAGCTCTTCAAGATGAGAGAAGTGAGGAGCGTGGATTTCTTTTGGAAAAAACTCTCTTTCTTGGGGCGAGAGGATGAACATCGGCTCATATCCGAGACTTTCTAGCTTGTTGCCAAGTTTAAGAAATCTATTTTTAAGCCAGTTTTTATCTTCTCGGGTGCTCGTGGGGTGAATGAGAACTCTTTTTTTTTGCTCGCGATGCAGGAGGGGGAGTTTTTTTTGCAAACAGTTTTGCCCGTCGGCGTCGATTCCAAATAAAGAGCGCATCGCTTGGCAGAGGTTATGGACCATGGGCTTATTTTCATCGACGGGATAATCCAACCCCTCTATGAGGGGCCCATGCTTTGAAGTTCTGTAGTTTGTATAGATTACATAAATAAGGAATCCCTTATTTCTTAATGAAATAATTTTGCGCGCGCGCAAAGTGTCTTCGTGCTGTAAAATCACCGCATCAAAGGGAGCGAGGGCATTTTCCCAATCTTGGGTTAAAGGGAGGTATTCTCCTTTTTCAAGCAAGCTTCCAAAACTTTTAAGATGGGTGCTGAAGATAGAGACTTGGTGGCCCGCTTTGCGAAGGGAGTGGGCGGCAATCGAAGTGATGAGCGCGTCGCCGATTCCATCAGCGCAAACAAGGGCAAAATTCATATTAAATTCTTTTCATTTATCCAAGTTTGGAGCATTCCGTGAATCCTCTTGATTTCTTCTTCGGGCGATGTTTTGAGCTCCGGGATGAATTCGATGTTGCCGACGTCGAGCTGGATGAGTTGATTGCCTAAAAAACCGTAGTTTGCTTCGATCATAAAACTCCTCTCAATATCGATAAAACCGGCCTTGGCTCTTTCGGAGAAAAAATCTTTGAGCAAAGAAAGAATCGCCTGTTTTTCTTCGCTTGAAGAGAAGGAAGATAGTTTATCTAGAACAAGTTCTGCTCTATGTTGAAATACAAAAGAGGCTTCATTTAAGTCGACAAGATGTTTTTCCCCTTTTTGATCTAAGAGACAGACCTTTGGCAAATTGCCTTTGGAAGAAAAAAGATGAAGGGCAATGATCCCTGTTTTTTCTGGAATTTTTTCAAAAGCGACTTTGTAGTTGTGCAAAGCCTTTGTTAAACTTTTAAGACGGGCTTCTTCCATTTTTTCTTGTCTTTTTTTCCGGTGGGAAGGAATCCAGTGCGTTGGTTTAGGAATCGGAAACCGCTTTTCTCCATGCAGTTGCCTTCTTAAGAAGAATTTCAAGATGTACTTCCCGTCTTCGCTTGCAAAGGCAACGGCCTGCCCTCCATGGCCCAAATAACGAAACACCTCCCCTTCGGAGATAGGGAGCTTTGGCATTGCAATAGAAGTCTCTTCTCCTTCCATATGAAGGGCAATTCGATCGAGGCCAAATGTATCGGGCAAGCGCTCTTCGAGACGCTCTTTAACCCATTGAATGTTTGAGGGAAGAAAGATGGTTGATAAAATCGCAGAACAAAGAAAAACGGCAGAAATCCGGTGTCTTTTCATTTTAAATCTGAAAAAATGTCAAAGACCTATTATGTCTATTTTTTGTAAAAATTAGCAAGAATGTGTTTGGGATGGGTTCCCAAACACATGCAAAAGATTAGGAA
>CAYOMT010000002.1:7904-49484 GCA_964405125.1 uncultured bacterium
AATTAGCAAGAATGTGTTTGGGATGGGTTCCCAAACACATGCAAAAGATTAGGAAAGTCTACTGAGATTTAGCTTTCTCTTTGGAATTTTTTGATCGGGCTCGGAATCGGACTCGGATCCAGTCGAACTGATATATGCAGCCCGGACTTCTTTTAATTTTATTTGAGCCGCAGTTTTAAAGTATCTGTCCGCGCTATTGTTATTATAGTTGATTTGCATAATCGTGCGGATAGCTTTTTTCCCGGAATCAACGAAAGATAAATCCTTGAGTTTGGGTGCAGAAAATACTCTCCAAGCGCTTCGGATTATTTTTTCAAAGCACGATGCTGTGACGAGTGCATCGATCGCTAGGTTTTTTACTGTTTTGGATGTATTTATGTGGCATATCGTTTTTCCTACGAGGACAGCAACTCGGCCGAGAAGCTTGACCGTACTTACTGCGGTAAGGATTGCAAACAATCCAACTTGAGCCGCCGCATCAACTCTCCCCAGCGTGTGTCTATCGAGTCTTTTTTTATGTCCAATCCACACTTTCTCAAGAGGTTTCTCTGAGATATTAGAGGAGCTTGATAAAGATGATAATGAGCTTTGTTTATTTATTTCCATATTAACCTTATATTAATTTTATAATACTATTATAACATAATATTGATTATTTTGTGTATATAAATAATTCTGCTTATTATGATTTATAAGTGACTTAAAATCAATATGATATGTTACTTCAATGCCTCTTTCCTGGAGGGGCGGAAGATTTTTTCCTGAAGCTTTTCAAAATAATAGTAAAGTACCGGGGTGAGGAGGAGTGTCAGAAGCTGTGAAATGACAAGGCCTCCTACGATGCAAAGGCCAAGCGAGATGCGCGTTTGCGCAATGGCGCCTCCGACCCCGAGGGCAATCGGGACTGCGCCCATCATCGCAGCCACTGTCGTCATAATAATCGGCCGGAAGCGGATGAGGGCGGCCTCCGTAATGGCGTCTTCTGCCGTTTTCCCCTCGTTTTCGACCGCATTATTTGCAAAATCGACCATGATGATCCCATTTTTTAATACAATTCCAATGAGAAGAATCAGCCCGACAAAGGAATAAAGCGAAAGGGTTTGATTGAATAGGTAGAGGGTAAAAAGGCCTCCTAAGAGAGCGGGGGGAAGGGCGCTCATGACGGTTAAGGGATGGATAAAGCTTTCATATAATATGCCGAGCACAATGTAGATGACAAAGAAGGCGATGATGAGAAGAAAATTTAGGCTTTCAAAGGATTGTTTAAAAACATCTGCGGTTCCAATGACCTGTCCATAAATTTGAGGGGGTTTTGAATCTTTTGTCATTTGATTGAGGCTATTTAGCGATTCTCCGAGAGGCACTCCGGATCCCGGATTAAATGAGATATTCACCGCGGTAAGTCCATTGTAGTGATTGATTGTAAGAGGTCCTGCGGTTTGTACGGGATCTAAAATTTCCGAAAGAGGGACGAGGTGATTTGTGAGGGATCGAACGTAGAGTCGAGAAAAGACGGTCGGATCGCGATAGAACTTGGGAAGCGTTTCTAAAATCACATCGTATACGTTGATATCGGCGTTGATTTGAGAAATTTTGTTATCCGAATAGGCGTATTGGAAAAAATCTTCGATTTGCTGCGCTGTCACATTGTAATTCGACGCTTTATCTCGATTGATGTGGAAAGACCACTCTGGCTGCGCAATGCGCAAATCGGAAGAGACCTGGGAAAATTTGGGGTCGAGTTTCATCTTTTGCGTAAGCTTTGGAGCATATTCGTAAAGCGCTTTCCGATCGATTCCCGTCAGAGAATATTGGTAGAGGGCTTGCGCGGTTGTCCCAACGGAAAGATTGATCAAAGGCAGGGGAGACAAGAAGGTATTAATCCCACACAACATATGCAGTTTTTCCGTGAGCTCTCGGATGGTTGGATACATCGGAAGGCGGTCTTTAAAGGGTTTGAGCCGGATAAACAAAAGCCCTTCATTTGGATTTGTAAAAGAACTAATCGAAATTAAAGATTCGACATTTGGGTCATGGATGGCAATGTCGGTGATTTCTTTGTGATAATCTTCCATGAGATAAGGAGATGTCCCGTCTCTTGCCACGGTCCATCCTTCGATAAATCCCACATCATCGGGAGGAAGAAAGTCTTTCGGAATGACTTGATAGAGTATGCCTGAAAAGAAAATACTTAAAATCCCAATTCCCACCATGAAGAGTTTATGCCGCATTGCAAAACGAAGGCACGGTTCATATCGATTTCGCATCCAGAGATTCACCGAATCGGCAAGATGCTCCATGCGGGTCTTATTTTGGATGCCGTAGGCCGTGACAAAACGGCTTGCCAGCATCGGCGTGAGAGAAAGGGAGATAAAACCGGAGATCAAAACGGCAACGACAATTGTGATTGCAAATTCTCTAAAAAGGCGTCCTACGACTCCTTCCATAAACAACATAGGGATAAAAGCTGCCGTAAGGCAGATTGTCATGCTCAAAATAGTGACGCTGATTTCTTTGGCGGCGATCAGGGCTGCATCAAAGGGGGTCTTGCCCATTTGCACGTGCCGGACATTATTTTCGAGCACAACGATTGCATCATCGACGAGAAATCCAATGCAAAGAGTTAAGGCGAGCAAAGAGAGCATATCCAAGCTAAAGCCGCAAAGGAGCATGACGGCAAAGGTTCCCGCAATAGATATCGGGAGCGCAAGAGAGGGGATGACCGTATTGATGGCTTTGCCAAGACAGAGGTAAATAATGACAATCACAAGGCATAAAGCGACAATCAGCGTCATTTTCACATCGTTGACCCCTTCGATGATTGTTTCTGCTTGGTCGTAGATCCGGTAGATTTTTAGCGTGCTTGGGAGCTGCTTTTTCATGAGCTCAAGAGTCTTATTGACTTGATCGACAATTTTGACGGTGTTGGCTCCGGCAATTCTTTGGACGGCGAGAATCAGGCATATTTGATCGGCTTGCTGGTCGACATAGTGAGTGAAGTATTTGTCGTCTTGAACGCTATCCAGAGCCCTTCCCACGTCTTTGATTTTGACGAGATTCCCATTTTCGTTTTTGATGACAAGCTCGCTATATCCATCGGCTTTCATGAGCTGTCCGTCGACATCGATTGTGAAATCATCTCGCTTTCCCCAAAGAGTGCCGAGAGGCAGATCGACGTTGCCTTGAGAAATTAAGTTGGCAATTTGGTCGATTCCAATGTTTTTAGCGGCCAGTTTCTCTGGATCGATTTGGATTCTCGCTGCATACGGAGCTCCATATGTAATGACTTGAGAGACCCCTTCGATCATCGAGAGGCGCTCGCCTATGAATGTGTTCCCATAATCGTAGAGATCGCCGAGGGTCATGTTCGGGTTGACGAGGGCAAAATACAAAATCGGCGTTGCGGCCGGGTTGACCTTGCGATAGGTGGGTTGATTGGGAAGATTGTCGGGCAATTGGGGTTGTGCGGTAGAAATCATCGATTGGACATCTGTGGCCGCTGAATCGATGTCTCGATTGAGATCAAATGTGAGGATGATTGTCGAAGATCCTGTATTGCTAGAAGAGATCACCGACTGAATCCCTTGGATTGTCATGAATTGCTGTTCCAAAGGGGTTGCGACCGAGTTGGCCATCGTTTCGGGACTCGCTCCGGGATAGCTGACGCTGACTTCAATGGTTGGCATATCGACATTCGGCAGATCGCTGACGGGCAAGGTCCGATAGGACATGATGCCAAAAAATAGAATGCTCAACATGACCAAGATGGTCATCACCGGGCGTTGGATAAAAGGCGATGAAAGATTCATCTTTGTTTACTTCCTGGAACAAATACCTTGGATCCGGAATAGAGATTCATTTGTCCTTCGATCACAATTTTCTCTCCCGCTTTCAGCCCCTCGAGAACAACGACTTCATCGTCTTGTCTTTGACCGAGTTTAACTGTTCTTTGGTCAACGGTCATATCTTCTTTGACCACAAAGACAATCGGATTTGTTTGCGTGATTTGAACCGCTGTGAAGGGAATGGTAACGGCATCTTTCATAGTATTTAAAATGAGCCGATTCCGTATGAATTGGCCCGGCCAAAGTTCTCTATTTTTGTTTTCAAAAATGGCTCGCAATTTGATCATGCCTGTCTGGGGATCGACTGTGTTATTCAGCATATAAAGGGTCCCTTCAAAAATTTCTCCCGCTGTAAAATCTTCATACGCAGCCTGTACAACCAGTGTATTTTCTCTATACGCTTTTTGAATTTTCGGAAGCTTGCATTCGGGTATGGAAAAAGTGACGAAAATGGGGGCCATCTGATTGAGTGTAATGAGCGGAGTTTGGCAATTTACGCAAACCAAATTTCCATAATCGATATTGAGAATCCCGGTCATTCCATCAATCGGCGCATAAATCCAGCAGTAATCGAGATTGATGTTTGCGCTATCTACTTGACCCTGATTGGATATGAGCTGCGCGGTATTTGCCGCCATATTGGCTTGGAGCGTTTCGTAGTCGATTTGCGAGTAGAATTCATCTTTTGTCAGGGTTTTGTACCGTTTTACTTTTTCTTCGGCAAGGACGAGATTCGCCATCGTCTCTTCGAGCATTCCTTGCGCTGTTTTGAGCTTGGCTTGGTAGGGTTTTGGATCAATTGTAAAGAGGAGATCCCCCTTTTTTACTTCTTGGCCCTGATTGAAATAAACCCCGGTGAGCTCCCCCTCAATTCTCGAGTAAATGTCGATGCTCGTGATCGACTGAACATGGCCAAGCGCCTCGATGAAGATGGGAGTGTCTTGCGCTTTTGCTGAGCCAATTTGCACAGGATAGGAAGGAGTCGGCGCCGCGAGTTGCTTTTTATGGCAAGAATGAAGGAGCAAAGAGGAGAGTATTATAAGGGCGAATCGGTGCATAAACCTTCCTCGTTCGGGGTTGCGCAAAGAGATCCTGTTGCATAGGCAATGGAGGCGAGCGAAGAAAACCAATTTTGCTGCGCCTCGGCTTTTTTCGATCTGGCATCGGCCAAAGAGCTTTGCGCAGAAAGAACATCTAAAATGGTTTTTGTTCCCGCTTTATAGTTTGCAAGCGCGATATTGAATTCGAGCTCGGCTGCTTGAAGATATTCATCGGAATCGGAAAGGTTCAATGCGGCTGTTTTTACGCCCATATGCGCTGTTGTGATATTTTGGATCATAGAGAGTTCTGTTTGGTAGAGCTGGGCTTTCGAAGCCTCGAGATTGGCTTCTGCGTGTCTCACGTTATTTTTGAAATAAAATCCGTCGAAGATGGGGAAATCGAGAGAAAGAGAGGCGATCCAGTGCATCCCTTGCTCTTGCATTCCCTTTTGGAACCAATAGTGCCCCGTATCGAGCGTCGTGCTCAATACGGGAAGAATTTCTCTTTTCGCGCGCAGCACAAGAGCTTGTTTCGAGCGGACATTGGCTTCGGCTGCGAGAAGATCTTGTCTTTGGTTTTGGGCGATCGCAACGAGTTTTTCAATGCTTTCTAAAACAGGATCGGCAATCACTTGATCGGGGAGAGGCTGAATTTTAAAGCGGATATTGGCAGGCAATCCTGCATCGACAGCCAGTTGAGCAAAGGCATTTTCAACGGCTTGTTTTTGGGAAGTTAAATTGATCCTGCTTTGTAGAAATTGGGTGCGCGCTGTTGCCACATCGCCAAGAGCGGCAAGCCCGAGGGCGAATCTCTCATTTGCGGCGTCGAGCGACATTTGCGCATTGGCCAAATTGGCTTCATTGGCATGCAAAGCCGCCATTTGATAGACATAATTATAGTAATCGTCCATGACTGTTTGCAAAATAGTTTGAATCTCTTGATTGTGCGTGAGATCTGCATAATAAAGAGCTTCTCTTGCGGCGGTTGCCGCGGCGGTTCTTTGCCCGAAATCAAAAAGGACATAGCTCAACGAGACGTCGGGGCCTCCTTGCGAAGCGTAGAATGTTTGCGTCACAAGAGCGTTTGTTGCCACCGTATTGCCAAGAGCTGCCGCACTCCCTGAACCCGGAGAAGACCCGGAGGAAGCGGTGAAGGCTTGCGATGTCGGAAAACTTCCCTTTTGCCGGACAAATGAATTGCTGACGTTGATTTGAGGATAAAAAGAACTCATTGTTTCGCCATATTGCGCGGCAGAGGCCCGAGCATTGGCCCATGTTTGTTTTGTCGACGGGTTGTTTTGCAAGGCGATATCGAGAAGTTCTGCCAAATTCAGCGCCCCTTCTCCGAACGTGGTGGGGAGCAAAGTTTTGCAATAGCGCGAGGATACGAGCGAATTGCCCCGCATAGGCACCCACGTTGAATAGGGGTTTTCGGGAGCAAGCGAAAGGGGATCGGCTGCATCCCTTGCGCAGCTAGACAAGATGCCGATTGCTATGAAAAAATAAGAACGCCGTAAGATACGCAATGGAATGAACCCTCTTATTTGGGTTCATAATTTACTGCAATATTATTTTCAATGACAGACTCTAGATAATGTTTTTCTGTACATTATTTTTGATTTCTTTTAGAATCTTTGGATAAAAATGGGGTTTTCATGAAAAATTGGTTTTTATTGGCAGCGGGCTTCTCTTTTTTTATCCGCTCGGTTGCGGCAAATACTTTGCAAGACGCCGATTTAAGTCTGTCTAAACATGAAAAATCTCAAGAAATCGCTGCATTGGACTCTAGTTTTGCAGTGCAAAGTCCGATTTCTTTTTCGATGCAAGAACCTATCTATCAGCCGAAGCGAGTCAATGCGAATCTCGCGGCTGTTTTATCTATGATCTGTCCCGGGCTTGGCCACGCCTATCTGAAAGATGTTTCGATGGCTGGGTATTTGTTTGGAAGTTCTTCTCTTGCTGTTTACGCAGCCATAAAAGAGATTGGGAATACGGATGTTTCTTTTGGGTTGAATATAGCTCAAAATACTTGGTCCTATGGAATTTACTCTGCATATCGAGATGCTCGGATTGCCAATGGATTGACGGGCTATAGTTATAAGATGCCAACGGATAGTTTTTTTGATTTAGCCACAGCTCCCTTCCGCCCGAGCGTTTTAAAAAAACCGGAGGTCTGGGGAGGCGTTCTTGGCGCTCTCGCGGTTGCTTTTACAACAGCTTATGTGGTCGAGTCCATAGAAGGGAGGATTCCCTCTCCGGCGGCTTCCTCCCGGGGACCTCTTTTTCCGATGATGGCATTGCCCGTCGGGGTTGGAGAAGAAGCGCTATTTCGGGGCTATTTGCAGACGCAATTTTGTGAAATGTTCAGACCGGAAATAGGGATCACTCTTTCTTCTTTATCTTTTGGCGCTGCGCATATTCCGAATGCGCAAGCTCTTGAGAAGAACCGAAGATGGACTTATTATTCCTTCAGCCTCCCTTTAATTACTTCTTTGGGGGCGTATCTTGGATGGCTCACACATAAAAACGGCTCTTTAAAAGAGAGTGTCGCCGTCCATACTCTTTACGATATGGCTCTTTTTAGCCTGGCAGCCCTTGCAGATGAAGAAGCCTGTATTTTCAAAGACACAGGATTTATGCTGACGCTTCCTTTCTAAGGGGCGTAAGCTATAGAGCGATTGCTTTTGCGCAAAGCTCTTCCATTTTTTGTTTTAAAATTTCCGGGGGCAATTCATTCGCCGTCAGTTCTTCGTAGATTCGATTGACAAGGCAAGTGTTTGAATTTTTTGGCGAATTTGGACCATGGTTGGAATAGAGAAGAGTAGAGGCAATGCGAGAGAGGGACCAATTTTGTTTGACGGCCTTTTTCATGAAGCAAAGTGTGATTTTATGGGGAAGAATTCGATCCATCTTGAGATTTGAAAGATCTTCTTCCTCTTTGCTTAAGTCTCTTCCATTTTTGACGAGCTCCTCATGGAGTTTTTCGGCCAAGGTTTCAAGAGATTTTTCATCGATATCTTTGATGAATTTCTGAATCCGTTCGCTTGGAGGATTTTGCAGGGTAGAGTTTTTAAGCCAGAAAAATTTTCCCCCATCGATTCCTCTTTGGGATAGAGAATATCCATTGTCGATTAAGACAAGGGCATTGTCTTTCATGAGCACGTTGAAAATGGTTCCGTCATTATGGAGAATGAGCGTATGCAAGACGGCCAAGAGTTCGATCAATAGAGGATTATCGACTGTTTCTAGGAGCTCCTCTGAAATCGGTTTGCATCCTGGGATGAATTCTTCAATGATTCCCGTTCCAAGGACGGAGGGGAGATGGCCGCTTCTGACTTCGGCCAATTTACTTGAAAAGGAGGGGTGCCCCATTTGAGCGTAGGCAATTCTTGGGATAATGCAGCGGTCTGCTACCTCGGGTAATAATTTTAACAAATTGCGCAAGTACATTCCTGCCAATAGCTCGATGAAGGCGCCGCTTCCCGGAGGACACCCTATTCTAGGAAATGGGATTTCTTTATTATATATTCTCTTCCATCTTGCGCTTCCCACCTCTGTTTGCCTGAGTTTAATGATCGCGATCGGCTCTTCTGTTTTTGGATAAAATTCAAGGCGGTTGATTCTCGTCACGACATATGGATACGACATGCCGCTTCCGTAGGGCTTTATTTCTAGATATGTATAGTCTGCCGAAGTTTCGACGAGAGGAGAGGATGGAGCAATGGGGGATAAAGGCATCTGAGGAGAGGTAAAAATGGGGTTGAAGAAAGATTTTTTTTCGGCGCTCCGGTTCCAAAGAGTTTGTATTTGAAAGAGCATTTCTTCAGAAAGATTTCCTCTCACGAGGAGATGAACGCCTAGAGGCTGGGGAGTTTCTGTGGGAGTTGTAAGGGCGCTTTCAGAGAAGGTAAAAATGGTTTCGCTGACACATAAAGGGAATGAGAAAGACATATAAATCCTCTTATTAATTACATTACATTAATTATTATACCACTCCTGTAATTATTGTATTGTTTTTGCATAAGTAACTTATTTATAGGCGTATGCATTTTTGGTTAATAAAGAATATATATAATTTTTATTTGAATTGGGTCAAGTTTTTGGGGGGTAAGGGAGGGGGTGCCCTCCCTCCCCCGCATGGGTATCAATAGGAGTTATACGAGTGGAATGAAATCGATTTTGTATAGGGGTTAAAATTTCCTTTCCCTTCGAGAATAGGGGCGAGATCCCGTTTTCGGACAAAGGTGCTATCGTTGAAAAAATAGAGCTGGATAAAGCTATCGGGATAGAAAGATACGACAAATTGGGGGTAGCTTTCATTTTCTGCAAAAGCGGAAGCTTGGTTTTTATCCATTAAATCCATGACCGCCTGAAACCAGGGTCTGTGGTGAAGATTTTCGATGTGTTGCTTGAAGTGTCTGAGCTTGCTTTTTTCAAATAAGGTTGTATGGCTGACAAAAGAAAAGGGTCCTTTGGCTGCTTCTCCAATGAGCTTTTTATAAACATCCCGATAGGGCTGGTGGTATTCGTCGGAGCATTGGAAAATAGTTCGGCCTTTATACGTGTATGTCTGCGGGCGAATGAGGAGGGTATCTGTATCGATCACGAGGACATGCTCTGCCTCGCAAATTGTATCGCAGCTTAGTTTTAAGAATTGTTGGAAAAGCCAGCCTCTTCGATCGCATCCTCCGCACTCGGAAGGGAAGTAATGGATGTCTTTCATTTTAATTGGCAACACCGTGTTTTCATCGACGAAAATGCAGCCGAGTTCTTGCGCAAGAGAGATGATTTTAGGGGTGGGGGGAGCGACGATATATATATGGAGAATGGGGTGGAGGAGATTTTTTTTTGCAAAGGCAATTGTGTGGGGAATCATTTCCAAATCTTTTTCCACTGTCGGAATGAGGATGTCGATGGGAATATCGCTCGGCTCAAATGGATAGAGAGTTTCAAAATCTTTTGAAAATTGTCTAATTTGCTCCAATCTTTTCTGATGATTCGAGGAAAATCCGTCGAGATGGGTCAGACGATACATTATATTCTCTGCGCCAAGACTCAGAGTGGTTAAAAATAAACAGGATAAAATCATTAATTTTTTCATTGAAAGACCTTAAATTGAGAGATTATTAAGTTCGGATAAGACCATGATTTTTACGAGTTCCTCAAAAGAGGTTTTGGGCTCCCAATGAAGGGTTGTTTTTGCTTTTTCGGCATCGCCCAATACAAAATTTACATCTGTAGGGCGAAAGAAAACGGGGTTGATTTTTACGACAATCGATCCTGTTTTTTTATTGATCCCTACTTCATCGACTCCTTCGCCTTCCCATAGAATATCGATGCCGACTTGTTTGAAGGCGAGTTCGATAAATTCTCGGACGGAATGGCTTTTCCCTGTAGCAATCACGAAATCTTCGGGTTTTTCTTGCTGGAGCATAAGCCACATGGCTTCGACATAGTCTTTTGCATAGCCCCAGTCTCTTTGCGCATTTAAGTTGCCGAGATAACAAATTTCGGTCGATCCTTGGGAGATGCGGGCTGCGGCTCGGGCAATTTTTTTGGTGACAAAATTTTCTCCTCGGAGAGGGGATTCGTGGTTGAATAAAATGCCGCAGCAAGCAAAAAGGCCAAAGGCTTCTCGATAATTGATGGTCATCCAATGGGCGAAGAGTTTGGAAATTCCATAGGGAGCCCGAGGGTGGAAGGGGGTGGCTTCAGCCCTTGGATTTTCTTGAGAAAGGCCGAATAGCTCGCTTGTGGAGGCTTGATAAAACTTCACTTTGTCCACCAAGTTCAATTGCTTGATGGTTTCCAAAATCCGCAAGGTTCCAAGGGCATTGATTTCGGCAGTGTATTCCGGCTGTTCAAAGGAGATGTGCACATGGCTTTGCGCTGCGAGATTATAAATCTCGTCTGGTTGAATTGTGCTGATGAGGGAGATGATTGTGCTTGTGTCGCTTAAATCTCCATTGTGAAGAAAAAATCTTCCCTGATTTGCCGGCTCGAGGCAGATGCGCTCGATATGGCAAGAGTGGTTGGAAGAATGTTTTCTTTTTACACCATGTACCTCGTAGCCTTTTTCGAGAAGAAATTCCGTCAGATACAATCCGTCTTGTCCCGTGGCGCCGAAGATCAATGCCTTCTTTGGTTCAGAAGGCTGAGCTATGAGTTGAAAAGCTGTAAGAAAAAAAAATAAATATCGCATGCCGGGAAAATGTAAGCTGGGAAATTTTTTTTTGCAAGATTTATTTTTTATAAGGAGCCGCCTTGGAGAGAATCTGATGCATCCAATAATTGTGGGTCAGTTTTTCTCGATATGCAGGATTTGTGGAGGCGTCTCCATATTGAGCCAGCCATTTTTCCATGTTTTGCGGTGTGATTTCAGACCAATCTTGGACGATGACGACAGGAAGACCTTCATAAAGGGGATCGAGCGGAGATGTTTTGACAATGACAATGCAACCCAAGATGAGATCCTCCCAAGTGCGGTGGCAATCCAAGCCGTTTCCGTGAGGACTAATAGAGAAAGCATATTGGCCTTTGATTTGCCATAGAGAGGATCTTTTTACCCATTTTCCATGGTGAATGAGCCCGGTATGCAAAAGGCGGGAAAAAATAGTTGTCCGATCCTCTCCAAACTGAAGATGGCGTCTATGTTCTCCATCTCGCATGCTGTCGGAAAACTGAAAATCGACAAACGCCATTTTTTTTCGAAGGTAAGTTGGCGGAGATTTTTGAAAAGTGTGTTTCAATAAAGATTCTTGTTCGAGAGGGGATCCAATCTCGCCCCATCCTCCCTGAGGTCCTTTGTAGGCAATTGTATGAAAATCGAGCCCGATGGGGAAGTGAGTGACTTTTGGGTGTTTTCCTTTGATATCGCAATTTTGCGCGAAGATATGAATGACTCTTTCGTCAGAGAGGAATTTTTCTAGACACTCTTCGGTCAATCCCGATTGGGAAGGAAAGGATTCATCCCCATCGTTGATCAATAAAACGAAGGGGGCGGTTATGTTTGGAAGGACTTGATGATAGAAATGGGAGACAAAACGACACTGGAGCCAAATGATATCGCCGCTTTGAATCGGCTCATAAACATATTTGGGGAAGAGGGGAGAATAATTTGTCTCAAAAAATTGAACAGGATTTGTTTTTGTCCATTTGTCACAGAAAGGGAGGATGCCGCAATTCCAAATGAAATCGGTTTTTTCCCAAGAGTTTTTCCGAAAATCTCGGCAATAAAGGTTTGAAAAAAGGCAAAGAGCAAAAAATAGAATTCTCATTTTCTTAAAGACTCCTTCTGTGTTTGAAGTAGGCCTGCAACAGTTACATGTACATAATCCCATCCATTCGGGAACTTTCCTTCTTTTTTGGCCTTTGTAAGGAAATTGAGAGAGCGGAAGGTGAAAAGTTCTGGATGGCGGAGGAGGATGTCTATGAATTCGCGATCGAGCACATCTGCTTTTTTCCCCCGTGCATAGTATCCATTTGGGCTCACTCGGTGTAGGTAGCAATGATCTTTTAAATAGGCAATCGGGAATCCATGGCATGCTTGCTCAAGCCCGAAATAAAATGTATCTAAAACATATAAATGGGAGTATCCGCCGACAGCATCAAAACTTTTGCGCGTGAAGAGGTAATTGCCGGAGGCGCAAGGGTGATTGCAGGTTTTTACGATATCAGAGGCGGTATACCTACCTTCGGGGGCCGAGAACTCCCAGGAGTTTGTCAATTTTAGGTTGCCTTCGAAAAATTGGAGTATCGCAAAGCACGCCGCATCGACTTTTTCTTCATCTAAAAAATCAATGAGATCTTGGATGTCGTTTGGGTTTGCCAGCAGATTGTCCGAGTCGAGACAAAAGATGAGATCCCCTTGAGAATTTTTGACGCAAGTATTTCGGGCAGGCCCCCCGCCTTGATTTTCTCGATGCTGAAGAACTTTCATTTCCGGATGCTCTTCTTTGATTTTTAAAAGGAGCTCATAGGTATGGTCTATCGAACCATCGTCTGTGCAGATCAGCTCAAAGGGGACTTTTAAGTTTTGCCGAAAAATGGATTCGATCGACTCTTCTACAGTTTTTTCGCAGTTGTAACAGGGCATAATGAAAGAAAGGAAATGGGTTTCTTCCCCAGCAAGCAGGGGCAAGGCAAAACCGAAGAAGATTTGGATCCATCTCTTCATTTGTAAACAGCCCATAATTTATACCCTGAATTGGAAGTGAGAAAAAAAACTGTTTTATTTTGAGAGGAGAAAAAGTGATTTACGGCATCTGCGACAGGCTCCATCCAGTAATCATCTCCGATCATGAGACAACCTGTTTTCAATTTCGGAAGCCATGCAGATAGATCGGCGATGACAGCCTCGTAACGATGATCCCCGTCGACGAAGATGCAATCGATGGATTCATCGGGAAAGGCATCTGCGGCAACGGTAGAAAACTCTCTCAGTAAACAGCACCTTTCTTCAAAAGGTTTGAGACGAACCTCTTTGACCCACTTATAGAGATAGTCGAAATTCTCTTGGCCTTTCAGCCCGCTGTAGCTCTCTACATCTTTAGAAAAGCCGTCATTCGGGTCATAGGCGTATAGATAAGGATCGATTCCAAAATAGGTTTTTATCTCGGTGTTCTGAAGGAGGGTTTCCGCATGGCCTCCTAAAGCAACTCCAATTTCTACGATATTTTGATATCCTTTTTGGCGGATGATCTTGGGTAAAACATCGTAATAAATACTGGGCCAGCTATTGGTCTCTATGTGCCTTTCTATTCCTCGCAAAACTTCATCGGGAATAGAAGCGAATAGGAAAATAGGAAAAAAGAGAAGCCGAAATAAAATCATGGCTCTCCCAAGAAAAGGTTCAGTTGTTCTTCAATCCAAGGGTATAGTTTTTGCAAACCGGATTCTAAGGTCATAGAGGGCTCCCAGTTGAGCGCTTCTCGAATGAGGGCGTTGTCCGATTTTCTCCCGCGGACGCCTTCAGGACCCTGGATGTTTTGAATGTAAATGTGTTTGCCTGCAATCTTTGCAATCAGATAAGCGAGATCGTTGATTCCGATCATTTCTTCGGAGCCGACATTCAAAATGGGCGGTTTTTTTTCGGCAAGAAGGATCCTTCTTATTCCTTCGATACATTCATCGATGTAGAGAAAAGAGCGCGTCTGATCTCCTTTGCCCCAGATCTCTATCGTCCCTCCCTCTTTTGCCGCTGCAATTTTGCGGCATAAAGCTGCGGGGGCTTTTTCCCGGCCGCCTTGCCATGTCCCTTGGGGGCCAAAAATATTATGAAATCGGGCGATGCGGACATCCATTCCGTAATCTTTAGCATAGGCTTGGTAAAGGCGTTCGCTAAAAAGTTTTTCCCAGCCGTATTCTGTGTCGGGATCGGCTGGATAGGCAGAATTTTCTGCACACTTAGGATTGTCCGGACTCAGCTGATTGTAAAGAGGATAGATGCAAGCAGAAGAGGAGTAGAATGTTTTATCTACCCCAATTTGGCGGCATTTTTCCAATACGTTTAAGTTAATTAAAGCAGAATCATGCATGATTTCTGCATCGTGGCAAGAGATAAATCCCATGCCCCCCATGTTTGCAGCAAGCTGGCAAACCTCATTGATAGGCCCTGGAAGATTTGAAAAGGCTTTTTCCACCTCTTCTAGATACCGAAGATCCGCGATGATGAATTCATCGGCAGAGGTAGGGCCGAATTCGGGGTATTTAAGATCTATGCCTCTCACCCAATATCCTTCTTCTTTATATCGCTCAACAAGGTGATAGCCAATAAATCCGCCGGCCCCGCAAACAATGGCAGTTTTTTGGGTCGGAGTCGCAAATGTGGTTGTCCAGATTCCAAGGAGGATAAAAAAAACAAATTTATTAATCATTATTTTGTCCGATTATTGTTTTTCGTAATTAAAAAGATTTCCGTATTTTTCTTGCAGTAGATGGATGACTTCTTCTGTATCGCGGATCGTAACAGGTTTTCCAGATTCGGCGACGTGTTTTGCGACTTCTACTTTCTGAGAAGCTTCGATGATTTTCACGGGGCAATTTGGTTTGTAGGAGACATCTTCAAAGATGTATTCCTCGAGATTTTGTTCTAAGAGCTTTTTTGCCATGTAGATAGCGTGCAAATCATTGACCTCGTCTGTCGCTTTGAAGAGGAGGGGGTTGATTTCTTTGAGCGCTGCATAACGGGAGAGCCCTCGGTTATCTCGAGTGAAGCAAGGGCCTCCAAACCCAAATCCGGGGAGAAGGCATTTGGATCCCACTCTTTGATCCTTTCCTATGGCATCTAAGATAGCTACTTTATCAGCGCCGGGAGTTTCTTCTGCAATATCGCCAATTAAATTCGCGAATGCGATTTTTGCTGTGACAAAGCAATTCAAGCCAAGTTTTGCAATTTCTGCGCTTTCTACAGACATGCGAGCAATGTGAGGCGTGTTTAAGCAAACCGATTCATAAACAGTTTGCAGGAAGTCTCCCGCTTCTATAGAACCCTCTCCAATGAGGACCATATCCGGATTTCTCAGCCCATTGATGATGGCTCCTTGAGCGATGAAGGGAGGATTGTAGCTAATGTCGATATTTTCACAGTCTTTGAGTAGATTCCAGGCGGTGTTTCTGACATAGCCAGGAAATAAAGTAGAGCAAATCACGATTCTTTTATTGGAAATTTTGAAAGAATTGATCTCTGTCAGAAGCTTTGAAAGAGCTGTAAAATCGTAGCCATCGACTCCTGTTGTCGTGGAAACTAAGATAAAATAAGAATCGGAAAATGCGAGGCCTTCTTCTAGAGAAGTTGTCGCTTTGAAATGGTGGCTTGTCTCTAGATAATCATTGATATAGGGTTCTGGAGAATGGAGCGTCTTGGTGTTGAGTTTAGAAACGTATTCTGAAGAGACATCGACTCCCAAAACGTTGTAACCTGCTTTTTCCAAGCTCAACGCTAAAGAAAGTCCGAGACGTCCGATTCCAATCACAGTTAGATTTTCGGCGAAAACAACGGAAAAAAAACACACAAAAATTAATAAAAATTTAGAATAATTTATCATAAAATCCTTTGTTTTATATTAAAAATGAACCAAAGCGCAGGGAGAAATTTTCTCTCCGGTTGATTTTTGAAATTTTTCATATGGCAGTTGATCGTAAAGAAGGTTTGGAATAAGTGCAATAATTTTATTGAATCGCAAGAGGGATAGCTCTGGAGATTCAATAAAAAAATGATTGTGGGTAATTTTTCTCTCGAGTAGGATGCACTGTCATACACAAAAATTTTTGTAGGAGATGTTATGCGGATTGCGCTTCTTAGTCTTTGTTTGGGTGTTTCTCTTTTTGCAGTGAATGATGAGGCGCAAAGCCTTGTGAGACATAGCCGCACTATGCAAGATACCGGGAATCAAGCGCCGACGCCTTATTATTATTTTGGAATGCCTTCGGAGAGTCTTTCTATCGCATCTCGTTTTTTACCCGATAATCCGGTGGTTGTAGTTGGGGGCGCTTTCAATGGAAGAGAGAGTTCCGCCATCGCCCATTTCTGGCCGAGAGGGCATGTTCATGCGTTTGAGCCGGTGAAGCAAATTTATGAGGTTCTTGTCGCGAATACAAAATCGATCCGAAACATCACTCCGTATAGAGCAGCTTTAGGGAACCAAGTCGGATCTCAATTGATTTATCTTTCGACAGAATACGAGGATTTAAATCACATTTCCATGTCGAGTTCTCTTTTGCCTCCAAAAGAGCATCTCCTTTATTCCGGAACTTTATTTCAAGGAGGAGAACTTGTCTCGGTGACTACGCTCGATGCTTGGGCGAAAGAAAAAATGGTCGATCAAGTCGATATGCTTTGGCTCGATATGCAAGGATTTGAGCTGCCGGCTTTGAAAGAAGGGCTCCAAGTGCTTTCCAAGGTTTCCGTAGTTTTAACAGAGCTAGAATTTGTCGAAGCCTATGAAAATCAACCCCTTTACCGCGAGGTAAAATCTTGGCTCGAAGAACAAGGTTTTGTGCTGATTGCAGGCAATTTTACTTTCCCCAAAGCGCCGAATCAATGGTTTGGCGACGGAGTTTTTGTTCGAAAAGAACTTCTCGGAATCAGGTGATCCTATGTATCGAAAATTCCTTCTGATTTGCTGTTTTTTATTTAGCGCAGATCTGTTTTCTTATGGATCTTTATCTGATTTACCCTCAAAGCATTCTTTGAGTTATGAAGGGGGAGACCGATTTGGAGATAGGGTATTGGTTTATGCGCAGGCCCGGTATCTCAGCTACATCACCTCGACTACATTTCTCTACAGGCCTTTTATTTATAGCGACACTTTAACAATTGAGTTTCAGGCATTTCCTTATGAGGCTTATGCATGTCGCTATCATCGAGTCTTCCATATTTTTTCTCTTGAGACATTGACAGAGTTTTTTCGCATTCTCCGCGATCCTCATTCGCCTCCCACTTTATTTATCCTCGATTATTTTCCTTCCGATATTTCTGAATGGGATTTTGATGCGACGAGATCTTTGTTTTTAGATATTCCGTGGGAAGATCCGGGATTTTCCTCGTATTTGAGAAAGAGTCTCTCGCCTCGGATTCACATACCTGATTTACGAAGCCAAGATCGTCTGAATGTGGCTATTCACGTTCGTACTTTAAGCGGTAGAGACACGGTAGAGTCTTCTTTTATGACTCTTCCTTTAAAACATCCGGGTTCGGATTATCACAAGCGGCAAATTGCTCGGGTTTATGAATGGAATCTCAGGAAACCGTTGTATGTTTTCATCTTTAGCGACACGAAGAATCCTTCTCATGTTTTAAGGGATTTTCAAGAGAGTTTTCGAGGTAAAGATATTGTATTCGGGATTCAATATTTAGAATCTTCGGATACGAATTATGCCGTCCAAGATTTTTTTGCGATGCAGAAATTTGATGTGCTCATAGCGACTCAATCGAATTTTTCAGCCATGGCTTCCCGGGTAGGATCTCTGAATATGGTGTTCTTGCCTGTGCATGTGCAGGGAGTGTACCCGAATGCGCGAATAGATCGCACGCGGGTAATTAGTAAAAAAACCGACTGGTTTCCCTATGAGTTCGACATTATTTTTAAAGACCGGTAGGTTAATAGCCGCCGTAAGTAAATACGAGGCGGGGATTGATGAATAATTTGTTGTGCCCTTTCGCGATCATGGAAGCGTGAAAGGTGACATGCTCGCATACCGATGGGTATTGATATACAAAGAAATTCATCCTCCAAATTAAACTGTCGCCGAGCATAATTCCCACTTCAGGATCTTTAATTTGAGGAAGGTGGGGTTTTGGAGTGTCGATTGCAACGAAGGATTTGGCTTTGCGGTTTTTGTCTTGGTAAACCCTAATTTGAGGGTGGTTTGGGTTTTTGTCGATGATCTGTTTTGCGATCAGTCCTAAATCTTTTGTGGCAATCCCTGAATATCTACAGCCGACAATGGATGATTTTTTATAAATTCCGCATCCTCCAAAAGCAGAGTAGACAGGGTACCAGTCATCGGTTTGTTTGAGGGAAAAAGAGCGCGGCATATACCACCAGTAATCTCCCAATAATTCGGCTCCAATCGGGTAGGCTTCATTGCGAAAAGCATACCAGTCCCAATAGGCTTTTCTAGGGTCGACTCCATAAGCAAAAACAGCATCCCATTCTATTTCTGTTTGAAAAGCTTCCACAATGCCTGCGAATGCAGGGGCGATTTTAAAATCCATATCCAACCAAATTACGTGGCTAAAATTCTCGTATGCGTCGGACATGGCTATATCCAAAACAATATTTCTCGCTCTTGCAATGGCTTCCGGATGAAAAAAAGAGCCGTCCGGTTTTATGTTGACAATCGATTGATCCAATTCGGAGTAGGGAACTTTTTCTGTTTTTAGATGCAATCTTGGGTTTTTTTTCGCCCATTGCTGCAGAATATCGAGGGTTCTGTCTGTGGAATCATTTTCATAGACGATGATTCGATAGTCTTCAAAAAGAGAGCCTATCCGTTCGATGATCTGGATTGTGTAGGGCAGGGGGACTTCTACATTTTTGCAAACTCCGCAGATCAGAACTTGCTTCGGTACCATAGAGAAGAGAGATCCGTAGGTTAAAAGAAAAAGGGCGATTGTATTTCTGATCAAAGGGGTTTTCATGGAAGCTCCGTTTTTTTTTGCCAGAAACTTGTCATAGGCCGATTTCTTAAGTCAATCATTTTTTTTACACTCTGAGAGACTTTCGTTGAGTTTCTTGCTTTTTTTTCAAAAATATTATAAGGTTTGCGGTCAATTAAAG
Source organism: uncultured bacterium (assembly GCA_964405125.1). Classification (GTDB taxonomy): domain Bacteria; phylum Chlamydiota; class Chlamydiia; order Chlamydiales; family SM23-39; genus DAIDHZ01. The sequence continues at coordinate 27,072 of CAYOMT010000002.1, forward strand.
ATTTATGGAGATTTTATGAGGAACTTTCTTTTTGCTTTATCTTGTTGCGCTGCGCTGTCTCCCTTGCTGTCAAATGTGGGACCGCAGGGTTTTGGCGAGTTTCGTCAAAATTATTTTGTTGAGACAGGCACTTTTGGCGGGGATGCGATTCAGCTTGCTTTGAATGCAGGCTTTACAAAAGTCCGCTCCATTGAATTCGATGCGAATCTTTGCCAAAATGCGCAGCGGCGCTTTTCGAACAACCCCAATGTTCGGATCGATCATGGAGATTCTTCGATCGATTTATGGAGATTGATTCAGGATCTTGATGAACCTGCGACATTTTGGCTGGATGCTCATGTCTGTCCTCCGCGCACAGACGGGGGAAAAAATTGCCCTTTACTCGAAGAACTCGAACAAATCAAACGGCATCCAATTAAAACCCATATTATTTTGATCGATGATATGCATTGTTGCAATACTGAACTTTTTGATTTTATGAATCAAAGTCATTTCATTGAAAAATTATTGGAAATCAATCCAGATTACGAGATTCGTTATGTGGATGGTGGAAATGATGGCGAATATAAAAACAACATCATGGTTGCGATCCCTCCGAAGTGAATATGAAAGGGTGTTTTTCAGAAATTTATTGTAAAACACCCTCGATTCTGTACTTTCTTAATCTTTTCAAAGGGAACTCCATGAAACTTTCAGGATTTTTGGTTTTTAGACATGTATCTTTCTCTCTTTTGTTTTTTTGTTTTTCGCTCTCTGCATTATCTCCTCAGAAAAATTTGATTACTTATGAATTTAGCGGGGGCAGGTTTGGCGATAACCTTTTGAGCTATCTTCATGCCAAATGGATTTCCTATCGGTATCAGATCCCGCTGCTTTACAAACCGTTTCCCTATTCTTCGCAGCTAAAGCTTCATGATGTGGAGCTGCAATATTGTCCGGAGAATTATCCGGCATATAGGAAAGAAGTATATATGCGGGATGGTTTCTGCATGAATTTTTTTCAGGATAAATCCTTGTGTCTTTATATTTGTCCTTATTTTCCTGAAAATTCCTGGGAACAGATTCATTCAAGAGGACCTTCGGGCGAGCCGTGGTATCACTTTTTAGTGGATTGGCAAGATGTTGAATTTCGCGAGATTGTGAAAAATCTCATTTCCTTGAAACGGCAGTATCCCTTGACAGTGCCTCCCCAAGATAAAATTAATATCGCCATTCACTTTCGCGAAGGGGGTGGATACGACTCAGAGGATGTCATTTTTGACTTCATGACAAAAATCCCTCCTTTGGATTTTTATATTAAAGGACTGAGTCGGGTAATCAAGCTTTTCCCCGGAAAATCTTTTTATTGCCATCTGTTCACAGATGCTTTGAATCCACAGCAAACAATTCAAATATTTAGAGAATCTCTTCCAGAGGAAGTGGATATTACGTTTGGGTGCAGAGAAAAGGGGAATGTGCATAATAAGAATGTGCTCGAAGATTTTTTTTCCCTATTCGAATTTGACGTGCTTGTTCATCCCCAATCTAATTTTAGTTTGATTCCTTCTCTCATTCACGATTATGCCATTACTTATTCTCCCTTTTCTGCAAGGAGGGATGGTATAAATGTAGTGATTGATCAGGTCAAACTTGAAATCAACGAGGGGTTATATGAGCAATTGCTGCACAAACCCTGAGACTTTGGTCAATATTTTTTGATGGGGATGGATTGGATCCCTTCAAGATTTGCCCTTTTTGCAATGATCAAGCCATCTCCGGAACAACTTTCTCCGGTTGTATGTGTGGCGAGAATTGTGAGGCCATGGGCATTAAAAAAATCTAAGCAAGCAAAATGCGCTCCCTTGTGATCGTGGGTAGAAATGACAAAATAATCAATATCCTGAAGATGGCGGATGGATGAGAGGAGCATTTCATATTCGGAGCCCTGCACATCTGCATGTAAAATGTGTACGTGATCGATTTTTTCCTTATCCATAAAGTCATCCAGCGAGATGCAGGAAGCCCCCTCTAGGTTGGGATCGTCATCAAAGACTGTTCCAACAAACCCCCGATAAAAAAATCCTGTCTTATCATTGAGTTCGAAATTTTTTCTTCCCACTTCAAGCCGTTTGGGATCTGGCTCGATTAAATAATTTTTGGCGCCCTTCACTTCCGAGGCAAACCATAGAGAATAATAAGCCCAGTAGGAGCCGACCTCAATCATCGTTGCATTTTCCGGAATGTATTTTAAAATTTCATAAAAACACTTTTCTTCTTGAGGTTCATGATGTCCTTTGAGACCGCAGATTACATCAGTAAGCCATTGGGAATCATAATAGGAATTTAAAACGACTTTGACTCCATTGTGCATGAGTTGATAGGGGATCTGTCCAGGAATGTTAAAAATTTCTCCTGCATGAGGATGTTTTGGGATATAGTCCGCATCATCCCCTGTGACAGTGAGAAGAGCGCGCTGCATTTGATAGGAAGGATCTCGAAGATTGCTCGGGTTGGAACTCATGAATGCCTTCCATCGATTTCTGTGTTCCGCCATCTCTTCTTGCGTATAAATGATTGAGCCAGAGTTTGAATTGGGCATTTTGACATCTTGAGAAAGGCTCGCGGCGAATAAAAATAGAGAATAACTCATTGTTTGCAGCATGGGTTCCTATATGTTTTCATTTCTCTTGGATGCTCATGTTGTCAGAAGAGTTAAAAAAAATCTATAAAAAGTGGATGTATAAATTTTTTTTAGCTATACTTTACTGCCATGATGAAAAGACTGATTTTTTTATTGCTTCTATTGAGTGGCAATCTAAGCGCAAATACAATGGAAAAATTCGCATATTTCCATGTCCCCATGAGACCGGATGGGAAAATAGACATTCCAATTGAGATTCGACACATCAAATTGGATATTGGTTTGTCTTATAGCGCTCCCATGTCTCAGCAGTGGCTATCTAAGGAAAACGATTTGATGGTCTTTGGATTTGAACCGGATCCAACATCTGTTGAGACAATCAAAAGGGGCGCTGTGAAACAACATCCGGTTCACGGAGATCCGTTGGAAGCGAGATATGTGGGGGATAGGATGTTTATTTTCCCTTGCGCTCTTGGGCTCCAGTCGGGAGGAGTGGCCAAGTTTTTTGTGACAAAGGAAAGCTGTGGATGTTCTAGCCTTTATTACCCGGTATTTTTCGAAGTGGAAAAGGTTCTTGAAGTCCCTGTTTTTCGACTCTCTGATTTCTTTGATCTCATGCCGTTTGATACCCATCCGGTGATTGATTACATCAAGATAGATGCGCAAGGTTCAGATCTCGATATTTTAAAAAGCGCAGGCCAGTATTTAGAAGAAAGAGTGGTCTATGTGACGGCTGAACCAGAAAATGATCAGTATAAAGAGACTTCAAATTCAGAGGGCGAGATGGATCGCTACATGAGAAGTATAGGATTTCGAAGGGATCATTCTCAAGACACCGGAGATCCTACCTATTTGAATCTTAGATTTTTAGATTATGTTCAGAAAAACAAGATTAAAATTTATCAAAGGGGTTAGTTCGTGCTGCGGTATTTTTCTGTTTTTTTGTGCGTATTCAAGACTGTATTCGGGCATTTTGATTCTGCATGTCTACAGTATAATTTGGTCGAAGGGCTTCCGAATCTCTATTTGAGCCCGATGTCGGAAAAAATTGGACATACTTGGGTGGATGGAGGCGTTTGGGATAAGCCTTTAATCCAAAAATTTTATTCTTTATTATCTTTGCACGATCCGTCGTTTGTCGCAATCGACGTGGGGGCTCAGACGGGCAGCTTTTCTCTTTTGGCGAAGTATTTTCCTAAGTCTCGTTGGTTTTCATTTGAGCCCTTGAAAGAGGCTTGTGAGGCTTTGAAAAACAATCTTTTGTTAAATGACATTCAAAATGTTTCAGTTTATCCAATTGCCCTTTCAAATACCTCGGGGCAATGCATCTTGCAATTGCCGGCTATGAATGCTTGGGGACTGTCCACATTGGGGGAGCAAGTGCTGAGATTTGTTCCGATTGAACAAAGAAGTGTGGAATGCATCGATTTGGATCGTTTCGCTTTTCTCCACAAAATAGAGAAGGTTGACTTTATAAAAATCGATGTTGAAGGGTGGGAATTTTACGTTTTACAGGGGGCTAAAGACCTGATTGAAAGAGATCATCCGATCATTCTCATGGAATACAATGAGACAAATATGAAGCAATGCGGCGTTTCAAGAAGTTGGATAGATGGGTTTCTAGCAGAATTGGGCTATGAATGGAAATTGGTGAGTAGCGAAGATGTTTTGTGCATGCCAAAAACTCTGGATTGAAATGACGAATTCAAAAATAGGATTCTTTTTATCTCTTACATCTGTCTTTGTAACGGGGCTTATAGGACAAGAGAATATCGTGACAAATCCCTATCGAGAGGATGGATTTGGCGCTCAGTTTCAGTCTATCCTATTTGCCGCAATGTACGCTGAGCTGCATAATCAGAAATTTGTCTATACTCCGATTCACAAAATGGAGCATAACTACGACAACGATCCCGAATTTATAAATAAAAAAGAAAACCTTATTCATTTTATTGATCATTTTGATTTAAACCGAGATATTAATATCCAAAAATTGGGTTCGATCAATAAATATCAAGATTTTTTCGAGAAGAACGTGTCTATTTGCGCAAATAGTTTCATTCTGAAAAAAATTAAAGAGATTTTCAGGATCAATAAAAGAAAAAAAGATTATTTTGATACGGATAGATTGAATATTGCTCTTCATATAAGACGGCCAAATGGGCAGGATTCCCGATTGATAGGGGCTGATCTTCCAGATAGGATCTATCTCAATATTCTTTGTTATTTAAGGAAGCTTTACTCTTCTCAAAATCCGCAGTTTCATATTTATTCGCAGGGGGATCTTGGGACATTCTTGGATATTTATGGCGCTTCGGATGTTGTTTTTCATATCAATGAAAGCCTCGAACAGACTTTTTCTTCTCTTGTATTTGCAGATGTGTTAGTTACGTCTTTAAGTTCATTGAGTTATACGGCAGGTTTTTTGTCGGAGGGAGAGGTCTTTTATCTCCCATTTTGGCACCCGCCGCTTCCTACTTGGACTATATTAGAAACTGGCTGGAAGAACTGGTAAAGTCTTACTTTCTTTGGTTCTTCGAAACGATTTCAAAAAAATTGGGGACAGCTTCTTTTTTTATGGCTACGTAATTAGAAATAACAAAATTTTCTAAATGGGGTCTCCATTCGGTAATTTGTATGAGGCCATTGGGTATGATTCTGAAAATGGAGTAATCATGCTGAGAAAGAAAATAAAAAATATCTTCCAGTTTTGTTTTTGCATCTATATAACACCCACCGTATTCGAACTGGATGGATGTGATTTTGTTTTGCTCAATTAGATCGGCAGCTCCTTGTAAAATAATCCATTCAGCGCCTTCCGCATCGATTTTGAGAAAATCAATTTGATCAATCCCATGATTTAAGCAAAAATGGGTGAGCGTGTCTTGTTCTACTTCGATGATTTTGGGAAGTTCGTGATCGGCTTTCAGTACTTCTCGTACATAGAAACTGCTGAGTCCTGCAAATTCAAATGACTCATCGTAATAACAAAAATCTGCTTTGCCGATATGATTTGAGAGGGCTAAGTTGTGAGCATGAACGTTTGGGTAGTTCGATAGATGCTCTTGCAAGCGAGTGAAAACAATCGGGAGCGGCTCAAAAGCGTAGAGATGAATGGATCTATTTAAGTCTAGTGCATGCAAACTCCATTCGCCTACATTGGCTCCGACATCAAAAACAATGTCTCCGGAGCGAATCAGTTTTTGCATGAGACTCAGCTCTCCATCCGTTTTTATGACCCATTCGCCGTATCCTAGATCCTTTGTTTGTTCGTTTTCAGTCATGATTTTATAGGCAAACAAATTCGTCGCTGTAAAGACAAGGCAGGCAAGGCATAGGTTTTTGGGATATCTCATGGGAATGAACCGTTTTGGTTGTTTTAAAAAAAGTGTATGGTTTTTAGCATAAAAAAACTAGATCCTTTTATACGGATTGGATTTGCAGAAAATCGCTTGGCGTCGATTCGTATGTAAGTACCATCCTCGCTTGAGGAGGTATTTAACGACGAGATTCTCTTTCATCGCTTCTTGATTATTGTAGTTGTCGATCATAATGACAGATTTTTTTGTCAGTTTGTCGTAAGCTGCGATCAATTCGTCGAGAGTTTGTTTGTCTGCAGAGCTCGGATTGGATTTGAAGAGACTCGAATTATTTAGATATAGAAAATCAATCTGTTTCGGGAAATTGATTAGATAGCAAACGGGATCTTCTAGAATAAAAGATACATTGTTAGAATAGAGCGCGCATGATTCTTGGATCTGGCTCAATCGCTCTTTGTTGGTATCTATGGAAAATACGCCTGCATGATGATCATATGCCCAATGGCTCAAGACGGCTGTAGATCCTTGATTCCCATATTCTTCGGTTCCTGTTTTTACAATTGTTTGCATATTTCTTTCTGACAAAAGTTTCAAAGCCGCTGCAAGTGTCGTATATTCGAGACCTTCTTTGGAGAGCCTTTCTTGTAAGTAGCCATCTATATTTTCGGGATCTATCCGGGCGACCATAATATTATTGGGGTATTCGCCATGGTCCCCTCCGCTCATATAACTAATTTTGTAATCTGGATTGATTTCTTGGATTTTTTCGATGATTTGTTCTTTTGTAATGAAATCAAATAAAGCGGTGCCGCAGCAATGCATATCGTCAATCAAAATCGTATGAGTTTTAATGGGATGGGATCTGATTTGCTCGAGTTCTTCGAGGAGGGGTGTGTTTTTTTCCTCGGAAAAAACCGAAGATCCTGTATGAGCATCCAGCCAAAAAGTAGCGACCTGATCAATCTTGCGCAGGATCTTCTGTAAATCTTGGGCCGTATCTCCCTGAATGATATGGACATTCGGATAGGTTTGAAAGCGGTGGGAGGCATCTTGAATGCGGATAGGGTCAATATCCATCGAATAGATTTCGGCAAACAGGCCTGTTTTTAGTATTTTTGCAATGCTATCTCCTTCAAACGTTCCCGTCTCAATGAAGTAATAGTTTGGGAAATAGTTAAATCCTCCCGGACTCATATTTGCTAAAGCATTGCGGCTGATAAAGAGGATCAGCAAAGACGCGGTTATGTAGATTTTTTTCATTGACCACCGTAACGAAAAAGAAGAGGGGGATCTTGTCATATGTCGTCTTCTGAAGTCAATAATAAATTTGACTTGTGTGTAAAAAAATATCTTGTTTTTTTTGATAGGAAAAGATAGAAATTACCTTTCGTTTCAATCGGAAGAAGGTTTGATGAAGGTGCTAAAAGATTTTGGCGTTCAATGGCTCGCCAGTCTGTTTTTGATTTTTTATGTTCCTTGCCAGGCTTTGCCTACCCAGCAAAATTTCATCACCCATGAGTTCAGCGGGGGAAGATTTGGGGACAATCTTTTAAGTTATCTTCATGCAAAATGGCTTTCCCATCGGTATCAAATACCCATGGTGTATAAGCCGTTTTTGTATTCTTCAGAATTGGTGTTGGATGATGTGGAGCTGCACTATAATCTAGGGAATCTTTGGAAGTACAAAACTATTTATATCCGAGAAGAATTGGATTTGAATTCTATCAATAGAGATCTTTCTTTGAAAGAAGCTCCGCGTCTATATGTTTGTCCTTATTTCCCCGAGTGTTCTTGGGAGCGGGCGAATTTAAAAAGCCTCGATGGGGGACAGTGGCATTTCTTTCCGGTAGACTGGAAAAATCCCGAGTTTCGCTCGATTCTGAAAACACTGATTGCTCCGAAAGAAAAGGATAAGTATTTTCTGACTCTGCCTCCGCGCGATAAAATCAGTATCGCCATTCATTTTCGCGAAGGGGGAGGGTATGATACGGGGGACTGGGCTCTCTATAATCTGATGAAGGCCCCTCCGCTTGATTTTTACATTGAAGGACTCTCTCAAGTTGTCAAACTTTTCCCGGATAAGGCTCTTTATTGCTATCTTTTTACAGATGCGCTGGATCCGGCTCTAGTGGTGAATGCATTGAAACAATCTCTTCCTCCAGAAGCCGATGTGACTTTTGGATGCAGAGAGGTAGGCAATGCGCATAATAAGAATGTCCTCGATGATTTCTTTTCTTTCTTCGAGTTTGATGTTTTGATTCATCCAAAATCCAATTTTAGCCTGATTCCTTCGCTGATTCATGATTACGCGGTCACCTATTCTCCTGTTTTTGGAAAACGAGAAGGGAATCAAGTGGTCATTCATGAAGTAAAATTTGAGATTCATGAAGAATTATACAAAAGATTAATGGAATGAATAAACTGATTGTTTTTTGTTTTTTATTTTTTGGTCCAGTTTTGGCCCATGCTTATTCGATTGTTTTTATCCACATCGGTCCATCGATTCCAGATTACTTATCGATTGCTTTGCAGCAAGCTCGGTTGTTCAATAAGGAATGCCCTATTTATGTAATAGGAAATGAAGGGGCGCTGAAATCTTGCCCTTTTGCCTTGGATGAGACAATTCACTACATTTCTTGCGAGTCTCTTGCCAGAAGTCAAAGCCATGATCAATTTTCAGCCTCCTCCCGCCTAGATAAAAACGCCTTTAACGGATTTTGGACCTTTACTTCCGAGCGTTTTTTTTATTTGGAAGAATTGGTGCAGAAATATCAGCTCACGGATGTATTTCATTTAGAAAATGATATTATGCTTTATGCCGATTTGTCCTCTTTACTCCCTGTCTTTCATAAAGAATATCATCACAAGATCGGGGCTACTTTTGATAGCGATACTCGCGGGATTCCCGGTTTTGTCTACATTTCTGATTTAGTTCCTATTTCCCGATTTACGCAATTGATGGCTGAATTGGCTCAATCTGGAAAAAACGACATGGAAATGCTCCAAGAATTTAAGAATCGGTATCAAGGTACATATATTGAGCACCTTCCGATTGTGATGCCTCAGTATAGCCAGGATCATGGATTGAGAAATGGACTCAATCAAGTAGCTCGGCATCCAGAATTTTTCTTTCAAAATTTTGATGCATTTGGTTCCGTTTTTGATGCAGCGGCCATGGGTCAGTATTTAGGAGGGATCTCTCCTCGAAATGGCCCGATGATCCCCGGTTTTATCAATGAAACCTGTTTTTTTAATCCTTCTTATTTTGTATTTACATGGGAGATAGATCTCGAGGGAAGGTGGGTTCCTTTCATCGTCTATAAAAATGTGAAATATCCTGTGAATAATTTGCATATCCATTCTAAAAATCTCCATCCTTTTTTCTCTTGTAGGTAATTTATGTTGCGATCTGTTTTTCTCTTTCTTCTTCCCTTTTTTTTATGGAGCGTTCCCTATTCTCCTTCGCGAGCTCCTTGGCTTCCCTTTGTTTCGGGGGACGCTTTTCGTTTTTTTTGCGATTATGTGCTGGATGAGGAAGATTCTTCCCTAGATCCTCTTTCCGTGAAACCGGGGAGCGCAATTTTTGTAAAAACAGATTATTTGGGATATTTCTTTCTTAAAATCCATCCTCGGATTCGGCATCCCTATGTTCTTGTGACGCACAATAGCGATTATTCGGTTCCCGGAGGTTTTTTCCCCTTTCTTGAAGAGGACAAGATCCTCGCTTGGTTTGGACAAAATATCGACGACAATACGCATCCTAAAATACATCCGATTCCCATCGGAATTGCGAATCGCTATTGGGGGCATGGAAACGGTCAAGCCATTCAAGAAGTCCAAGCCGGCAATATCCCGCGGGAAAATTCCTTGTATCTCAATTTTGCCATCGGCACTTTCCCGGAGGAAAGACAGCGGGCCTATTCTCTTTTATCCAAGGCTCCCTTTTCTTACCCTTCTCTTCCTAAGCAGTTTAATGGATATCTTCGAGATCTTGCTTCCTGTAAATTTGTGGCAAGTCCCCGAGGCAATGGGCTCGATACGCACAGGCTTTGGGAGGCCCTTTATGTGGGATCCTATCCGATTGTGAAAAGTTCTACTTTGGATCCTCTATATGCAGACCTTCCTGTTGTCATTATTCATGATTGGAGCGAAGTCACGAAGGAATTTTTAGATCAAAAAGAGAAAGAGCTTAAGGGAAAGACATTTTCCTTGGAGAAGTTATATATGGATTATTGGGTTCATTTGATCGATTCTTATAAGAAAAGAGATCGTATATGACTTGGGTTTCTCGGTTTGTTTTATCGTTCTTCCTTTTTTCCGGCGCATCTTTGCAAGCGGAGTGGATAAAACCTTCCCACAGAAAGTATCTCCCTAAATTATCCGAAAAGCCTCTCAAAGATTCTACGCGGATTCTTTATGGAGAAAATTATGCACAGCCTACTTCTTCTTATGAAATGCTGTTGATGGATCACATGCAAGAAAGTTTAAAAAGATCCCTTGCGAATAAGTCCAAATTGAATCATGGAAATTTTAATTTCTCTCTAATTCCTTTACACCATTTATTGAATAATTTGTGTTCATTGATCAGCGCATCGTATTTACAGAGCGGACTTTTGTCGGGAGAGGCTTTTGTGGGCGCTCTTTATCAAAATACAGGAGCTTTATGTGGGAAACGGGGGGTTGTCTTTGGCTATGAAGACATAAGAGAGGATGTTTTCAACCATCGATGTAATTTATACTTAGGCCATCACAACTATCAAGTCGATACCTTGCATACGCAGCCGTTTTGTTTGGATCCATCTATTGATATTTATTTTTGTGGATTCCTTCATACATCTTATGTTGCCTACAGAGAAAGTTTTTTTAATCTCAATGATGTGTTTTCTTCTGTTTTTGTGATTGTGATAGATAATTGGGGCTCGGATTTGGTAAGACAAGAAGTTTTTGATATTTTTGATGAATTGAAGTATCAAATTCTCATTGAAGATGATATCCCAGCAAGCGATATATTAGGAAATGGACAATATGTGGCTGTGATTAAGAAGTAATTAAGAAAGGAAAGAATATGTTTAAAAAGTCGTTTTTCTCTATGATGATTGTTTTCTCGGCGAATCTTTTTTCTTCCGATTTAGATCGCATTATTCCTCCAGAAATAAAAAATGATGCTTTTTATTCTGCAATTTATCGATTGAGCCAAAAAGAATCGATTCGAACGATTTTAGAAATTGGTTCGTCGAGCGGAGAGGGGAGTACGGAGGCCTTTGTACAAGGAATCAGCGAGAATCCTTGCCATCCGGTTTTATTTTGTATGGAACTCTCAGCGCCTCGTTTTCTTTCTTTGCAAAAGCGTTATCAGAATAACCCTTCCGTTGTTTGTTATCATGTTTCTTCAGTTCCTGTGGAGGCGTTCCCTTCCAAAGAAGAAGTCGTTCAATTCATGAGAACGGTAGACACTTCTTTGCGCGACTTTAGAGAAGAGACGGTCATTGGCTGGCTTAACCAAGATATAGATTATGTAAAATCTGCGTCAGTTCCTCATAGAGGGATTGAGTGGATCAAGTCTATGGAGAAGATAGAGCATTTTGATATGGTTTTAATTGATGGTTCAGAATTTACAGGCCAAGCTGAATTGGAACTTGTTTACGGTGCAAAATTTATTCTTTTGGACGATATAAGAGCGTTTAAGAACTACAATAATTTTATGAGACTAATGAATGATCCTCTTTATGAATTAATTGAGATAGATCGGTTTTTGCGAAATGGGTACGCCATCTTTAAAAAGAGATAGGCACGCAAGGGGAGGGATTGCTCCTCCCCCAAATTTTTCAGAAAAAGATGGATTCTCCTGTATCTTTATGAGTCAATACGATGTACTTATTTTCTTTTTTACTTTTACACGCATATTCCCTGAAACCCTGTAGAATTTCTATGGCAAGACCCTGTCTTGTGATTCCAGCACAGGTTCTATCGACTTCTTGAAAATAAAAATCCTCGGGATGATCTTTCCATCGATTCATTAACTGATAGGTAGCAGCAATATTTCTTATAAGAGGCGGAGGTTGTTTGGAAGCGGGCGGCCGTCGGGGAGGAGGCGGTTTTTTCTGGTATTCTTCTAGGAGTTCGTCAAAATCATCTGCCGGCTTTGCTTTTTGTTTTTGTTTTGGAGCAGGTTGTGTTTTGCTGGATTTTACGGCTATGACTTTTTTATTTTTGGAAGGCTTTTCTGGCGTTGCGGCCGGTTTTTCAATTTCTTCAGGTAAAGTCTTTAGATCTAATTCGATAGATTCTTCTTTACAATCTAAAGGTGGCTTTTCAAAAAGATGGAAGCGATCTTTCAGTTCGTTGATTTGTCGATCTAGTTTCTTTTGGGCAGATTTCATCCTCAAATTTTTTTGTAGTTCTAAAAAAATATAATTCATTTGAGTTGCGATGGTTTTTTTAGCCCGGTTTTGGCTTAAGATTTTTTTCTGCAAACAATTCACCCGGATCATAAGCCGCTTCATATTGGGTTGGAAGGAGCTTTTTGCGTCTTGCACAGCTTTTTCTAATAAAGCAATCCGATTTTCTTGATCCACTTGTGTCGATTGGATGATTCCAATTGTATCTCCCAGGGCTTTCATTCGCATTTCAAGAGATGAAATTTTGGCGGGGATTGTCACTTCGGCGGTATAAGGGCTCCATTGAGACGGTCTTACATGATTTGACATAAAAATCCAAAATTAATTATTTGGAAATATTTTGTGTTTTATTCAAAATTTAAGTCAAATATTATTTCTAATAAGTTGAAAAATCCTCATAGATGTATTGGAAAATGGGAGACTCTTTTGCGAGAGTTCCTTGTTTTGCATCGAACGTATCGAGGATTTTTCCTTGATGCAACAAATATGCTTTATCCAAGAGAGCTTTTGCGAGATTCATGTCGTGAGTTGACACAATCGGAGTGATGTGCTGGGAGAGCAGTTTCTCGATTGTATTGTAAAATTGCCGGCTTGATTGGGGGTCCAAAGCCGATGTAGGCTCGTCGAAGAGAAGAATTGTCGTATCCATGACAAGAGCGCGGACTATCGCAAGTCTTTGTTTTTGACCGCCGGAAAGTTGACTTGGGTATTTATTCGCGTGGGCTGAAAGATCGAATGTTTGTAAAAGAGAATCGGCTTTTTCTTTGGCTTCTTTGTAGGACCTTCCCAGGATGTGTCTTTGGGGATGGATGCAGTTTGTAAGCGCCGTCATATGCGGAAATAAGTCCCATGTTTGAGAAACAAAGCCCACTTTCAAATCGCCTTTTAAAAATAAGAGATTCCCTTTGGAAGGAAGAAGAAGTTTTGCTAAGCATCTCAGCAATGTCGTTTTGCCGGATCCGCTTTTCCCCAGAAATAAGGAACATCTATTTGGCTCGATCTCTATATTCAGGTCTTGCAAAATGGGGTGCTCCGTTTTGGGGTATTGAACAGTCAGTTGATCGGATTTAATAAGCATTGATTTTTCCTTCAACCCTTTTGAGCACAGTAGAGAGAAGAGATGTAATTGCAAGATAAAATAATGCGGCAATGAGATAGATTTCCATCGGATTCATCTCTCTTGAGACGATGTCTTTGCTCACCTTGGTGAGCTCGGGAACTCCCACAACCATTAAAATACTGCTCTCTTTGACGAGAACGACGAGTTCATTGGTGAGGGGAGGGAGAATTGTTCTCAGTGCTTGAGGCAAGATGATAAAAGAAAGCGTTTGGAAGGACGAGTACCCAAGTATTTGAGAAGCTTCCCATTGTCCAACGGGGATGGAATTGACCCCAGCGCGAACAATTTCGGCAATATAGGCTGTAGAATTCAGGCCTAGGGCGATCACCCCGGCAAGAAAGGGAGAGAAATTCAATCCCGAAACAGCGGGGAGTCCAAAATAAAGGATGAGGATTTGCACAAAAAGAGGCGTGCCTCTCATCACAGTGACATATGCGGAAATGAGCGGGCCTACGGGAAAAAATCGGATTCTTTCGCAATTGAGCACTCCCAAAACAATTCCAAAGGAAAGTCCCACGAGAATGGATGCTAAACTGATTTCAAGAGTTAAAACAGATCCTTTAAGCAGGTTCAGCAGATTGGGAAGATTCATTTTTACATCCACTTTTCTTCGAGTTTTTGAAGCGTTCCCTCGGCTTTTAATTCTTCGATAGCTATGCGGATTTGTTTGATGAGCTGAAGGTTGTTTTTATTCATCCCGATTCCCTTGCCAATTGTCCAATCGGCTTTTTCCAAGGGAACTTCGAGGAGTTGGATCTCAGGAAATTGATTTTGGAGGACTTTTGCGACTTTAGGCTCGATGAAGGCTGCCTCCGATTTTTTGTATTGCAGATCCATGATGATTTCGGTCGTATTTTCTAAGGATTTGTAGGCAAAGTTAGGGATCTTTCGCAAATAGTCCTCTTCGCAAGTCCCTGTCATGACAGCCACGGTATTCAGATCTTTCGGGTGATTGACTCCAGAAGGCTTTTCTCCCCAAAATAGAAGGTAGAGCGAAGTGATGAGATCTCCTTGGTAAGGAATCATTTCGATTTCTTTTTGACGTGAAGGGGTGATGCTCATTCCTGCCAAGACAAGATCCACTTTGTTTTGTTTTAGCGCTAAAATCAAAGCGGTGAAACCAAATTGCTTAATGACTAGTTTTTTATTTAATTTGTCCGCAATTGCATTGGCTACATCGATATCGAATCCTTCGCACTTTCCATCGGAACCGATCCGCTCGTAGGGTGAATAGGATGGATCTGTTCCTAGAACAAGCGTTTTTGGATCCGGAGCATTGCTACTGCATGCCGAAAGTAAAAGAATAAGGCTTAAAAGTATAATTTTCATAATTGATTAGATTTTCCCTTCCCCGCATAGTTCAATTTCGTCTTTTCGAAAAATAATTTTTAAGGGTCCGCCCGGCGTTATGACGTGGATGGTGCCGAGATCCCCTCGCCCTTTAAGGACTGTTGCAGCGCAGGAAATCGAGCCTGTCCCGCAAGATTTCGTGAGTCTTTGAACGCCCCTTTCATAGGTTTTGACTGCAATTGTGTCATTTCCCAAAAAGTGGTAGGCATTGACATTGATCCCGAGCGGAAACTGCTCTTTTTTGCAATTGAGCTTTCTTCCGATCGAGAAAAGCGCCTCGTCGCTCATTGGCTCTTCTATGACAAGGTGAGGTTCTATGGCTTCTACATATTGAAAAGAATCGAGCCCCTCATTTGAGGCGATGAATTTTGGATTCAAGGTAAAATGGACGGGAGGAAGTGTTACGGAAAACTGATTATCTCCCAATTTGGCAAGCCGATGAAGATATTTCCCCGTTCTTAAGAAAAGCGATGGATACATTCCATAATGAGCAAATAAATAAGCGGCCGAGGCGCGAGCTCCATTGCCGCAGTATTCTCCAAGAGTTCCATCGAGCCCCAGTACAACCATTTGCGCCGAAAAAGAGTTTCCCGATTTGCGCTGATCGATAAGAATCAGGGCGTCATCTCTATTCGCCTCTTTCAATTGCTTGTGAGCCAAATTTAGCATTTCTTTATCCAAATGAGGAAGATCTAAGCAATCAAAAAGGATAAATGTATTCTGGCAGGCTTCGGCAAAATATTGTTTCATGGGGATAGAGGGGAATATTTTACAGATTGCAGAGGAAAAAAGTCAATTTATAAGAGGGAGATTTTCTTACGAAGTAAATCAACGACAACTTGCGGCGAGGCTTTCCCTTGCGTAAGCTTCATCACTTGTCCCACGAGATAAGCAAAGGCCCTCTCCCTTCCCGCTTTAAAATCAGAGACCGATTGTTCGTTTTCTTTCAAGACTCTATCCACGAGAGGGTCGAGTGTTTCTGAATCGCTAAGCGGTTGATAATTAGGGTTTTGCGATACAATTTCCTCTGGATCGAGCAGGGGATTTATGAGCATTTCGTCAGCGACGGCTTTTGCAATGGGGCCTGTGATTTTATTTCCTTCGATCATATTGACGAGTTTTGCAATGTAGAGGGGAGGGATCCCGATGTCGAGTAGAGATTTATTTAAAGGTTTTAACCGCCCGGCAAATTCTACCGTGATCCAATTGCAGAGCAATCGGGGGTGGGGGCAAAGTTTGAGAGCGCTTTCAAAGTAGTCGGAGAGAACCTTGTCTTGGATGAGGGATTCTGCAGCGTATTCGGTGAGCCCAAGATCCGAGGTGTAGCGCCTTAGCCTTGCATTCGGAAGTTCAGGGAGGTGATTTTTGAGATGATCGAGATAGCTTTGAGTGAGGACGATGGGGGCTAGGTCGGGTTCGGGGAAATAACGGTAGTCTTCGGCGCTTTCTTTTGAGCGCATGAGGACCGTTTTTTTTGTCTCTTGATCCCAGCGATAGGTTCCCGGGGGGACGAGGGAAAGAAACGGAGTTTCGGGGTTGGTTTTGTAAAGATGGATTTGCCTTTCGACTTCGGCGTTGATTGCCATTTCAAGAAACGTAAAGGAGTTGAGGTTTTTGATCTCTACCCTGGGACGCAAGGTTTTTTCTCCCTTTGGACGAACGGAAATATTTGCGTCCATTCTCAAACTTCCTTCTTCCATGTTTCCGTCGGATATGTCGAGATAAAGGGCGATATCTCGCATTGCCATCGCATAGCTTACAGCCTGTTTTGCGCTGTGGATGCACGGTTTTGAAACAACTTCAATCAAAGGACATCCTGCGCGATTATAGTCAATCCCTGCAAAGGAGCTGAAATGTTTTAGCATGCCGGTATCGTCTTCTAGATGCGCTCTTTCGACTTCAAATGTATGCGATACGCCTTCTATGTGAGTTGTGATTTGCCCGCCAACGATAATTGGGTTTTCGTATTGCGTGATTTGGAAATTGCGGGGAGAATCGGGATAGAAATACGATTTTCGATCAAATGTGCTGAAAAAAGAGATTTTTGATCCGATCGCAAGACCAAAACAAACGGCTTTTTCGACCGCTTTTTTGTTGAGTATCGGCAAAGATCCGGGCTGTCCTGTGCAAATTGTTGCAATATTGACATTGGGCTCATCGCCAAAGTGGTTTGGCGCCGGACTAAAAAGCTTTGTCTTTGTATTGAGCTGGATATGAATTTCTAGACCGATGACAGGTTCCCAATTCATAGCGCTGCCTCGTAATTTGGAGGGATTTTTGTATGACCGCTTATTTGTTCAAAAGCATAGGCATACTGCATGACGGAGACATCGCAAAGAGGAGGGCCAATGATTTGAAGTCCTAGAGGAAGTCCTTTTGCATCGAAGCCGGAAGGGACGCTGATGGCGGGAAGGCCTGCCAAATTCGCGGGGATTGTGAAAATATCTTGGAGATAAAGTTTCACAGGATCATTCATCGAGCCTCCTTCAAAAGCTCCGCCCGGGGCTGTTGGCATGAGAATCGCATCGCAGAGATTGAAGATGGCATCAAAGGCTTGGATCATGAGGGTTCGCACCTGTTGGGCTTTTTTATAATAGGCGTCCTTGTATCCGGAAGAAAGGACGAAGGTCCCAAGTAAAATTCTTCTTTTGACCTCGAGCCCGAATCCATCTCTTCGGGAAAAATCGTAAATATCGTCGAGGTTTTTTATATTTTTGGCGCGCATTCCGTAGCGGATGCCGTCGAATCGAGCTAAATTGGTGGAAGCTTCCGCTGTCGCAAGAATGTAGTATACGGCAATGGAGTATTTGGCAATTTCAAGATCGACGTCGATAATTTTTGCGCCGCTTTCCTTGATCCTGTCGATCGATTTTAGGAAATTTGCTTTCGCATCCGGCTGCATTTGCTCGAGAAATGAGTAGGGAACCCCAAATGTTGTTTCTTTGAAATGGGGATGCAAAGAGTATGTTTCGGGAGGAAGATCGAGACATGTTGCGTCATGGGGGCAGTTTTTTCCGATGACTTCCATTGTCAAAGCTGTATCGGCAACGCAAGTTGCCATCGGGCCGATTTGATCGAGAGAGGAGCCAAATGCGACAAGTCCATAGCGGGAGACTCTGCCGTATGACGGTTTGAATCCAACAATCCCCGTGAGCGCTGCCGGTTGGCGGATGGAGCCGCCCGTATCGCTGCCCGTTGCAATGAGGCTTAGGCGCGCTGCAACGGCTGCGGCAGAACCTCCCGAAGAACCTCCGGGAACTCGTTTGAGATCCCAAGGATTGTGGGTCGGGAAATAGGCTGAATTTTCTGTGGAAGAGCCCATGGCGAATTCATCGAGGTTGGTTTTGCCGATGAGAAGGGCGTCTTCTTGCTCCATGAGCCGCACGACCGTGGCATCGAAGAGAGCTTTATAGTTTCCTAAAAATTTGGAGGCGCAGGTCGTTTTTTCTCCCTTGATATGCATATTGTCTTTAATGGCAACGGGGATTGCGGCCATTTTTCCGAGAGGTTTGTTATGGGCCCTTTTTCTATCCAATTCTTCTGCTTTTTGCAAGACAGTGGGTTCGAGGACCGAAAGAAAGGCCCGAATTTTGGGGTCGAATACTTCAATTCGCTTGAGAAAATATTTCGCAATGGAAACGGCTTTGATGTCGCCTTGAAGGAAGGCATTGCGCAAGTGAATTGCGCTCATGTGATGAAGATTCTCCATGAGCCCGAATTATATATTTCTTGAAATTAGAAGTCTATCCCGTGTTCGAAAGAGGTCTATTCTGTGGAGCGCATGAGAAGGCCCATCAAGGCATATCGGTTTTGCGGATTGCCATGCTGCACAGCATTTAAAAGAAGAGAAATGCTCTTCTCATCCCTTCTATTTGCAATCGCGAGGAATGAATCGATCAAAAGTTTCGACGTTTCTTCGGCAGAAAGAGTGTAATCGGATTGGTCCATTCGATATTTCCAAGGAAGCAACGGGCGCAAACGAATGAGCTCCCCATTTTTCTGTGTATTGACCCAGTGATTGATGTATTCCTCGTAAGGCCCTTCTATTTTCAGGCGGTAAAGAGAGAGGTAGCAATAGTCTCGGATCAGGGGAGAGGAGATTTTTTTTGTCCCTTCTTTCAACAATTGAATGGCTCGATCCGTTCTTAGGTTTTCCAAAAGAGAGATCGTCGTTGGAACAAGGTCGTTTTGCTGTTTTTGAAAGATCGTCATCGCCAGTTTTAAAAACGCTTCTTCCGGCAGATGGATTGCCTCTCTCAAGAAATGTTCGCGCAAGGCCATCGAATAGCTTAAATCAATTGTCGGATCTTTTGCCCGCAGCTCTGCGGAAGGAACCGCTTTGAATGCGGAGAGAGTTCTCCCGAGAGACCCCATCGGATGAAAGGCGAAATCGCGCGAGTCGCTGATGAGGATTTCGCAAAGAGTTGGCAAGCACCTAGGATCTCTTCTTTGCAGTAGGGCAAGAGCCGCATTCATTTTGACTTGAAAATCGTGAGATTCGAGGAGTTCAGCGAGCGTTTCCTCAGAACCTGCCACAGACCCAAGACTCAATATCGCAAAAAGATAATGGTGGTTTGCCATGTCGATGATTTCGGGGACGGCGCTTCGATCTCCTAGCTGCAGCAAAGCAAGCGCCGCCGCAAGACGGATCGAATCCACAGGAGAGTGCGAGAGTTTTTTGAGTTTTTGGAGAGACGAACTATCTTTTAATGCGCCGATCGCAAATAGAGTCGCCTCAATCTCTGCGATATGGGAATGGGAAAGCCTTCTTCGCAGCATCGGAAGAAAATCGTCCCTTCCCAGCTTTGCGACATTCAAAATCGATTCGATCCGCACCTGCGGATCCGGGTCTTCGATAAGCCTTTTTAAAGCCGCCGTAGCATCGCTTGTCCCAAGAAGGGCAAAAAAAGAGGGGAAGTAGGGCTTAAAAACCGGGGGCAGGCGGAACATGAGTCCTTCGATTTGTCCCACCGCATGGGGATGCTTCCTCTGCGACATATAAAAGGCAGCTTCCATGCGCGTCGAGAGGTAATCCGAGCTCATCGCCCGATTCAAGAGATCGTTTGTTTTATCGTCTTCAAATTGCGCGATGAAGTGCAAGCTAAGTAGCTGCACTTGCGGATCGGGATGATCCATCCCTTTTTCAATGATTTCAAGAGCCCCCGAGGAACCCGAGATGCCGGCTCCGAAAAGGGTCATGAGAAAGGTTTGGGGATCTTGCGTTTGGATCCCCTTTTGGAGCATGATCAGCCCCATTTGCTGGAGCGTCTCAAAGTCGTATCTTCCTGCACT
This sequence comes from uncultured bacterium, assembly GCA_964405125.1. Classification (GTDB taxonomy): domain Bacteria; phylum Chlamydiota; class Chlamydiia; order Chlamydiales; family SM23-39; genus DAIDHZ01. The sequence goes on from CAYOMT010000002.1 coordinate 47,172, forward strand.
CCGGCAGTATTGCTGATAGCGGTCGAGGGCAGATTCTACCTCATTGTTTTGCATGAGGAAGAGGGCATGCATTTTTGTTTCTTCGTTTGCCGAAAGTCCAAAAAATGCCTGCACCCACACTACGCCAATAATACAGCGCAAGGGAAAATAGGTCATAGATCATCTCTTTTCTATAACGCTACTTGAAAAAAAGATTTTTGAAAACAACCCGGTTTAGCCGGATTTTTTTTTCAGTTTTTTTCCGCCATTTGCAATCGGCGCGCTGCGCGCATTGAGATCGATCCAGATGGGCGAACTCCATGCAATATGGCCATCTTCCTGTCTCACGCGCAGATAATAATAGGCAAAGGGAGGACGATTCAATGTATTTTCGAGCGCAATTTGCGTCAGAGAATCCATGTCGTCATACGCGATTTCCCATTTTTCATCTTTGACATCAAATGATTTTAAGATCTTTCCATTGCGAATGAGAACCACTTCAGTCAAAGGAGAGGTTCCGATTGCATAGGCCGTAATGTGCCGATTGAATTCCAAACCGGGCCGGCTCTTTGTATCTATTTCCGAGCCCATATTTTGTCCGGCGATTTGCAAGCCCAACACGATCCTTTCTCCCGTTGTGGCATAACAAGATCTTGTTTGGATTGCTTCGATCAAAGAGGATCGATTGTGTTCTTTAGATAAAATGGCAGTCAGCCCTGCGGAATATTCTGTTTGCCCTTTTTCGGGGAGATTGTGGTAAATGCCTCGATCATCGTGGCCTCCTGCGACAAACCCAAATCGGTGTCCCATATTCAACGCTTTGATTAAAGAGCCTTCAGCCGTTTCAGAAATCCCATGGCGGCCTCCGGAAATCGGCCTTCTATTGCCTTCTTTGGCGGTGCACTCGGAAGAGCCCCAAGAGTTATAGATTTCTACGACCTTTTCAAATTCAGGATTGAAATCCTCAAAGTTATAGCAGGTCTCTTTTCCCATCGTCATCATCGGAATCGCAATCAATTCTTTGGGATTATTCGTTTTAAAAATTTTCTTAAGAGAATTGTTCTTTGTGTCTTTTCGACGCAAGACCGGCTTGCCGTCTTTTGCGTAAATAAATTGGCGCAAGCCCTCTTCTTTGGGCTCTCCAAGCCATTGAAATCCTTGGAATGCAACAAAACGGTCTTCTTCGTTGAATTCGGCAATTTGATTGGAGATCGATTTCCACGATTCATTCGACGTATCTTCTTCTGCTTCAAAACAGGAAGTCGCGAAAAACTGGAGCGCTTTGTCATCGCGGACATGGCGAAGGAAGGCTTCGATATTTGCGCTCGATTTCACCCGATCCGATTCTCCGTGGAGCAATCCCCAGAAAAGGCTTAAGCCTGCTTCCGGAAGACATTTGATCGGAGGAGAGAAAAATGTTTCTTTCGATTTCAAATTGCGCAGCTGGATTCTGTAGATGCCCGGCTCATTAAAATAAAGATTCGGCAGAGCGATGAACCCGGTTTCCGGAACAAAGAGCTTCCAATTGAGATTTTCCCGCAAGTGCTCATAGCTTAAATCGATCAGAGTCCCTTCCGGAGCATTTGAAGTCAGATTCCCGTACATATCTTCAAAACGGACGATGATATCGAATCTTTTATTCCGATTCACAAGCGATGGCGCGATGATCCGCATGTGTTTGAGGTGGCCTCCGCGTACATCGAGGTAAAAAGTTTCGCTTTCCTTGTAATCGCCTTTGCCTTTTGGGTCGATAAAAAGGGTGAATGGGCGCTTTCTTTGGATGATTTTTTGGGAGAAGTTTCCTTTCTGCGCTTGGCTGCCATCCAAGGTTCCCATGTGAATGACGAGATGCTCCCCGGGCTTTACTTCTGTAGGAAGGGTGAATTCATAGGAAGGAGTCTTTTTCTGCGGGTGCTCTACTTCAGAGGCTCCAAAGATTTTTCCTTCCACTTCCGCCCAAATGAGGTTTTCTTTTTTCTTAAGATTTGTTTGCGGGATTTGCCAGTCTAGATTGGATCCATGGCTTTCGAGATCAAAGCGAAGTTTTGTTCCCTTCGGGAGGTGATTTGCTGTTGTATAGACAAATTTCCAATGGCCGACATCCCCGGCTAGGGCAACATTTGGTTCGCAATGACAGATCGACCGACGCATGAATTCTCCTTGACTTAAGGAGTCTTATTTTGCCCTAGAATCCTTTGTTTGACAATCCAAATTTATGAAACCTCAGTTTTGGGTTCGTTTCGCTCAAATTCCATGGTTATGAAAGGTCGATTCTCGGCTGGATTTTGATTTTTTTAATGGCCCTTTCATTGGAAGAAATCACTTCAAGATCAA
>CAYOMT010000003.1:0-18284 GCA_964405125.1 uncultured bacterium
AAGAGTTCTGTGTGTAGTCGCTCTTATTTTTCCCATAATTTCTTCAGAGTCTACTATGGGTACTTCAGGTTCTCCCTGTTGGAAATAATAATATGTGCCCGCGCAAACACATGTGGCGGCAGCGACTCCAATCGCTGCAGGAGCCGATATAACGGCAGCCCCGACAGCCGCGGTTTTTACAGCAACCGCAGGAGCCGTAGTCTTGAGACATATTAGTGTAGGAACCGCAGCCTTAGCGCCTACTGCAGCAGCCCCTTTCAATAAAGCTGCGCCAAATGCAATACTTGACATACATTTCTCCAAAAAAATAACAGAAAAGGATACTGTTTTATGAAAAATAAAGGAAGGTTTTTGTTAGAAAAATAAAGAGCTAACGCCCCATGCGATGACGAAGTAGATCGTCATGGAAAGGAAGTCGTTGAATGCTGTGACAATCGGCCCTGCCGAGATCGCCGGATCCACGCCAATGCGAGCAAAAAAGAGGGGCGAAAATACGCCGAGAAGAGTTCCTGCAAAGCATCCCCCGATGAGGCCGAAACAAACAATCATAGAGACTGCCACAGGTGTAATGGAAGCTAAAGCGCCGCCGCTCAATAGATCGAGGAAAAATACGATGATTCCGCTGCATACGCCGAAGATAGATCCGGTGAAAAGACCGCTAAAAAATTCTTTGACAATGGTTTCTTTGCGGCTTCCCGCAGAAAGTCCCCCCACCGCCATGATTCGAATCAATACAGTACTGCACTGAAGACCGATATTGCCCGACATTCCCGTAATTAAGGGAACAAAAAAGAAGGCGAATGTCAAAGCGTCTCCTTCGAGTTTTTGGAAAGAAGACATCACGCCCACATTGAGGAGGCCGGCGCCAAGCGTTACAATCAGCCAGGGCGCCCGGGTGGTGAATCTCCGGAGGATCGAATCGTGGGAAGTAAATTTTTCATTTGTCCCCGCCATTCTGGCGATCGTTTCGTCGGCCATGTCTTCCATGGCTTCCACGACGTCTTCGTGAGCTACGACCCCAATTAAGTAATTGTCGATGTCTACCACGGGAAGAGAAGAGATTTTATACCGTTCTACGAGATCGATGACCTCTTCGCGCGTTGCATCCGCTGTTACTTTGTGAAGAACGGGACGCATCACTTGGCGCAAAGGGGTGGAATGAGGGTTGATCATCATATTGCGGGCCGGAACGAATCCTTGCAGCTCGCCTGCGTGATTTAAGATGAAAATTCCCTTGGTGAAATCAATCCGGGGGTTGTCTCGGATATACGCTGCCGACTCCCCGATTGTCATATCCATCGTAAAAGCAAAAAACTCGGAGGTCATCAGACGTCCGGCGCTCTTCCTGTCGTGTTTTTTCAGCTCGCGGATCCGATTCGCTCTTCTCGAATCGATGAGCTCCATCAGTCTGCGAAACCGTCTTTCGGGCATATCTTCGACAAGCCAAACGGCCTCGTCTGTCGGAACTCGATCAAATATTTTTTTTAACTCGACATCGTCCAATTCTCGGAAAAGGGCGGTTCTTGTATCGCTGTCTGTGTTGACGAGAAATTTGATTTTGGCATCGCGGTTGGGAAGGTTTTCGTAGAGAATGGGCCGGACATTGGGAGGAAGGTGGGAAGCTGCGTAGGCTAAGTCGATGGGAGAATGCTCGCACGCAATTTTGGCAATATCGTGTAAGCGGAATTTTGAGGTCTGTTTATGGAACGCTTTTTCAAGCTTTTCTTTCAACAGATCGTCGATCTGCCCTGTCTTGGATTCAAGAAGGGAAGACTCTGTTTTTTCCTCTAGCTCGTCTGCTCCATGATTTTCCATGAGAATCCCCTCATCTTTCGCGCACTATGATAGGTCATAATTTTGCTTTAAAGCAAGATTTAACTTATTGGTAGCAATTAATTCTTCCAATATCTAAAATGTGTCCATGCAAGACCCACAAAAAATCAGAAATATCGCAATTATTGCGCACATCGACCACGGGAAGACGACCCTTCTCGACAACCTCCTCAAACAATCAAAAATTTTTAGAGAGAACGAAAAAATTCCCGAGCGAGTCATGGACAGCTATGACCAAGAGCGCGAGCGTGGAATTACGATTTTCGCAAAGCACACCTGCGTTTTCCACGACGACTATAAGTTCAATATTATCGATACGCCCGGCCACGCCGATTTTTCGGGAGAAGTCGAGCGGGTTTTGGGGATGGTCAACTGCGTTCTCCTTCTCATCGACGCCCAGGAAGGTCCGATGCCGCAAACGCGCTTTGTTTTGTCTGCTGCGTTAAAAATGGGATTGCGGCCGATTGTCGTTCTCAATAAGATCGATCGCCCTCATGCAGCCCCGGATCGAGTATTAAATCAGGCTTTTGATCTCTTTTTGGAACTCGGAGCCAATGATGAGCAGCTCGATTTCGCCTACATTTACGCTTCCGGCTTCAACGGATATGCGATTGCAAAGCTCGGCGACACCCCGAAAGACTTAACCCCTCTCTTTGATCTCATCGTCAAAGCCGCTCCCCCTCCTCCGGGAAACCTCGATCTCCCCTTCCTTTGCCAGGCAGCTACGATCTCTTATGATGATTACGTGGGAAGACAGGCTTGCGGACGTATTTTGGAAGGCAAAATTACAAAAGGCGACACCGTTGTCCGAATTGATAGAAATGGAAACCACACGAACCACAAAATCGTGAAGATCGAAGGGCACTTAGGTCTTAAGAAAGTGGAAATCAATGAAGCGGGCGCTGGCGATATCGTAACCCTTTCAGGGATTCCCGAAATTGAAATTGGAGACACCCTTTCCGATCCAAAGCAAATTGTCCAGCTTCCTCCGATTACGCTCGGCGAGCCGACCGTATCCGTTGAATTTCTCGTGAACACAAGCCCTTTTGTCGGAAAAGACGGGAAACACGTCACGATGAATAAGCTGCGCGATCGGCTTATGAAAGAAAAAAGGGCCAATATTTCTCTAAAGATTGAGGAAGTGCCCGGACGGGACGACGCGATCCGCGTTTGCGGAAGAGGCGAGCTTCATTTGGCTGTTCTCATCGAAGCCATGCGCCGAGAAAGCTTTGAAATGGCCATTTCTAAGCCAAAGGTCATCACGAAAGAAATCAATGGCGTGGTTTATGAACCGATGGAAAGAGTTCATGTCGAAGTGCCTGAGAATTATTCCGGGACAGTGATTGAGGATCTTTCAAAAAGAAAAGGCGAGATGCAGTCGCTTTCCACCTCAGAGCATGGATTGACCACAATGCAGTTTCTCGTGCCAACGCGCGGACTCATGGGATATCGAAATGACTTTTTAACGCGCACTTCGGGTCTTGGAATTTTGACGTCTATCTTTGATTCTTTTGCCCCTTGGAAAGGAGAATTGATCGGCCGTATTCGAGGGGTTCTGATCTCGAATGGAAGCGGCAAAGCAAATGGATATGCTCTTTTCAATCTTCAGGAAAGAGGCGCTCTTTTTGTCGACTCCGGAGATGAAGTGTATGAAGGGATGATTGTCGGCGAGTATTCTCGCGACAACGATCTCATTGTGAATGCAACAAAAGCAAAGCAGCTCACAAATATCCGCGCGGCAGGTTCTGATGAAAACATCACTCTGACACCTCCCCGCAGATTCACTTTAGAACAAGCAATTGACTACATCGCAGATGATGAGCTTGTTGAAGTGACGCCGAATTTCATTCGTCTGCGCAAGGTATATCTCACTGAAAACGAGAGAAAGCGCAGCGGAAAATAGTTTTCTGCGTATTATTCTATTTTGCCTTTTTTTCTCTTTTCTTGAGTCCACAACTCTGAAAGAGAGATTAAGGCAAGTAGGGTACGTAGAAATTTCCGATAAAAAACAAGACCCTTCTGCATTTGATGCCCTCTACGCATCTTTTGATGAGTTCATTTTATTTTTACAACGCAATCCAGATTGGAAAAATAAACTATATAACGCAAAAGAAAGGTTCATTCGCTCAAAAGATAAATCCTTTTATTCTACCGATTTTTTTGGTTTCTATGATGAGTCGAGTCAATTAGGTAGAAATCAAATCTCTTTCTATTATTCAATCCATTTTCACGAATTTATTTTTTCTAGATATCCCGAATTTTTTTCGATCCCTGAAATCTCCTGTTTTTTTACCCGTTGTTTTGAAATGCAGAGTCCCTATGGAGATCTATTTGAAGACGTTGCAATGGATCTAGGTTTAAGCGGGATTTTTTCTTCGCAATACGGGAAACCCCCTCTTCTTTTTAAAGTCGTCAAATATCTCCCTCATTACATGGCGGCAAAACCGCATTACGACGGCACCGCATTTTCTCTTTTTCTCGATAGCACGGACAACGGATCGCTTCTTTTGTCTTCTTACAAATCTTCATTGACAGCAGATGACTTTTCTTCGCCCTTGAGAAGCTCTCCTCAAAGAGCCTCTATCTTGCTCATTCCGGGATCTCTTCTGACAGAATTTTCTATTTATCCAACGCCTCATATTGTTTTACAAAGCGGCAAAATTCGCTATGCAGCGATTGTTTTTGCGATGAGGCCTCATTATTTTTCTCAAAAAAACGAACTTACTTCTTTGCCAAGATTCTAAGATTGAATAAATTTTTATATAAACTTATGATGCTGAAAAACAACCTGAAGATTTTTCATGCTTAAAATCTGTTTTTCTCTCCTTGGAATTCACTCTCTCCTTGCTTTAACCACATTCAGCGTCACGCAAAATTCGGATAATAATCCAGGCGGGACAGGAGATCCCGGAGATTTGCGATTTAATTTGAATGCAATGAATCAGATATTGAATTCCACACCCGACGATTGCGCCGTTATTTTTGCATCGCCGATGACAATTCAGCTCAATGGACTTTTGCCCATCATCAACAACTCTTCAAACCCAGTGAATATCACAATTGGCAACCCGGGATCTATCCCCACTGTCACAATTGACGGCAATACGGGTTCTTATAGCGGTTTTTTTGTCCCTATGGGAAACGTCACGATTCAAAACATGATCTTTCAAAACCTCACGGCAAAAGGTGGCAATGGCGGAGACGGGAATTCGGGCGGCGGCGGCGGCATGGGGGCTGGAGGCGCTATCTATGCGCCGGCCACATTTTTAGATGGTTCGACTCCTTCCATTACATTGATGAATGTCTCGATCCAAAATTGCTCTGCTGTCGGCGGAAACGGCGGGAATTATTTCAGCATTTCTCCAACAGGAGATGAAGGCGGCGGTGGCGGCGGCGGTTTTTGGGGAGATGGAGGGTCTGTTACGACCAATGGAAGCACCGGCGGCGGCGGGGGCGGAGGCTTTGGCGGGAATGGAGGAGATGCCACCCTCTCGAACGCTTCCCCCTTGGGCGGGGGTGGAGGCGGCGGCGGCGGGATAGGATCTCGCGCTGCGTTAGGAACTCCCACAAATCTCGGAACAGGTGGATCGGACGAACAAGATGGATTTCCTGGAAGTAATTATTATCTTTCCATTACGGCGGGATCGGGTTCCGGAGGCCATGTAGGCGGGATCGATGCGGGAGGCGGCGGCGGCGGAAATCTTTTAGCGCCCGTTGGAAATGCGGGGGGCGGCGGAGGCGGCAGCCGAGGGATGGATGGACATGAGCCCATCGGATCGACGCCTCCCGGGGGCGGCATTACAGCTTCCGGTGGTGTAGGTGGAGATGGCGGAGGCGGAGGCGGTGGAGGCGTTGTCGCCTTCGGAACAACAAATACAACGAGCGGAGAAGCGGGCAGCGGGGGATATGGCGGCGGCGGCGGCGGAGGCGCAGGATCTGGTTCATCAGATCCTTCTTACACTGTACAGGGCGGAGCCGGAGGCGTTGGGGGCGGAGGAGGCGGAGGCGGTGCCGATCTATCCGGCTCCACTCTTTCAGACGGAGGCAATTCTCAGGGCGGCGGAGGCGGCGGTGGTGGCGGACCTTCGAGCAGCTCTCCTGCCCCGGGAGGAACTGATACGGGTAAGTTGGGCGGAGGAAGCGGCGGATCGGGGGCCGGTTCTTTTGGTCCAGGATCTGGCGGCGGAGGCGGAGGAGGCGGAAGCGGACTTGGGCCCGCTATTTTTGTGGATAGCGGGTTAACTCTCAAGATCCAAGCATTCCCAGGAATTACAACGACGTTTAGCGCAGCAAATAATATTGCGCTGCCCGGGCTCGGAGGAAATGGAGGACCGGATTCTAGCCCCGGTAATCCCGGATCTTTTTTAGGAGATTGTATTTTTCTTCGCGAGAATTCCTCTCTTTCTTTGGTTGCGGAAGATTCGAACGATCTTTTAATTCTTTCCGACCAAGTTTCTTTTGTCGATGATACCTCATTTGGAGGGACGGGAACGCGCGTGAATGTAACAGGAAACGGAACGGTTACTTATAACGGAACCTCCCATTACCAAGGAACGATCAAAATCAACAACGCCAATTTCAAAGTAAATGGGGTCATTGATCAAGCAGATATTTCGGTTTGTAGAGATATTGGATTTAGCACACAAAGAGGGACTTTGAGCGGCTCAGGCCTCTTAACAGGAAACGTTTTTGCCAATTCCGGAACTATCTCTCCGGATACGGCGCAAGCGCTTGTTCTCGGCCAGTTGACCTTATCTCCTGCAGATCCGATGTCCAATACTCTGGGAAGCCTTGTCCATATCGAAATCAACCCCGGAAACTCTTCTTTGGTTGGCGTGCTCGGATCCGCTTCCCTCGCAGGGATTTTGGAGATCGATATAAATCCAAGCGCAACACCTGGCACATATACTGTTTTGGCTGCATCGTCTATTTCAGGAACCTTTGATTCTGTTAGCTTTACAAACGCAACTCCCACGTACTTGCTTTCTTATCTGCCGATTGGATCCCCTACTTTTGTCCAATTTGAGTTTTTTTTCCCTTCTGAATCCTCTCTTCGGACAAAGGGTTTATCCGGAAATAACTTAAAAGTGGCAAATTACCTCAATCTTTTAATTCCTGAAGAAGGCGCTTTGGGATTAACCGATCAAATCTCTCTTTTAAACCGGCTCTCTTTTTCGGATTATGAAAATGCCCTTGAATCGATCAGCCCCGCAAGAAATTCTATTCCGGCGTTCACTGCGCAAAATCTCATGTTCCTATTTTCTAAAGCGTTGGATTCCCGCTTTACGAAAGAGCGTTTTTCCTATCGCCATAAACAAAATCGTTTTGCGAAAGAAACCTCTTTTTTAGCTGCGGCCCCTTCTCCTCGCCAAATCATGTACGCTCCTCAAAAAAATACGCAATCTCAAATCTGGTCGGCGGGCTTTGGAGAATTCGGCAGTCAAAATGCCCAAGATCAGACTCCCTCTTTCCAATTCAATAGCGGCGGATTTTTGATCGCCTATGATTATGGCAATATAGAGGAAGGGTGTATTGGCCTTTTAGCGGGCTATGCGCATGCCGCGATGAACCAGCACCAATCTATGGGAAGCAATGAAATCAATGCCGGCTATTTCAGCGTGTATGGAATGAAGTTTTTTTCTGATTTTTTTATCGATGCAGCTCTTTGGGGCGAATGTATGGGAGTTGATCAAAAACGAAACATTTCCTACCCAGGATTTCAGAAAACAGCAAAAAGCTCGTACACGGCAGGACAATTCGATGTCCATTTTGGCGCCGGATGGGATTACACTATCCGTAGCGGGACAATTGAACCTTTTGCCCTCTTGGATTGGGTGGCTGAATGGGACCCAAGTTACGCCGAAAAAGGGGCTTTTCCCTACAATATGAAAATCTCTTCTAGAAATTCTTGGATGTTTCGTTTTGAAGCCGGCCTCAACGGTTATAATACGACGACTTTTAGCTGGGGAACTTTTGTTGCAAGAGGGAAACTCAGCTATGTTTATAAAGACCCAAATGATATCGGCCATCTCAAGGCTGCGATCCTAGGCGCTCCAGCCTCTTTTACTGTGGAAACATTCACGTCCAGTCAGAACCTCATCTCCCCTGCTCTAGAGTTTTTTTGGCAGACAAATTGGAGAGGATATTGGTCTTTGATCTACGAGGGAGAATATGGAAGCGGATACAAATCCACTCAATTCTATGGGAAAATCGGATATTCTTTCTGATCGATCAAAAAAATTTTTGTAGAGTTTATTGATCGCGCTGTGATAGCCTGCTCGCATATGAAAAATTTTTTTTATTTTCTTCTACTTTTCAGTGTTTCTTCAGCGGTTTCCGAGGAGAGTTTTTTTTACCAAAACCTTCATAAAGGCCGCATGCAAATCCTCAAGAACAAGGGATTCAATCCTAAAGTCATTTACGACATCGGCGCACATGAGGGGAATTGGACGCAGCAGATCAGGAAAATATATCCAGACTCCCAATTCATTCTATTTGAAGCCAATGAGATTCATAAACCGGCTTTAGAAAAAACGGCGTGTCCTTATTTTTGCGTTCTTTTAGGGAACCAAGAAAAGACAGTTACCTTTTATAGCAATGGAACCACCGGAGATAGTGTGTTCTTGGAACAAACCAAGTATTTCAAGCAGTCCGGCGTTGACTACGTTGAAAAGAATATGAAGATGATCCCCCTTTCTTCGCTGATTAGCAAACATCGGATTGCCCTTCCTGATTTTGTGAAAATGGATGTGCAAGGAGCTGAGAAAATCATCATAGAGGGTGGAATTGATATTATTAAACATGCCGAGGCCATTGTGATTGAGAGTAAAATCTTAGAATATAACAAAGGGGCTCCTTCAGCGCATGAAATCATGGTATTGATGGATCAGCTTGGATACTCGCTGCAAGATATTTTTGAGTGCCATTATCTCCCCTCCGGAGAACTCAATGAAATCGATCTATTGTTTGTTAAAAAAGATTCAAAACTGATTAAGCATGGAATGTTGATCAAATAATGCGTCAAATTTTCCGATTTCTTATTTTGTTTTTTTCATTTCAGATTGTCGCGGCTTCAGAAGGTAAAACAATTGCTATTTTCACAGTCCCGGTCAAGGGGGTGAAACCGTGGGATCCCGACAGCATAGAAAAAGGGATTCCGGGATCGGAAGAAGCCGTCATCTACATGTCGAAGAGTTTGGTCAAACTGGGATATCGGGTGATTGTTCTTGGCAATCCTCCGGCGGGTTCGATCCATTCAAAACCAAATGCCAATCCCCGCTTTATCCCTTGCCAAACAAACATAGATCCGACCGACATTGCGATTTCTTGGCGGATGCCGGAGATGGGAGTTAAATTAAAAAGCCAAGCCAAGAAGGTGTATCTCTGGCCGCACGATATCTTGACTTATCTCGTAGACCCTGGAAAAGTCAATGCGTTTGACGATGTCCTTTGGCTTTCGAATGCGCAGAGGGAGCAATGGATTGCGGTGAGCCCTTCTTTCGAAAAGTATACGAAAATTTTCGGAAATGGAATTGTTCCGGAACAATTTGCTCCGGTCCAGGAAAGAAAAAATCCTTATTCATGCATTTATGGATCTAACTATGCGCGCGGTCTGGAAGTTCTTTTAAATATTTGGCCGCGCGTGAAAAAACAATTCCCAAAAGCCACTTTAGATATCTATTATGGATGGCAGCATTGGGGGCTTCTTTCTTTAGAAAAAGAGATTAAACTGCGCATGCAAGTCCAGGAACTTGCCCCTTTGGATGTCAAAGAGCATGGGCTTGTTGGCCATAGAGAGCTCAATCAAGCGTATGCAAAGGCTTCCTTGTGGACATATCCTTGCACAGCCTTTGAAACGTTTTGCATTACAGCGCTCCGGGCGCAACTGGCGGGGGCTATGCCTGTTGTTCTGGTCCATGCGGGATTGAAAGAAACGGTTCGCCATGGATATTTGTGTCAAAATGAAGACAAGTATTTTGAGACATTGAAGACGGCCCTTGAAAAGGCGGAAACGATCTCTCTTGAAGAGAGGAAAAATTTGGGCGAGTTTGTGTTGCAAGAGTATACGTGGGATGCCATTGCCGCCCAGTGGGATAAAGTATTTTCCGCGCCCTAATAACCTGAATTTTGGGACTGTAACAAAGGAACCCACTTGACATTATTGGGTACCTGTATTACATATAGAATGTGACTTCTAAGTATGAGATACTGCTTCAAATTTTTGAAAAAACGCCGGTTTTCACTGCGGCTGAGGCTCGCGCGGCTGGAATTCCTTCCCGCATGCTCTCTCATTTCTGCAAAACAGGAATCTTAGAACGAGTAAGTCGTGGTGTTTATCGAGGTTCTAAGGCAAAGCTAGACATCGACTTTCGATGGGAAGATCTGGCTCTTGTAGCGATGAGTATACCCAATGGTGTAATCTGCCTAGTTTCAGCTCTTTGCTATTATGGATTTACAGATCAAATAATGCGACAGTTTTGGATCGCTGTTCCTCATGCATCAAAAAGTCCTAAGAGACCTAAAACTCGGATCGTACGCATGCGAAATATGGAACTTGGGGTTATAGAAATTCAGATTGGAACGTATCGCTTAAAAATCTTTGATAAAGAAAGAACTGTGATCGACTCTTTTCGATATTTAAGTAAAGAAGTGGCTCTTAAGGCACTCCAAGATTATCTTCGGCAGACCCACTCTACAAAAGCTAACCTCAATAAACTTATGAAATATGCTAAGACACTTCGAGTCAATATACACCCCTTCGTTATGGCTCTTACAACATGAGCAATTCTTTAAAACAATCTATTAAAGAACGTCTTCGAGCTGTCGCCAAAGCGCGAGATCTTACTTTTGATCAAATTTGGCATAATTTGATTTTGGAACGCTTTTTAGCCCGCCTCTGTCAATCCAAATATAAAACCAACTTCATTTTGAAAGGAGGTTCTCTTTTAGCGCGATATATTCCTATAGGCAGAGAAACGAGAGATCTAGATTTTCTAGTGGAAAAACTGAAAAATACAGAAGAATTTTTGGGAAAAGCTTTCGATCACATTTGCAGTGTTCCTCTTCAAGATGGGTTCGAATTTGAAAAGGTGAGTATCGGTAAATTAATGCATCCGCATATGGATTATACCGGCATGGAGGTTCTATTATTGGCAAAACTTGGAGGGCCGCAAACTCATATCCAGATCGATCTTGGTTTTGGCGATATCGTTGAGGCGATTGATTATCCAATGAATTTGACGTCAACATCAAAGGGTCCTTTGTTTGAAAGCAAAATTCAAGTGCGCTCATATCCGAAAGAATTCATTTTTGCTGAAAAACTTGAGACAGTCATTCATCGAGACAGTGGGAACACCAGAATGAAGGATTTTCATGACCTTTATTCGCTTATTTCTTCAGAGAAATGTTTAGATCCAGATTATATTGATAAAGTTGTAAAAAATGTGTTTAACCATAGAGGAACTTCATTAAATAAGTTGCCGATATCATTTGATGCAGACTCACTAGAAACACTGCAATCATTGTGGCTGGGGTATCAAAAAGACCTCCCTTCAGCTATACCCAAAGCACTTCACCCCCCAAAACTTCTCCAAGACTTGATAGCAGATGTTAATGATTGGTTATTGACCCATATGAAGTACTCTTGAAATATACCCAAAGTACCGCAGATAAGAAGGGCGATTTTTTGGGATTTTTTTTGAATCGTTTTCAGTATATATCCGATGTTGGTATGATCTCTTTTTTTCAACAAAACAAATCACGAGATTTGCATGCCGAAAACAGATTGCGCGCAAGATAGCTGGAAAATGTTCAACCAGATTGCCTCGACATATGATCGGATCAATCGGGTATTATCCTTCGGGATGGATCAAGGATGGCGCCGCAAAGTCGCTCAAAATTTGCCGGCTAAAAAAAACTTGCGCTTGCTCGATCTTGCAACAGGAACCGGTGACCAGCTCATTTCTCTTTTTGAACACGGCGCCTCTATTTATAAAGCATCGGGCATCGATCTTGCCAAAGAAATGCTTCTCATCGCCAAAGACAAGGTATCTTTAAAACTATATAAAGACAAAATCGATCTGATTTGCGCCGACGCCCAAAAACTCCCCTTCCCCGAAAACACCTTTGACGCAGCTACATTTTCTTTTGGGATTCGGAATGTCCCCAACCCTTTGCTTGCTTTGCAAGAAATTTACCGAACATTAAAACCTCAGGGCAAGTGTCTGATTCTCGAGTTCTCCCTTCCTCCGCAACCCATTCGCGGCATGTATCTTCTTTATTTACGCCATCTTTTACCTCGAATCGGGAATTTTATGTCGAAACAATCTAAGGCCTACACTTACTTAAATCGAACAATTGAAACCTTCCCTTCCGGAGATAACTTTATATCTCTTATGAAGGAGGCCTCCTTTCGCAAACTCGTCCAATATCCGATGGCTCTTGGCGCTGTGACGTTATATTCCGGCACAAAAACATGAATGTATTTTGGGTAGATAGAGAAGGAAATCCTCCTCCGGAAGGCGCTTTTTTCGGCCTTCTTCCTTTCATTCAAACCACCCCTTCTTATTTTAGATCGGTCAAAAGAGTTCTATCCCTACCTCCTCCATCTTTGCCTATTCGGGTATTGCGGCGCGATTTTTCCCCGGGAAAAAAAGAGTGGATTTCTACAATCAAAAAAACAACTGAGGCTATTTGCCAAAAAAAGTTCGATAAAGTTGTTTTAGCCAGGTGCTGCACTTTAGAGTGCGAGACGGCGCCCGATCCTTTTGCCGTGACTGCAAGCCTCTTAAAAAAGGCAGAAAATTCTACGGTCTTTTGCTTTGCAAATGAGGAAATGGCCTTTCTCGGAGCGAGCCCTGAGCTTCTTTTCTTAAAAAAAGGGGAAGAGATCGAAAGCGAGGCGCTCGCCGGAACCTGTAGACGAGGGAAGTCGGAGAGCGAAGATCTAATTCTCGAAAAGGCCCTTTTCGAAAGTGTAAAAACTCAGAGCGAAATCTCCCCTGTGATCTCGTTTTTGCAAAATCGACTTTCTCCCCTTTGCGCCTCTCTTTTAAATCCCTCGCCTCTCCACATTCGTAAAACGCAAAACGTCCAACATTTATGCATGCAATTCAAAGGGCGTTTACGAGAAGCAATCTCGAATGATCAGATCCTACAGGCAATTCATCCGACGCCGGCTCTTTGCGGAACTCCTTCTAGGGAAGCTTTGGATTGGATTTTGAAAAAAGAGCCTTTTGAAAGGGGTTTTTATGGAGGATCTCTCGGTTGGATCACTCCCGAAAAATCTGTTTGGGTCGTAGCGATCCGCTGTTGTTTGATTCAAAATACCACTGTCAAACTCTATACAGGCGCCGGGATTGTTGCCGGATCCGATCCGGAAGCAGAATGGGAAGAGCTGGGCCACAAGATGGAACTTTATAAAGAGATTTTTGTATGAACCAAGCTCTATGGATCATTGACCAGCTCGTAGCGCAAGGAGTCACTCAATTTTGTATTGCCCCGGGATCGCGGAGCGCGCCTCTTGCTTTGGCTGCAAAAGAACATCCAAAAGCCAATATCGTCGTACATTTTGATGAAAGGGGCCTTGGATTTTATGCCCTCGGCATTGCAAAGGCAAGCAAGTCCCCTTCTGCTGTGATCACAACTTCCGGCACAGCCGTTGCCAATCTCTATCCTGCCGCCATCGAAGCGCACCATAGCAAGATTCCACTTATTTTATTGACAGCAGACCGTCCCCACGAGCTTCGCTCTTGCGGAGCAAACCAATCGATCGATCAGGTAGACCTTTTTGGAAAGCTTCTTCGCACTCACGCCGATTTGCATTCCCATCTCGACGAAAAAACAACGCGATCTATCGTGGCCCATCATGTATTTTTAAGTCTTCAAAATCCGCCAGGTCCAGTCCATCTCAACTGCCCTTTTCAAGAACCGTTTCATCTCTTCCCCTCCCTTCTTTCTCCGGGAAGACCCATCTCCTTTGTTCTCCCGACCCTTTCTACAAGGCCGATAGAAACAGAGGCGAAACGGGGGGTTATTCTTTTGGGCCCCATCGACGATCCAACGCCTGTTTTGCAGCTGGCAAAAAGATTGCAATGGCCTGTTTTTGCCGATCTTCTCTCTCAAGCCCGCAGTTTTCCTTCCGAAGAACAGATCCGCCATTTTGATTTCCTCCTCAAACAACCCCTTGAGCCCGATCTCATCATCCACTTTGGAGATCGTTTTATTTCTAAAGACATTTTAAAATGGGCGGACAAGACTCCGGCAATCCATGTAAGTCCCTTCCCTTCTCTTCAAGATCCAGAAAGACGTTTATTTACGCGCGTTCAATCGGACATCAAACCTTTCTGCGACTCTTTCCAAGGCAATACAGATCCAAATTGGCTCCCTGCTTGGCAGCGTTTAGACCAAGAAATCGATGCCACGATTACCGCCTCTTTTCAAAAAGACTTTAGCGAAGCCCACGCTATTTTCTCCCTTCCCGCAAATCGACCCATATTTTTTGGCAATAGCATGCCGATTCGCCATGCCGACCGTTTTTTCTTCCCCAATCGAGCTCCCCTTCTTTTTGCAAACCGCGGCGCCTCTGGAATTGACGGAAATATCGCTACGATGTCAGGCATTGCTGAGGCCCTCAAAACTCCTTTGCTTGGGTTTATCGGCGATCAAGCCGCCTTGCACGATCTCAACTCCCTTCCCCTCATTAAAAAACATCAGATTCTCCTCATTATTTCGAATAATTTTGGGGGCGCTATTTTTGATTATCTTCCTGTGGCAAAATCTCCACACCTCAATGAACTTTTCACAGCCTCCCATCCATGGAGTTTTGAAAAAGCGGCAGACATGTTCGAGATCCCCTATGTCAAAATGGAGGGGAAGCTCAATAGTCTTCCTTCCTTTGGCATTGTAGAGCTCATCACAGATCGAAAAGAAAACTTCCGTTTTCATGAAAAGATATGCTCATAAGAAGGGCCTGTCCTATTGTTTTTCTTCATGGTTTTTTAGGCTCTCCAAAGGATTTTGATCCTCTTTGCTCTCATTTAACAAAGTATTCTTGCATTCAAATGGAATTGCCGGGTCATGGATCGACTCCATTTACGGAAGATTTTTTTTCCCTGATGCCCGACTTTCCTAAAATGCATCTAGTCGGCTACTCGATGGGGGGGCGTCTTTTGATGCAATACGCAGCGGCATTCCCCGAAAAAGTAGCAACAATCACAATCCTTTCCGCCCATTTAGGTCTTAAAACAGCGGAAGAAAAACAACAACGATGGGAGCAAGATCTCATTTGGGCGAAAAAATTAAGACAATCCTTTGACGATTTTTTAATCGAATGGTACGATCAACCGATCTTTTCCGGATTTATACCCAATTTGAAAGAGCGCAAGGCCCATGATCCTGAACAACTCTCGCAAACGCTCCTTTATTATAGTCTTGGCAAACAAGATCTCCTCCTTCCGAAAGAGGCCGTTTTTATTGTGGGAGAGCGCGATATGAAATATAGATCTCTTTATAAAGAGGCCATCGTGATTCCTAACGCCGGACACATGGTCCATCTCGAAGGGCCCGAAAAGCTTGCAAAAATCATTGAAAAAAGGTGTTTTATATGACATTTCCCTGGATTGATTTAGGAAACTACACTGACATTAAATACGCAAAATACGAAGGGATTGCAAAAATTACAATCAACCGCCCCGAGGTGCGCAATGCATTTCGTCCCGAGACAATTGACGAGATGAGCCATGCTCTCAATGATGCCCGCCACGATCCAAATATTGGAGTCATCATTTTGACAGGACAGGGCAAAGAGGCTTTTTGCTCCGGAGGCGATCAAAAAATTCGAGGCAGCGCAGGATATGCCGATGCAAAAGGCGCCCATAGGCTCAATGTCTTAGATTTCCAAAGGGAAATCCGCACCTGCCCTAAGCCGGTCATTGCCATGATTGCAGGGTATGCGATTGGAGGCGGCCATGTATTGCACGTTGTATGCGACTTAAGTATTGCCGCAGACAATGCGATTTTTGGGCAAACAGGTCCGCGCGTCGGTTCCTTCGACGGGGGTTTTGGCTCCAATTTTTTGGCTCGGATTGTTGGCCAGAAAAAAGCGAGAGAGATCTGGTTTTTATGCCGTAAATACAATGCATCCGAAGCGCTTGAAATGGGCCTTGTCAATCAGATTGTTCCTTATGAAAAACTCGAAGAAACAACGATTCAATGGGCCAAAGAAATTCTCCAGCATTCGCCGCTTGCTATCCGATGTCTTAAATCGGCATTGAATGCCGATTGCGATGGACAGACAGGGCTTCAGGAACTCGCAGGGAATGCCACCATGCTCTATTATATGACAGAAGAAGGACAAGAGGGACGCAATGCATTCAACGAAAAGCGAACGCCCGATTTCGCAAAATTCCCCAAACGCTCTTGAAAAATGGTTTTTGGCAGCCCGCCCTAAAACGTGGATTGCTTGCATAAGCCCCGTTTGCATCGGCGCGTCGATGGCTCCCTCGATTTCTTGGTCTATTTTTTCCCTTACTTTGCTTTTTGGCCTCTTCATTCAAATCGGAACGAATTTTGCGAACGACTATTTTGATTTTATAAAAGGAGCGGATACGAATGAAAGGCTGGGCCCAAAAAGGGCTGTACAGCAAGGATGGATCTTGCCTTCTTCCATGAAAAAAGGGACTTTCATCGCTTTTGCCACGGCTTTTTTCGTTGGAATCCCTTTGATGGTTATTGCGGGGTTATGGAGTGTATTCATTGCTCTTTTATCGATTGTCTTTGGTCTTTTATACACAGGAGGTCCAAAACCTTTGGGCTATTTGGGTCTTGGAGAGATTTTTGTGCTTTTTTTCTTTGGCCCGGTAGCAACGTGCGGAACCTATTTTTTACAAACCAATACCTTGCATGAGAGTGTTCTTTTGGCAAGTATCGCCCCCGGCCTTTTTTCATGCGCTCTTTTGATTGCAAATAACCTCCGCGATGAAGATACAGATAGGAAATCTGACAAGAAAACTCTCGTCGTTCGATTCGGCTCTTTATTCGGAAGGCTCGAATATGCGTTTGCGATTTTTCTTCCCATGATGATTCCGCTCATCCTCGTTGTTTTTTATGAGGCTCCGGTCAATCTTTTGAGCGCTTTTTTCTTATTTCCAATTGCGATTCATTTAATAAAACAGGAAGTTAGTTTACAGAAAACAGCCCTTTTCTTTTTCTCTTATACTTTTCTTTTTGTCCTTAGTTTTGTATGGTAAAGCGCCTTTATCAATATTCATTACCCGGTAGAAATCGAGAAGGCCTTCTTTTACAAACGGAGGAAGGATGGGGAGAAATCGCCCCTCTTCCCGGATTTAGCTTAGAAACGCTCTCTCAAGCCAAGGCAGAAATTTTAGATGTGCTCCGGTTCAATAAAAAACCGACACTCCCCTCTGTTTTATTTGGCCTTTCTGTAAAACCACTCTCTCCAATCAAGGTCCGCCTTGCCGCTTTAAATAATCCAAAACCCGATTGCGGAACTCTCAAACTGAAGCTGGGCCATCTTTCCGTGGATGAGGGGGTTGCTCTTGTGAAAAAATACGTGGGAAAATATCGTCTTCGCCTCGATTGCAATCGAAAGTGGAATCTTTCGCAAGCCCTTTTATTTGTTAGCTATTTTCATCCATCCGACTTTGAATACCTCGAAGAGCCGGTGGATCGATACGAAGATCTTGTTCAATTTTCCGATCAAACAAAATTTCCGATCGCAGTCGATGAGTCTTTAAGAGAAAACTCTTGTTTAAATATCCCGACTCTTGCCGCTGCAATCATTAAACCGACTCTCTCTGGAGGCGTGCCCTTGGTTCCCTTCCCAATCATCCTTTCTTCTTCCTACGAAAGCAGCCTCGGAATTCTCCAAATCGCCCAGCTTGCAAACCCCGAAATCCCCCAAGGACTCGATACATTTTCGCCCGATTTTTTAGATCCGCCTTTGCGAATTGAAAATGGCTATCTCACGTGGAGCCCCTCATCAAAAACCCCCATTGATATAAAACAACTATGCCTTCTTGCCACTGTCCCTTAAAAATCGCGGCAAAAGAGGCTCCCTCCTCTCTTGCATTCATTTCTCAGGGTAGAACCCTGACTTTTAAAGAACTCGATTTTCTTGCAGACCAAATGACTTTCCCCGAAAACACTCTGATTGCTACCTTTCTTCCCCCCTCTTGCGAGCTCATCGCCCTTTTTTTCGCAGCCTGGAGATCCAACGCCTCCATTTGTCCTTTAAATACAAAACTACCCCCCCTGCAAATTCAGTTGTATCTCTCTCAGATTCAACCCGATCTTTTTATCGACTCCTTTCCCGTACAACCTTTCAAAACTTTTTCGAAAAACTCTATTTCGCAATCTCTTCTTCTTTTTACATCGGGCTCGACAGGCAATCCTAAGATCGCCATTTTGTCTTTAAAAAGCCTTCTTGCCAA
>CAYOMT010000003.1:18384-33823 GCA_964405125.1 uncultured bacterium
CATATGGACTGACAGAAATGGGATCGATGGTGCTGATGCAGAAAAATCCGCCTCAAATCGAGGGGCGCACGTATCTAGGAGAGCCTCTCCCCTCTCGAGAAATAAGGCTCAATTCCGATGGGGAAATCTGTGTCCGAGGAGAGACTTTATTCACCGGATATTTATTTCACGAAAAACAAAATGGCTGGTTTAAAACCGGAGATATAGGAGAGCTTCACCCTCTTCACGGAATTGCGATTGTGGGGAGGAAAGATTGGCAATTTATCTCCGGCGGAGAAAATATTCAACCGGAAGAAATTGAAGAGCGTCTTTTGCAAATTCCGGGTGTCGTTGAAGCGATTGTGATTCCTAAAGAAGATCCGGAATTTGGAATGCGTCCTATCGCGATTCTTCGAACGGAGGGTCCCTTTTTTACTTTAGAAAAGATGCAAGGCACTCTTAGAGACTTTCTGCCCCAATATAAAATTCCAATCGCCTTGCATATCGTGGATGAAATGCCTAAAAATGGCCTTAAAATCGATCGATGGCGCGTTATGCAATCGCTCGGAGGCGGAATGCATGGAAATGAGAAAAAAGGTAGCGCAGACGATCGCTGACATAACGCATGGCTCGAGGATTTTGAAAGAGGGCCATCCGAGCTAAAACTGCATTGTCTTTCAATCGATTGCTTGCATATTTTAAAGCTTTTCCGTTTTGAGAAACCGCTACGAAAACAACTTCAAAATCGTCTAGGAATTTATTGTTTACAAATTTAATCGCTAATCCATCTTGAGCAACAGCCTTCAAAACAATTTCTTTTTTTCCTCTGATCGAATCACTTGCATATTTTATAGCAAATCCAGTTGTGGAAATGGCTTTCAGAGTAAATTTTTCACTTCTTCTGATTCGATCGCTCGCATATTCAAAAGCAGAACCTCTTTGCGAAATCGCAGCGAAAACAACTTCGTCGTCGTCTCTCAAACGGGGGCTTGCGTAACTTAAGGCAAACCAGATTTGTGCAATCGCGCAAGAAACAATTTCTTTATCATCTCTCAAACGATCGCTCGCGTGTTTTAAAGCGTGTCCGTTGAGAGAAACCATTTTTCGCATGAATTCTTTATCGTCTTGAAGGCGACAGCTTGCAAATCTTAAGTGGGTAACGTAATGCTTCGCAGCTTCTTCCATGACATCAGGGTCGTCTCTGAGTGCAAAAGGAAGGTCTCGCAATTCTAAAATATTTAAGAGCCCTGCTTTGATTTCTTTAATGGTTTTTTCTTTGATTTTGTCAAACCGAGCTCCCAATGCAAATCTTGGAATGGTTTTTGTGATCGGATATTTTTTGCTCGAAAAAGCTTTCTCAAAAAATTGGACGCTTTTTTGAACCATTTTATATTGTGAAGAAGAGGGGGAGGTTGTAATCCTTTCAATCGGAGAAAATAGACAAAATAAAACCCTTCTCGTCGATTGCCAAGCAGTTAAAAGGGGCGAGCATACATGGCCATCTACCCATAAATTCCGCCATAAAGAACAAACAGCTCCAAGGGAGGGGTCTCCCGTAAAGGCCAATATATCCCCAAGTATCTCTTTAGGAAGGGTTTTGTTTAAATGACTATCTTGATCGTTAATATCGATTAACATAATAAAATCACCTCAATCTTAAATTAATTATACTACAATTAAAATTAAAATTGAACTAAAGGTCTAATATGTTAATAATCAGTATGTTATGATATTTGTATACTCAGCTCGTTATAGGGGCTCCCCGTTTTCCATAGATACATAACAAGTGTCAGCCGCTCCCCATTGACAGGAGCTACGGAGTGGAAAGAGTGGGGGGTGATCTCAAAGCAAATCCCCACGTTGCGGCCATAGGGGTATTTTTTGATGACTTCTCTTGTATATTTTGAGGCCCAAAAAAAGAGCTCTCCCCCTGAATAGAGCTCGTTTTCTTGGGAAAACTGGAAGATGAATCGAAAATTCTCGTGCCCTTCTTCGGGCAGAGAGTAGTCGTTGTGAATTCCGATTTCATCCGACGTAATGAGCTTGTGGGCCGCAAGCCGCATTCGATTTTGCAAAGAAACGCCGAGTTGTTTTTCTAGAGTTTCTTTAAAAGGGAAAAAGAAAGAAGGAGAATAAAGGGAGGCAAGCGCGTGGGTGTCTTCCGGTTTCACAAAGGATTCGTATTGGACGTAGAAATCATCTTCTTTTCTCACCCAAGGAACGGAAGAAAACGCCTTTTGGAGAGCAAGAAAGCTTTCTTCTGAAAAAATTTCCCGGCACGAAAAAAGGCGAAAACGGTTTTCATAGGTAAAATCTAGGTCAAACTTTCCGAGTGTAGGCAAAAAAATCATACATTTCTCCAAGAACGGACAGAGACAGAGATCACTTTGCGCAGACTCGGCTCGAGCACTGTGAATACAAAAGACTGGATCCGAACCGTTTCTCCGCTAACCGGAGGATGTCCTAGTTCGGCGATGATCAAATCGCTGAGCGTCTCCCCTTCTGAAAACACTAAATCCGCCTGAAACTCCTCATTGAAATCTTTGAGGCTCATTTCTCCCGGCAATGTTCTTTCAATATGTAAAGAAGGCTCTTCTTCCGAGACAAACGCCTGCGAAGCCTCTTCTCCAAAAATCTGAGCGACAATCTGATCCAAAGTCAATATCCCCGAAGCTTCGCCCGAATGATCCAAAATCACTGCAACGCTTTGATTATTGCGCCGGAACTGATTTAAAATCTCGAGAATTGACGTTTCCTCTGTGACAAACCAAGGAGATCTCCCTTTGTCGAAGATCGACTGCACTTCTTTGCAGCGCAAAAGATCGCGCACATGAACAATTGCCACAATATTTTGTTTTTGGTGTCTATAAATCGGAATCGTCGGCTTATATTGCAAAGAAAGCAAATGGCGCACTTCGGAGAGACTCGCCGAGCTTGGCACGGCAATCACCTTGTCCAAAGGAGTCATCATTTGACGCACTGCCTTATTTTTGAATTGGAAAATCCTCTCTGTCAATGCGTTGAGTTCATCCTCCCCTTCTTCTCTTTCCCGAAATGCAATGGCGACCTCTTCGCGAGAAAAGAAAGAGGGGGTTTCTTTTGCAGCGCCAAAGCATTTATAAATGCCTCGAGAAAGGAGATCAAACACCCAGATCAAAGGAAGAAAAAGGCGGGAAATCAGGCTCATCAAAGGGACTAAAGCGAGCGCAATTTGAGAAGGGTGGCGCCTTGCGGCAAACATGGGAGAGAGTTCTCCAAAAATCACCACCAAGAAAACCTGCGTAATGGGAGCGAGATCGGGGTCTAGATGGATCGACTCATAAAATCTGCGGGAACACTCAGAGCCAATTTGCAAAGCCGCATTGATTCCAATTAGGGTCGTTCCAAAAAAACGGGAAGGGCTTTTCAATAGATTATTGAGCCAAAGAGCTCTTTTATTTTCGGTGCTTGCAAAGTATTGCAAACGGATGCGGCTGCAGGAAAGAGTTGCCATTTCAAAAAGAGCGAAAAGTCCTTGAACTCCAATTGCCAAAAGCGTGAAAAACAGGAACATCATACGAATCTATTATGTTTTTTTAAGTTTAGACAACGGACGTAAATCCGGCGAATCCGATTGGGATCGGCTTCCAGAACATAAAACAAAAACTGATCGGTTGCATATTTTGCGCCGGCCTTTGGAATATCTCCCATCTGCTCAATCAACCACCCTCCGAGGGTCACGATATTTTCTCTCGATTTTAAAGGGATGCCGAAAATATCTTTGAATTCAGAAAGTTCTAGTTTTCCGCTTGCAATGATGACATCTTTGCTAGAACGAGTGTATAAACTCGAAGGATCTCTTCGATCTGAAATTTCACCTACGACAGCTTCGATTAAATCTTCCTGCGTAACAAGCCCCGAAATCGACCCATACTCGTCGACGACAACGGCAAGGCTTTCCTTTCTTTCGCGCAAATTCTTTAAAAGCGTCCAGGCTTTTGTCGTCTCCGGGACAAAATAGGGTTTTTTTAAAATAGGAAGAAGGTCTTCGCCTGTTTGGATTTTCATATTGTGCGTAAAATATTGCCGCGCCGATAAAACGCCTAAAATTTTTTCAAGATGCCCATCGCATACGGGAATGCGTGTAATTTCTTGATCTACAAAGAGATGAATTAAATGCGAAAGAGGATCTTGGATATCGTAATATAAAATTTCATCGCGCGGACGCATTCTTTCTTTCACAATCGATTGGTGCAAATCCAAAGATCCTTCGATCAGATCGCATTCTTGCGGCAAAAGGACCCCTGTCTGTTCCGACATATGGAGAACATGGCGCAACTCATCAAATGAAATCTCTTTTTCTTTTCTTAAAAATACGAAAATGATTCGGGAAATCCAATTTGTGATCCGCGTCAGAGGTTCTCGAATGGGTTTTAAAATCCGCAAAAACCAACTGACGATCGGACTTGCATAGAGGGCTAAAGACGTATTTTTCTTTAAGGCAATCGACTTAGGAAGAATCTCTCCGAATATGAGGACCAAAAGCAAAGGAATCCCGACTTTAAATGCCCAACTGCTTTGATCGAAGAGATTGGCCACCGTATTTTGGATCAAAATATTTACGAAGATATTCATCATCAACAAGGTAACGAGCACATCGCGGGGGTGGGACATGAGTGAAAAAATCAGTTTTTTCCCCCGATTTTCGCTATTTTGATACGATTTTAAAGTCACAGAAGGAAGAGAAAAAAGAGAAGTTTCCGATCCGGAGAGAAAGGCAGAGAGGAGAATGAGAAAAAAAAGGACTATCGAGAGGACAATCACCCTATTTCCCTCTGAAATGAACTTTCAGATATCCTTCGGGGACGACCCCGAGATCGCGCATGAGAATCATTTCAATCCAAGAAGGGTCGTCCTGAGAGGCTATTTTCAGTTGGAGATGTTCTTTTTCAAGACACGCCCATTTTCTTTCCTTTTCCATTTCATCTAAACGAAACGTCAATTCCGCAAACAAAGATTTCTTCTTTTTCATGGACTGAGCATAGACAAAACTCGTGACTAAACAAAAAGCCATAACCCAACACCAGCGTCTACAAAATGCCATGAATATACCTTTAAGAAAACAAACGGCTCCCACACTTAGATATAGCGTGTGAAATAGTTTTCTTGCTACATTTTTCAACATATGTCGAACTCTTTTATTGAGTCCTCATGGACAAAACCAGATACCCCTTTTGAAGTGCCCTTGCGCCCTCAAACACTTTCGGAATTTGTTGGGCAAGATGCTATTTGTCAGCGACTTGAAATTTTTATCACGGCGGCAAAAGAAAGGAAGGAAGCTTTGGGCCACTCTCTTTTTTCAGGACCTCCCGGGCTTGGAAAAACAACCCTTGCGCACATTATTGCAAAAATGATGGGAACGCAACTGACCGTGACATCGGGCCCTGCGATCGAAAAACCGGGGGATCTTGCGGGGCTTTTAACGAATTTAAAACAAGGCGATGTTCTTTTTATTGATGAGATCCACGCTTTGAGTAAAACCGCAGAAGAATACCTTTATTCGGCGATGGAAGATTTTTCGTTGGATCTCATGATCGATTCAGGACCGAATGCGAGAAGCGTTTCGGTCAAATTGAACCCGTTTACTTTAGTGGGAGCCACAACCCGGGTTGGGTTGCTTAGCGCGCCCATGCGGAGTAGGTTTTTAATTTCTCTGCGTTTAGATTATTACGAGCCTGCAACATTGCAACGAATTATTCAAAGGTCTGCTAAACTTCTCTCTTTAGCTCCCTCTGAAGAAGCGGCGCTTGAAATTGCGAAAAGATCGAGGGGAACTCCTCGGATTGCAAACAATCTTCTTCGGTGGGTGCGCGATTTTGCGCAAACGCATCGGATAAAAATTGTGAACGGAGAGGTTGTAAAAAAAGCGTTGACCATGCTAGCTATTGATGAGTTGGGTCTTGATGAAATGGACAAAAAAATCCTAAGTCTTATTATAGATCATCACGATGGAGGTCCTGTCGGCCTGAATAATTTGGCTGCGGGAGTCGGTGAAGAAGCCCATACGTTGGAAGAGGTTTATGAACCTTTTTTAATTATGCAAGGATTCATTAAGAGGACCCCAAGAGGAAGAGAAGCGACCCCGCTTGCTTATACATATATGAACAAAGTCTACAAACGACAGGAGTTACACCCGTGAAAAAATGGATCTATCCTATTTTTGTCTTTTCTATGCTTCAATTTGAAGGAGCTCTCGATCAGACATATCTAACCCATATTGCAGAGCCAACAACGCCCCGCAATATCCAAGTTCTTCTCGAAAAAGATGCTGCGGAAGTTTTATTGGAAGTAAAAGGCCCTTATTATCTCTTAAATCCCCACGATGGATCGCGCATTGCTTCAGGTCTTTTGGGCAAGCGTTTCATGGTGCGCGAACTGGAGTCCGGATTGAAATGGGGGGAAGAATTTCCCGGGATCCATCAGTTCTACATTAAACCCAGATCGCAAGAGACCTCTGTTTTCGTAAATGGCATTCAATACAGCGGCGCCATTGCCGTTTTTGGCGTATCCGGCCTTGTCCATGTTGTCAATGAATTGGATATCGAATCGTATATAAAATCTTCGCTAACAGCCCAATTCCCCTCTCCTTTAGAGCCCGAAGTTCTTTCCGCTCTCGCCATTTTAATGCGCACGGACGCCTATTTTCATGCGACGAAAAATGAATCGAGTTTTTGGCATGTGGCATCGCAAGAGGCCGCCTACACAGGTTGCGCTCTCATCGTTCCCGGATCTCCTGCTGAAAAAGCGGTGGATTCAACGCGCCACTTGATCCTCGTTCATCCCGAAGGAGGCCATAATCTCCCCTTTGCGACAACCTGGACAGAACACAGCGCAGGGAAAACGGCAAGCTATGAAACCATGTTTAGAAAAGACACTTCAAGTCCAGAAAAAGGAGTTGACGCTCCCCATGCGGCGCTCACTCGCCTCGAATCGAAATGGAGCTACAAAATCCCTAAAAAAAGCCTTGCAAACCTCGTGAATTTAGGCGGCGTGCAGGGAGTGGAAACATTCATAGACCCTTCTTCCAATAAAGTCTACGGCGTCCGCCTTAAAGATGGGAAAAACACCCAAGATTTAGACTTTTTTGCCTTCCAGCAACTCCTTGGGAAAGCAAATCTCCTGAGCTCCGATTTTACCGTCTCCTTAAAAGATGACAACGTCATCTTCTCCGGATATGGAAAAGGGCATGGAGCCGGCCTTTGCCTCTATTCCGCATCAGCTCTTGCCCAAAATGGAGAAAATGCGGTGAAAATTCTCTCTAAATTCTTTCCAGAAACCTATCTTTATAATGTCAACGCCATCCCAACTCAGTCTGTAAAATAATTGAATACCCTATTTCTTTCTTTGAAATAGGGTGTTTATACTGTAAATAAATTAATTTAATAAAATTATAATACGATTTTAATTTCTTTTTTGTATATAATTATCAAATCAAAAAAAAGGAAAAAAAATGACTTCAATCCCTCCGTCCATTCAAATTCATCATCTCGACTCTCCTATCAATCAGCCTTTGTCTACTTTTTCTCCGCTCCCTTTGGCAGCTCCTCCAGCCTCCGGAATTCCCTCTGCGATTGATTCCTTAGCAACCTCTGTCAATGGTCTAACGCGATCAATCCTAGGCGGTCAGTCGACTGAGATCTCCGTGTCTTGAACTTCCGCAAGTAGACCCGGAATCACTCCCTGGCGGGAGAAGCCGTCATTTGCAAAGATCATGGGGCTTGAATACACATTTAAGCCGCGGCCGCGGGAAAATCCTCCAATGAGGGGCACGCAAGCTGTCGGATACTGAGGATCTCGAATCATTTCATCGCTTTGTGCATAAGAGCTCCCTGGCAGATTCCCGCTTTTTAATATTTGAAGAGCATTGACAAGTCCCAATAAACAGACGGGGGCGATTTTCCAACCGCGGCTTTCGACAAACTTTTTTTGACCTTGATCTCCATGCAAAGACGTATCTGCTGCCACAGCCTTCTTTCTTAGAATAGATACCTGATCCCAAGGGCTATCTATGTTGCACTGATCAAAAACCGATCTCTCATCTCTTTGTCTATCTAGTTTAAAAATAGGTCCATGAATCGCTCCTTCGAGAGGATATTGGGTCAGCATGCGAAGGTTCTGAAATGAAAAGGGAAAGGTGATCTCTGTTTGCTCGATCCGGGTCGTTTCTGTCAGAGGGCGAATCTCCAAGAGACTTGTTCCCGAGGCATTTAAAGTTAACGGTCTATTCACTAGATCCAATTGTATTTTTAAATGGCGAGGGGGGATCGAAACTACATAGTTATCCCGCATAAATTCTGTAGAATCAAAAGGATCTTTTTCATCGCGTAGTTGCTTAAATAGATCGAAACGAATGTAGCGAGGCTGTGGTTTTTTCACCTCGCCCTGGGGTCCAATTTCTACGGCCTCTCCTAAGTATTTCCCAATGATTTTACGGGCAAAGGTTCGAATGCGAAGAAATTGAAATTCGAGCTTGGGGTTCGTGCTTTTTTCCATTTCAACGAGAGGCACCCCTTCGAGAATGGAAAGATGCTCCCAAAGATGGCCTCCTGCCTTAGAGTCAAGGATTGTTTGCAATCCTTGGCTCACTTGGCATAATTTACCGAGATCGGAAAGATCTGAAAAGCTAAAGACGCTTAGCAAACTATCAATAGGCAACCGAGAAATTCCATTTACCGACATATGTTATTTAATTTAATTATATTGAATAAAAATAGGCAGATTTGTTACGATCGTCTTTCTTCACCGGGGATCTTGCGGAGTGAGCAATCTGAACCAGGTCAGGGCCGGAAGGCAGCATCCTTAAGGAATCTGCCTCATGCCGCAAATCACTCTCCGGTGTTTTCCTTTTCCACATTCATACAAAATCTGCGCAGGAGATTTTCTGCATCGAGATTATTGAGTTCCGCTTCTTCGACAAGATCCCATAGACGTTTTGCGAGTTCTTTTTCTGTTGTTGGGGTTGCTTTTTTAGTAGATGCCCCCTTTTTTCTGCGCAATTTTGAGATCACTTTTTGCGCGCGGGCGAGCGCCGGAAGGGTCGGAGGGATTCCTTCAAAAGGACTTTTTCTCCCCTCTTTCATTTTGATTTCTTCCCAATTGCGCATTACATCTTCAGAATCTGCTACTTTCGTTTCTCCAAAGATATGGGGATGCCGCCGAATTAATTTTTCTGTAATGGATGCAATGGATTCAGAAAGAGTAAAAAGCTTTTCTTTTTCTGCTAATTTCGCAATAAAAATAATTGTATAAAAAGCATCTCCTAATTCTTCCTTCATTTTTTGAGGGTCTTGAGAATCAATTGCTTCAATTAATTCATGCGCCTCTTCCAGAAGATAAGGCTGTAAAGTGAGGAGCGTCTGTTCTCGATCCCATGGACATCCATTGGGACCTAGTAATACGGCAGCTACATCGAGAAGTTTTTTAAATGAATCCATAAATCTCTTGAATAATAAATTAATAAATACGTACAGGGAAATTATATACGGGGTAAAATATGTTTATTATTAGAAAAATGTTACTTGCGGCAATAGCTCTTGCATTTGCTTTTGTTATTTGTTCTTGCAATGACCCCAAAAAAAAATCTTTCCCCATAGAGCAAGCCTTTAAAGATAAGCAAGAACGGCATCATAAACGGTGGTAATTTAACGCAAATTACTAGCGCATCGCCTTTTCTGTGATTTCACTCACAGAATCTTCCGTTTGAATTTTCCCAAGGTATTGGGGCAAATCCAATCCCGCTAAAGAAGCAATATCATGCAGCGCCGGCAAAGATTTTGTAAATTGACTGATAAAGTTCGCCGTCGACGATCCTTTGCCATCCATACCTCCACTATCCCACACTGTAATTTTATCGATCTTGATATTCTTAATCGCCTCGACTTGCAATTTCACAATCTCTTCTAATTTTTCAATCAAAAGCAGCGTAGAGGCACTCTTCGCATCTTCCCCGCAAGCTGCGAAAAGCTGTTTATAACCAATGGCTTTAGCATCCAAAAGCCTTTGAATCCCCTCTGCTTCCGCTTTTTTGATCGACAAAATAGCTTCCGCTTCGCCTCGCGCGATAATGGCTTTGCTTTGCGCTTCCGCCTCGGCTTCAATTTGCATTTTTCTTCTGAGAATCTCTTGGGGAACAATTTGTTCCGCTTCTAAAAGCTGCGTCTGGGCCAAAGCTCGCGCTTTTTGAATCATCGCTTCGGCGTTTTGTTTTGCAATCTGACTGCGCTGCGCAGCTTCCGCCTCTTTTTCTGCCAATACAGCGTTTGTCGAAGCCATTTGCGCCTTCGACTCATTTTCCCCTTTAATGGCTTCTGCATGATAAGAAGCAACGAGCACCCTTCGGTCTCTTTCGGCCAAAGACTTCCCGATTTCCCCTTGCTTTTCTTGTTCGGCGACATCCACTTTCGCCTGATTTACAGCCATGGAAGAAGCCTTCATCCCAATACTTTCAATATAATTAGATTCATCTGTGATATCTGTAATATTGACGTTAAGTAAAGTCAGTCCAATCTTATGTAATTCAGGTTCAATATTTTTCTTAATCGCATCTAAAAAACGCTCTCTATCTTGATTGATTTCCTCAATTCTTAGAGAGGCTACAGTCAAACGAAGCTGGCCGATAATAATTTCGGTAGCCATTGACTCAATTTCTTTATGTCCTAAATCGAGCATTCGAACCGCTGCGTTATTCATGACATCGGAAGTAATTCCGACAGCCACGGTAAATGTACTAGGTACATTGACTCGAATATTTTGATGGGAAAGAGCCCCCTTTAAAGGAATATGTATTGTGCGCGGGGTCAGATCTAAAAAAGCATACCCTTGAATCAAAGGCCATATAAATGTTCCTCCCCCATGATGGCATTGCACTGTTTTACTTCCTCTCACACGCCCATAAACGACAAGAACTTTATTGGAAGGGCAGCGGCGATATAGTTTTGCTAAAACATAAATAGAGGAAAATAAAAATAGGAAAAATCCTAAAATAAATACATTCAGGTAGGATAAATCAAACATAAAGCACCGGCCTCTTTTCTCTTTGGGTATAAAATGATAAAACATAAAAATACTTTATGTCTATAATCAAGTCTCTTCAAAAATTGAGGGTTGGAAAAAAATAGAATTTTCTCTACAATCCCTCCCCGATGAAGTCTTTTTTGCTCTTTTTCCCTTTTCTTTTGCTCTTCCCCGAAACAAATTTTCTTTGTGAAAATAGGTTGCAAAACGAATCTTTTGATATAGAAGAACTTGTTCTTGAATTGGAAAAGCCGCATACAGAGGAAATTGCAGCCATCGATCTCAATTTTATCAACGATATATACCAAAATAACCTGCAGAAAGTCCCTCCGATCCCCTCTTCTTATAAAAATGCTTCGCTTGCGGCCTGCTTAGCTGTGATTCCCGGCCTTGGGCATGTTTATTTAGACGACATGAAAACAGCGGGAGGGTTTTTTAGCAGTACAGGACTTGCCTTTAGCCTCGCTCTTTCGATGCCATCTGAGAGACCCTTATCATCGGCAGGTCTCATGTTCACGCAAAATACGGAAATGTATGGGATTTATGCGGCCTACCGCGATGCAAGACTGAAAAATGGGATGTCTTTTTATTCGTATCGAATGCCTACGGAGAGTTTATCCGAGTTGGCGTATTCTCCTTTTCAGTGGAGCGTAATCAAAAAACCCGAAGTCTGGGGAGGGCTTCTCGGCTTTTTGATTGCCGGTGCGAGTATGGTCCATTTTGGATTTCCGGATGAGGCGCATATTCGCTTGGATCTTTCCCATACATCCACAATGCCTTTATTTGCGCTGCCTATTGGCATTGGGGAAGAGTCCTTTTTCCGCGGCTATTTGCAATCCACTCTTTCCGAATCTTGCCGCCCCTGGGGAGGCATTGCCATTTCTTCTTTGGCCTTTGGAGCCGCCCACATCCCAACTGCATGGAATTTAGACCCGCAAGATCAATGGCGCTATTACTCTTTTGCCGTCCCTTTCATCACCGGAATGGGAGCTTATTTAGGCTGGCTTACCTACAAAAACCATTCTCTGAAAGAAAGCGTGGCTCTTCATACGTGGTATGATTTGATTCTCATGACTACAGCGACTTTTGTCAGTTATCAAGCTTCTTTAGGAAATGCAGGGTTTGCCGCAGACTTTGATTTTTGAATCCAATCCAATAGATTTTTAAAAAGAAAATCGGCAGTCAACTCTCGGATGCAAGCCCCTGTTTGGCAGGTGCGCAAGGCGGGACATTGCTTGTGAAATATTTTCCCATAAGGACACTTTCCTTGGAGAGCAAAGTGGTTTTTCCCGGGAGGCCTAAAAACGAGGGCCGATGTGGGTCCAAAAATGCTAAAACTCTGTGTTTTTGTCGTCCCGCAAAGATGGAGCGCGCTCGAATCCACTGCGATGACAAGATCCATTTGATTCATTAAATATTGCCAGGTGGGAATTTTTAACCGCATTTCCAGAACTTCGCTTTCTTTACATTCTCTTTGAATGGCTAGACAGTGCTCTCTTTCTTCCAAAGACCCCCAAACTAAAAGAAAACGGGTTTGCAACTTTTCTTGGGTCTGATTGAGAAAATCAATCCATGTCCGAAGCGGCAGTTGCTTATTCAGCCACTTCGATCCGGGGCATACCATCGTAGTCCCTTTTTTGCAGTAAGGAAGGATCAACGCTTTTTCAGAGTCATCGATATGGAATTCAACGCCCTGGAATTCTTGCTCGAAATCCGGATCCGAGGCAAGGAAAAATTGCTGCATTAAAGAGAGGTATTGCAAGCGGATATTCATCTCTTTGGGAACAAAAAAGCGAACTTTTGTCGCTAAAACATTCGGCCATTCTCGAACAGAAAAAAGATCAAACCCTATTTTTAGCTCTCCCCGGCTTAAAAAAGTAATGACAGCCGACTTGCAATTGCCCTGCAAATCAAATATCCTCTCGTATCTTTCTTTGCGTAAAAGTAGAATAGAGGCGAATAAATCTTTCCATCCCTGCACTTTAAAAAATTGCTTTTTCAGTTTTTGCATGGGGATAGAAATCGCTTTCCGAACCAAAGGGTGGGCCTGGACAATCGTCGTCAAATGCTCTTCAACGACCCAATCGATTTTACATCCCGGGAATAAACGGTGTAGATAATTCAATACAGGGAAGCTTTGAATGATATCCCCAAGCGATGAGCTTTTCACAATGAGGATTTTCATCGATGGAACCGGTCCAAATAAATGGGTTGCCCGGCAACGCATTCCAATGGATCTTTCCCGTTTTGTAAAACGCCTTTCTCGTGCAGCTTCCCTTTTCTTCGAAAGGAATGAATCCCATCCGGCAAATCTAAAAAAATCTGCCCCGTTTTTCTGGGGTGGAAAATCGTTCTACGAAGACATTTTTTTGACCATTCTATATCCAAAAGCCCCATTTCCGTTTGCACATGCAAAAGTCTTCCCTCGGGAAAAGGATTTTCGGGAAATAGCTTTATCCGATTTCCTTTCTCTTGGATAAAAAAAGAACGGATTTTTAAAAAAGCAGATCTCAATATCGGGCGGATTTCTGTTCTGTCTCGAGGCACCATCATATGGTGAAAAGAAGAGAGGTAAAACGTTTCAAACGCTTCGCTAAAGAGCTTATCCTCCCCTTCAAAAGGAACTTTTTGGGCTAAAAGATAAAGGAGGGGAAGAAATTCTTTTCCATCGAATCTTCGCAATATAAGATCCCAATCCTGCGCTTTATGGCAGCCCAAAGATAGCCTTTCTACTTCTTTTCTTTCTTGAAACCGGATGGGTAATGGAAAAAAAGTTTTTCCGACCGTAACACCGTCTGGAGTGGCAAAGATTTGGATGCGAAATCCCTTGCCAAAAACCCAAACGCAATTTTTCTCTAAATCTTGCTGCAAAGTAAAATCGCGAAGCAAAGGATCATTGCCTAAAGGGATCTCTCTAGAGCCGATGCGTAAAAAATGGGGAAAGGCTTCTACGACTTCATCGGTTCCGGGAAGGATGCACTGCGCTCCGATTTTGTGGCTAAAAGGACGAATTTTGGCGTTAATCGATATCATGAAACAACTTTCCCAATGAATCCATCCGGTCCATTTTCTAATAATTCAACAAAAATCAGATCGTTCGGCTGTAGATTGGATTTAGGAACCCATACGCGCAGAAAATTGGGGGTGTGGCCTCCAATGAATCGGCCCTCTTTTTCTTCATTTTCCAAAAGCAAGGACATCCTTCTGCCAATAAACTGCTCCCGCAATTGGAAACCCGTTTTTTCGGCCAAACGGAGCAATCTCTGCTTGCGCTCTTTGATCAAATCAGAAGGGATTTGATTCGGGAACAAGGCGGCTCTTGTCCTTTTTCGAGTGCTATATGGGAACATATGGATTTTGGCAAATTGGACCTTTTCGACAATTTCTACTGTTTCCGCAAAATCGCCTTCGGTCTCCCCCGGAAATCCGACAATGATATCTGTTGTCACAGTAAAATCAGGATTGATTTTCTTTATTTTTTCGACTGTTTCAAGAAACACTTGGCGCGTATATTTTCGATTCATCCGTTTTAAAACAACATTGGAGCCGGATTGCAAGACAATATGCATACTAGGGCAGGTCGTTTTTCCCCCTAAAACGGCATGCATTAAATCCTCATCGATCTCATCGGGATCAATCGAAGAAATGCGAAGGCGCTTGAGCCCGGGAATGCTATCTACAGCGCGGACGAGATCTGCGAGCTTGCCGCCCCCATCAAAATCGCCCACGTTGATCCCTGTGATCACCACTTCCTTAAACCCTTTTGCGACAAGCCCTTCGACTTCAGAGACAATCTCGGAAATAGGACGGGAGCGGGATCTGCCTCGAACGTAGGGAATAATACAGTATGTGCAAAAGGAATTGCATCCATCCTGGACTTTGACAAAGGCTCGGGTGTGTCCATCAAAGGCTTCAATCCGAAATTCGGGAAATTCGGTCTCTTCGGGGAAAATCTCTTCGACGAGCTGCTCTTTTTTTCCATTCGGGACAATCTGAATCTTTGAATCTATGGATAAAATAGCTTCCGGCGCTCTTTCTGCCATACAACCGGTCACAGCCAACTTTGCATCGGGGTGGTCTCTTAAAAGGGATCGGATTTCGTGTCTTGAAGCGCTATCTGCCGACTCTGTGACTGTGCAAGTATTGACAATGCAAAGATCGGCTTTTTCCCCTTCCTTTGCAAGAGAATAGCCCATCTGGCGCAACTGGTCGGCGTAACCTTGCGATTCATACTGATTCGTTCTGCAGCCAAGAGTAATTACTTTAAATTTTTTCATGCAAATGAGGAATATTATAGAGGGATTAGGGGGTATAGTCAAAGCAATATTGTTTCACTATCTCTAGAAATCGGCTCCATTTTTCCTGAGGCGGGGCCGTTTTTTCCAAAATTTCAGATATATCGTGAAAT
>CAYOMT010000004.1:0-5090 GCA_964405125.1 uncultured bacterium
CGTTCATGAGAGTTCCTGTCATGACGCTCGGAGAAACTTCAAGCGCATATTTGTAGAACATGAAGAGGGCGCTCAGTAGCCAGATAGACCAGGCTCGCATATTATGCATCGGGTTTTTTTCCATATGCAAAATATTTTAAGACGATAGGGGTGTGTTTGTCAAATAAATTGCACACTGCGCGTTATACCAGCTATCAAAAATAACGCTTCGTTTGAGCCGCGTGAAAGCTGCCGACAAATTAAAGATCGCAAGTGGCATTGTATTAATCCAATACAATGCCACTTGCGATCTTCAATTTTCGGCGCTTTGACGCGCTCAAACTAAGCGTTATTTTTGATAGCGGGTATTAGATGAATCAAGGTTTTAAACCAATCCATCGCTTCTTTGCTCATGACTTGAATGATCAATCCCCAAGCGGCCGCAAGAAGAGCGATGCCCACCCAAGATTTAAGGGGAATTCCGAGAAAGACGATTTGGACTTGCGGCGCCAAGCGGTTTGCAATCCCGAGGAACATATCCATGAGGAGAATCCCGATCAAAGAAGGGGCTGCCAATTGGATGCAGAGATTGAACATCTTTTGAAGGATGCGGAAAATGAGTTTCCAAAAAGAGTTGTTTTCATTGAAAAAAGAGGGGTTGATGAGTCCATCGACCGGAATCATTTCATAGGAAGTGGCCACTCCATCAAAAAAGAAAAGAGGTCCTCCCAAAGAGAAAAAAAGTGCGATGAGGACGAGATTATAAAGAATCCCGATCGACCCTGTTTGAGAGCGGGTCGTTGGATCTGTGACTTGAAGGGAAGACGCCCCGCGCTGGAAATCGATGAGGCTTCCGGACATTTGCGCGATAAAAAAAGGGACTGAGGAAAGAAATCCCAAAATGGCGCCGATCATGAGTTCTTTAATGCATAAACCGATAAAGGGCATGGCAAAAGGGATGTTTTGATGCACAAGCATTAAATTCTGGGGAAGAAACATAGCGGTCAAAGAAACTCCAAACATCACGCGGATTGTCATGGGAACGTTTTGCGAACCTAGGAAGGGGGCAATCGCCAGAATAGGAAGGAGTCTTGCCAAGGTTAAAAAAAAGACCGAAAGGATCGTGTATGGATCGAGATTCGGAAACGAGAGGAGAAGAGAAAGATATCCATCGAGTCCATTCATGCTATACAGAGCTATATTTTTGAATTGCCATCAGGATTGTGTTTGTGTATTGAAGCACTTGTCCCCCTAACCAGCCGCCCATGAAAATAATTGTAAAGACAACCGCAAATAGTTTGACCGTGAAGGAAAGGGTTTGTTCTTGGATTTGCGTCGCCGCCTGGAAAATGGCGACGAGAAGGCCCAAAATCATACTCACAATGATGGGCGGGCCCGATAAGATCAGGATCAGGATCAGCGCTTGATAGGTGAGTTGATACACTTCATTGGCAAACATGGGTCCTTTTTACTTGAATGAAACAGCAAGTCCTTGAATTAAGACTGTCCAACCGTCTACAAGCACGAGAAGCAAGAGTTTGATTGGCAGCGCAATGGTTAATGGCGATAGCATCATCATCCCCATGGCAAGGAGAATGTTTGAAACGACAAGATCGATGACGAAAAAGGGAAGATAAATCAGGACGCCGATTTCAAAGGCCGTTTTCAATTGGCTCGTGATGAAAGAAGGGATGAGAATGATGAAATCGTTGGATTTTAGCTCTGTTTTATAAGGTTCCGGAAAAATTCGGTATGCCAGTTTGTAGAAGCTCGCCATATTTTTAGGAGAACTATTTCTCTCTAAAAATCCCTTCAGCGGTTCTTTCGCTTTTTCTACGACATTTAGAATAAATGTAGCTCCTTCCGAGGAGAGGGCCGATTGGGGCGCTTGCGTCCGGATAATTCCTTCCGAGGCTTTATACATGGCAAGACCCGTTGGAAACATCACGTAAATTGTGATGAGCAAAGCAATTCCGTTCAACACTTGATTGGGAGGCGTTTGCTGGACGCCGAGCGCTTGCCTTAGCAAAGATAAGACGACGACGATTTTCATGAAAGAAGTCAGAAGCATGATCGCAAATGGCAAAAGGGAAAGGCCTGCTAAAACAGCCAGTTTTGTCACCATGCTGGGATTTAAACCCCCATTGGCTCCCTCTGTCGAGACATTCATCGTTTGCGCTGGAGGCGTTTGGCTTTGCGCGAGGAGGTAATTTGTTGAAAAGAGGAAAAGAAGGCAGAGGATGATTTTCATTTTATTTCGACCTAAAGGATTCAAATGCTGTTTCCAGCGCGCGCCATTGATTTTCGAGTTGGGCATTGATGATCCCCGCCTCCGTCTCGATCATGCATCCGCCGGGTTCGATATCATCCCTTTCTTGGATGGAAAGATTTTCGAGGTGTTCAAAAATGTTTTTAATTCTTGGGCGGTGCAATTCCATCGTTTCAAGATCGACTCGATTCACATAGATGATGACTTTTCGATGCTGGGTGACCGGTTTTAAAGAAGTCAGCACAATATCGACAATTCGATCCGGGTGCATTTTCAATTCTTCGCCAATGATCTTTCGAGCGGCTTTTAAAGCAAGCGGCAGTATTTTGACTTGGATATCCGCGCGGAGAGTTTTGAGTTCTTTGTCGAGGGCTTGGATATGCCGGTTTAGAGAATGAAGCCCTTCTTGAAAGCCTTCTTCGAAAGCAGAATCTTTGATTTTTTCAGCTTCTTTAGCCACTTCTTTCTTGTAAGAAGAAGATTCTTCTTTGGCTGTTTCGAGAATGGTTTTGGCATCGACAAGGGTAGAAAATTCGGAGGCAGGGAGTATTTTGGTATCTGGGGCGAGATGGATTTCTTGCGAAGAAGAGAGAAGAGAAAAAAGTTTTTTCATAGGAATTCTTTCATTTGTTCAGCAAGCCATTCGGCAACATGAGGCATAGCTTCTTTTTTGCATAGCTTTTTTAGCGCTTTGCCTCTTCCGCTATCGAGTCTGTGGCATACATACCAGATTAAACTTGTATCTTGCCCAGAAAGAGCCGCGCCTAATCTAGCCAGGCCAATTCTGTGCAGCATCAATCGAAAGCTCGCTTTTGTTCCATCCCACTGATCGATCCGGATGCGGGCTGCCGGATAAGGTTCCCTTTGCCCTGTAATCATTTTAAGAAAATGTTTTTCTTCCTCTGATAGGAAACTGTAGATTTTTTTGAGGATTTTTGTCTCTACAATTTGACGGATTTCGGAGGAAAGATCAAAAAGAGATAAAAGATCGATCAATTGGATGAGTTTTTTCTTTTCGATTTGCAAAAGGAGATTGAGCGGGGAAGGGGGGAGCAGATGTGGAGGGAGAAGATCTTTTTTGCAAAGATTTTGAATCAGGGTATTGCGCAAGAAAATAGTGCCAAAAGCGGTGATTTTTTCTGCTGTCAAAGTAAGGTGTAGAGATTTCGCAAGATTTTTTTGGATGGATAAGGGGATGGCTTTGAGAAAGAGTTTTTGTTCTTTGGCAGGATAGGTTTTCAAGGCGGGAATAAACCAGGACCAATGGATATAATCGAGAGGCCTTTCTAATTCGAGCAAATCTTTTCCTTCCAGAGAGATTTCGGGAAGCTGAGATAAATAGGCCTTTTCTTGCTCGGGCAAGAAAGCAAGCAGGTGATCTCTTTTTTCGGGAGAACATCTCTGAAGAAAGGCTTTGAGAATCATTTCTCTCCGATTTCTCATTCGGTTGCCTTACGTTGCCGGGGGTTCGGAAGTCTCGGATGTTTGGTCCTTTTTTCTTAAGATTTCTTTCCGAATGTGCGGATAGAATTTATAAACAGCCCAGCCGACAAGGAAGCAAAGAAGAGTAATGAATGCGATGAAAGCAAAGAAAATGACCCTGAAGCGGAATAAAGAACTCTTTGTTAAGACAAGGCCCCAGATGCTGACGTAGGTTTGTTCTAGAGCTGTACTGCTAATGGGCTCTCCTTCAGGAGTTAAGGTAATATCGGTAAAGCGGGATCTATCCGATACGACGATGACATTGTCGTAATTTAAGCCATTGACGCTGCCTGCGAGGAGTCTTTTAATTTTGGTTTCCATGTGGTTATTGGGATCGTCCAATACGCCTTGGTGTTTGATGTAAACGGATGCAGTGATTTTGGGGGCGGGAGCTCCGGGAGTGGCTAAAGTTTCTGAAGGAGGGAATGAAAGCTGCACATCGGCTTCGAGAACCCCATCGATTTTGCGGATTGTATTTTGCAATTCTTCGGCAAGACCTGCTTGGTAGCGGATTGTTTCTTCTCTATCCGAAGACATGAGCCCTGATTTTGCAAATAGCTCGAGTAAGTTGGTTCCCATGCGGCGAGGGAGTCCGACTTTGTTGAGGATGGCCATCGCATCGACAGATCGGGAAGATTCGACCATGATGTTATATTGGGCGGCTGAGGCTGCGGCAAGTTCGCTTGTCGCCGCTTGCACTTTTTGCGCGGGGATTCCTTTCGAGGCGAGATATACGACAATTTCATTGGCCTCTTTTTCATCGATGTTTGCAACAATCGACTGATTCGATTCGCAGCCTGTGCAAAGAAAAAGGATCAAAAGAGAAAGAAAAAAAGGAATGCATCGTCTCATATAAATATGCCTTTCCCCTTTTTATAACATGATGTTCTCTCTTATTGCAAATATATATGGTTTTTGTTGTTTTTCGAGCATGCGAACGACAGATCGGCTTTGCGTGGGCAGGTTTTTTTCATCGATCCAAAGAAGGGCTTTTGATTCATGGTTTTTTTGGATGGAGTCATCGCTTGTGACTTGAAGAAGAAAACGGATATCGTAGTGGAGATGGGCTGGGAATTTCTCTGTTTTTGGAATTTCGTGGATGTCGAGATCAAAAATAGAGGGCAAGACAGCTTCGATTTGCGAAATGCCGGATTCTTCTTTTGCTTCTTTGATAGCGACTTCAAGAACATTCGGATTGCCGTCGCAGTGGCCTCCTAACTGAACCCATTTATTTAACTTTGCATGGTGCATGAGAAGGGCTTTGGTCCCTTCTTTGTTGAGAAGCCAGGCGGAGGCTGTGATATGGCCAATATTTAAGGATCTTTCAAAACAATTCGGATGATTTTGAATGAACGCGAGG
>CAYOMT010000004.1:5190-32174 GCA_964405125.1 uncultured bacterium
ACAGTCCCTTTAAAATTTTCAAGACCCCAGGCCAAAGCGGATACCGCTTCGAGATCGAGGTGGTTGTTGGGTTCGTCCATAATGAGGACATTCGGCCCTGTCAGTAAAAGCGAGCCGATGATGAGGCGGGCAGCTTCTCCTCCGGAGAGGTTATGCAGGGGTTTGAAGGCGTCGTCTCCGGCAAAAAGCATTCTTCCTAAAACTCCGCGGACATCTTGATCGAAAGCTCCCTTTTTTCTATTTTTTAGCCAATCAAACGCCGTTTCTTCGGAATGTTTGTCGAGCACTTCTCCATGATTTTGCGGGAAATATCCCACTTCGAGTCCATGGCCTGGGGTAATCTTTCCGGAATCGGGGAGGATTTTTCCGGCGAGAAGTTTGCAGAGAGTTGTTTTCCCTTTTCCGTTATTTCCGATGATCGCGATTTTGTCTCCGCGATGGATTTCTGCAGAAAATTTGCGGATGACAGGATGATCGTCATAGCTTTTCGAGAGCTGGTCTATTTTGAAAACAACGTGGCCCGATTGTTTTTCCTCGGGGAACCGAATGTAAGGCCTTTGGATATTTGATTTTTTGAGTTCAAGAGGCTGCAGGCGGTCGATTTCTCGGATGC
Organism: uncultured bacterium; assembly: GCA_964405125.1. Lineage (GTDB taxonomy): Bacteria > Chlamydiota > Chlamydiia > Chlamydiales > SM23-39 > DAIDHZ01. The sequence goes on from CAYOMT010000004.1 coordinate 5,804, forward strand.
GCGATTGGACTTGGCTCGCTCTTGTTCCGGCTCCAAATTTTGCGACAAACTCTTTGAGTTGCGAGATTTTTTTATCTTTGGCTTTGTTTTCGTCTTCTGCGCGGGCCCGAACCGCCGTTTTTGTCACGAGCATGGCATCGTAGTTGCCGGGATATGTAATGATCGTTTCGTAATCGAGATCCGCAATGTCTGTGCAGACAGAATTTAAAAAGTGCCGATCGTGGCTTACCACGACAAGCGTCCCTTTATAATTGTGGAGAAATTCTTCGAGCCAAGAGATCGACTCGAGATCGAGGTGGTTTGTCGGTTCGTCGAGGAGTAAAGCATTTGGGTTCCCAAATAAGGCCTGGCATAAGAGAACGCGGAATTGCCGGTCCGTTGGAATTTCTTTCATTTTCTTTCGGTGCATATCTGCTGTAATGCCCATCCCGATGAGCAAGATTTCCGCTTCAGATTCTGCCGTATACCCTTCTTCCTCTGCGATGATCTCTTCGATTTCGCCGAGGCGAATTCCAATCGCATCGGTCATCTCTTCTTCGTAGAGCTTATCTCTTTCTTGCAAGACGTTCCAAAGGCGGTGATTTCCCATAATCACCGTATCGATGATGAGCATCTCTCGGAAATCTTCGATCCGCTGCTTTAAAAATCCTACTTTTTGAGGGAGGGATACCGTTCCCGTCGTTTGGGACTCGATTCCCATGACGATTTTTAATAGGGTGGATTTTCCAGAGCCATTCGGCCCTGTAAGACCATAGCGACATCCATCGTTGAATGTAAAAGTCACGTTTTCAAAAAGTGTGCGTCCGCCGATGCGTTTGGAGATGTTTTCTAAAGTAATCATGGAAGGAAAGGATACCAGACAAATCGAGAAGATTCAATGTTGTTTTTGGCCTTCGTCAGAAAAGCAAAATCATTTTTTGACAAATAATAGGACAATCTTTACTCTTTCGCCCTTTTTAAAAACCAAGAGGTGTTTATGGATTATAAAGTTTGTGGACAAAATGCATTGAGAGGCGCTTGCGGTCTAGGGCTTGTATGCGCTGGTTATGACATTGCAAGAGGAAATACAGAATCCCGCGTAGGGAAGCTTGTATTGGCGCCGGGAACGGAGAAGAAAGTTACTTGGCAAAGAGGTCTTGCAGGCGGGGCGGTTGCTCTCTCTGGCGCTTTACTCGCTTTTGGAAGAATTCCCTTTCTTTCTCGTTAAATTGTGTGAAGAGCATTCCTCAAATCGAGGAATGCTCAGTCTAAGGAAACAGAGCCTTCCGGAAAGAAGGTCTCTGTCTCTTGCCGTTATTTCCCAAATGCTGTTTTTACAGTGAGAACTCCAGCGCCGAGTTTAGCTACGCCGACCGCAACAGGAAGGGCTAGCTCTTTTCTAGATGGAAATTTTGTTGATGTAGTCTCGACTTCGCCTTCTTTTGTGACTACAGTAACTCCTGATCTCCACACTTTATATACGCGCGCTAAGTCTTTCGCTCCGGAGGCTGCAGCCCAAGCTCCGAGGGAAGCGATGACGGAGTTTGTGGTTCTTGCGCCGGCAGAAGTTGTTTTGCTAGCTATTGTTGCTTTTGGAGCAGTCGCTTGAGTTGTTTTAACAAATGGGTTACTTATTTTTGGTAGACCGAACATATTTATCTCCTGGGTTAAAAAAGTTGTAAATTTACGAGTTCATCGATTTATTCGTCAACAAATTATTTGATTTGCATAAAGATTTTATTGAGAAAGTGTGTCCGTTTCTCTATGAAAATATGTTCCTTTTATAAAGGGTATGCGGGAATTTTTGTTGAATGTTAAAAAAAATATATATAGATTTTTTTGTCTACTAAGGAGGGAATTTATGGTTGAAAAGGTTGGTTTGCGCAGGTTTTGTCCTTACGAGCCTCCCAGGGAAAAGAAGTTTGCCGGAGCGGGAAAGACAGAAGTGTTTGCTGCATTTATATTAGGTGGGATGGTTGTCGCCGGCTTGTCTTGGTGGGCTCTCAAAAAAAGAAGCGGCGATTCTTCGGTGAGCCGCGGTTCATCCGATTCAGGGGGAGCGTCGGAAAGCTCTCGAGGGATTTTTATTAAAAAAATGGCCCCTGTAAAGGGGAGTGAAGAGAGGGTTCTTCCCCATCGCGCTGTAGAATTCGGGCAGGATGTACAGCCCGCGCAAGATGTAGAGATTCTTCCGGAGTCGTGGGCTGTTGTCGGCGTTCCTCTGGAGCGTTCGCTCGGATATCTTCCTTCCGAGGAAAGGGTTGAGTGAGATGATTTCTAAATATTTTTTTGACAAAAAATTTATGATATCTATATAATAAAAAATTTTTTAAACCAGAAGGTATATGATGGAAATGTTAGACAATGTATTCGGAATGCTCGGGAATGCCTGGGATTCTTTAGGAACACCTAAGTTCGGTGCTCGTATTGCGGGCTCAGCTTCTCAGCAAGTGAGTGGAATGAGTCAAATTCAGATGGTCACTGCTGCGAAAGTGGCGTTTGCTGCAATTAGCTTGTCTTGTATCGTGATGGGAACAAGAGGAATTGTTCAGGCAATGACCAGAAATTACAGTGCGAGAGAGTCCCACAAAGTTTTTGAGTCTAAATCTTTGCTTCCTTGTTCTAAGGGAGAAAAAGAACAGATTTCAGGTCCTGTCACTGTGATTTCAAGAGTGAAATCTCTATTTAGTCACAAAGTACTTCCTTTGACAGCTAGTTTTGCAGCTGTAGCCGGAGGTATTTTTATTGCGGCCCACATGAATTATTTCTCTGGGGCTTTTAAGAAAATTTAAATGTGATCTCTCTCCTATTTCTTGCAAAACCCCATTCGGGGTTTTGCAAGTTCTAAAATTTCCAGAGATAATCGATTGAAAGCGATTGGTCTGTGAATTGCCACTGTGTTTTTGCCTGATAGACAAAGGAAAGTGTATTTTGGTTGAATGCAGCGCTAATCCCAGCTCCCACTCCGGCTAAAACGCGAGAAGGGTAGAGCCCTTTTACGTTGAGAGAACCCCCGCAAACAAAAGAGGCGTCTTCCGTCGCCCCAAAAAATCGGCTTTCTAAGATTGCGCTCAAACGGATAAATGCTTTCATGAACGTTCTCTCCTTTCTTTGGCAGACAAACCATTCGAAGCCCCCTTCTGTCGTCAGAAGATCTGCCGTATGCGGTTTGAGTTTTAGATTGAGGCTTCTGGCTCCGCTTTCTTCGCATTCGCAAAGATGTATAACCATGTAATCGACTCCCACAAAGGGAGAAAGAGCATGGCTATTGAATGGATAGGTGAGTCCCATTTTGAGATCAAACGCGCCTTGAAATCCTTGCGTATTGCTTTGCGCATTGGCTTCAATGATGCGGCGCGGTCCGAAAGAAATATGGCGATCGAGAGAGTATAGGCTGTATCCGCCGGAGAGATTCGCTGCAATATATCCGGAATTGCCCGCGTATTGGCTGTAGAGAGATGCATAAATATTTTGCAATCTTGCATGGCCTCTATTTTTTTTCCAATCTTGCGCTGTATAGATATAGCCGACGCCTCCTCCAAAAACCCCTTTTTCTCCGATTGTGGTATCCGCGCAAAGAATAGCGCCTGGAGATTTTGCAAAATATCCCGGCTCTCCGCTTTGGTTTTGTTGATTTGTATATCCTCCCATAAAAGCGCCCCAAAGACGAACGGAATGTTTTGGGGAAGGCGCGTAATCAAACACGATTTCTTCTTGGTCGATTTGAGAAACAAAGGGTCTTGAAGAAGCGCGCGGTTTCATGTTGCGGCATGTCGCTTGCTCTGCCTGCAATCTTGTATAGATTGCATTGCGCAGATAGAAAAGATCGTTTTCTTGGACAACTGCAAGGGAAGTGAGCATCGAAGGATGCATCTGCGAAAGGGCATGCTCCACTTCTTGCGCAGACGGGGTGTTGATGAGCGTTTCGATCACAATGAGAGAATTTTGGCAGGGGTGGTCTGCCAGAGAATCGAGATATGCCGCAACTTGGTTCGAATTGCCCGTTTGAAATAGATCTGAAAAACGGCGGATCGACAGATTGAATAAAATCGAGGAGCTCCCTTCTTCAACGCTATAGGATAAAGAAGGCTGGAGCATCGAAAATGTATTCACCACGTTTCCAAATTGCCCTTCTACAGATTCTGCTTGGATGATTTTATAATTTTGCTCCAATTGATAAAATCCCTCATAAGGGACCAATTCAAGCGTCGGAGAATCTAAAGTAAGCGTCCCTTGGACATCCATTGTATTGAGTAAATTTGGATTGAACTTGATGACAATTTTTGCATCGGGAGACAGAGAAACATTTCCATCGATATGTAATTTTTGATTGACTGTTTGCTGAGAAAAATCGCCCGCTAGATAGAGATCTTTTGATAAGGGCGTTTGTTCGTCATACAATGTATCGAATGCAAAATGCTGAACAATTTGTTCATTGTCCGGATTCGTATATTCCGGAATGACTTTTCCAACAGTTAAAGTCCCTTGCAACTCGAGATCTCCCTGCAATGTCCCCGTTCCAAAAAAAGCAGTTTCAGGTTGAATGACGACTGATTTTGAGGCGGCAAGATTTCCGCCGAGCTCTAAAGATCCTCGTTCTACGGTAATTCCTGTGAGATCGCCCGTTCCCTCAAAATGCAATATCCCATCCCCTTTTTTAACATACGTTCCTCCCGTTAGATGTCCGAGCAAATCGGACTCTCCACTCGGAACGTTGATATAAGAGATTTTTCCCGCGCAATGGATGTCGTTTGGCGCTTCCACATCGGGCCTTAAAGTCAAAAGGGTCCCTTCTTTCATTTTGAGAGAAGAAGAGCCGAGAGATTCGTTGTGGCTGATTTCAATTGCCCCTTCATCCAAAATAACGACCCCTTGGTGGGTGTTTTTTTGAGGCAAGCAAAGGGTTCCCTTCCCTTTTTTTATCAAGGTCCCATTTCCGCTGATGGCGGCGAGATAAGTTCCGTCTTCTTCCTGATTCAATACAACAGATGCATAGTTTAGAAGAGCGCCTTGCAGATTTTCTGCATTGCCAATCAAAGTCCCTTCGGAAACGACGATGCACCCATCCAAGATGTTTTCTCCGGTGAGAAGAATGGTTCCTGTCCCTGATTTGTGAAAGGATCCCGGCCCTTTGATCGCCTTTGAAAAGGTTCCATCGAAATTTTGATTGAACGAGAGCGCTCCCTGATTTTGGATGGGTCCTGGCAAGGAAAGGGTGGTTCCTTCCAAAGTCCCTTCGGAAATCAAGATGCCTCCTGTAAATGTGTTATTTCCTGAGAGAGTGACTGTCCCATTTCCCTCTTTGGACAAGGAACCTTTTCCAGAAATCGAGGAAGAGAAGGTCCCATGAAAATCTTGGGCAAAAACAAGAGCGCTGTCGTTTTGAATATCGCCGGGTAAACTTTGGGTTGTTCCCTGCAAACTTCCTTCGTCGATATATGTTTTTGCATAGGTGTTGTTTCCCGTTAATAAGAGCCTCCCAGGCCCTGTTTTGCGAAGAGATCCATTTGAAATCGCTCCGCTCAAAATCAGAGAGGGGCCTGTTTTGTTTGCGTCCGTGTGGACTTGCCGCGTGAGGCCTCCGAGATGGATGTCGGTTTGAATTTGTGCATCTTTTGAAGAGCCTCGATATGCGATGCCTGTATTTTTCCCGGAGAGAATGAGGGTGCCCGAGCCTTCGATGAGAGAATGGTCGGATAAAGACAGGGCATTTGGCTGATCTCCTAGAATCGAGAGCTTTCCCGATTGCTTAAGAGAGACTTTATTCTGAAATGAAGAGGGCAAAAGAATTAACTGGTCGATCGAATCTTGAAAAGATCCCATGTCTAGGGTTGCATTGCCCATAGATCCTTTCAAAGAGACTGTTGCGCTCGGAAGAAGCTGCCTTTCATTCACGTATTGTACAGAGCCGGAATCGATGGTGAGATGGCCCGACATGCTTGCGATGCCAGGATTTTTATTGAGCAGCAGTTTGCCTCCCCGAATGGTTGTCGTTCCTGAAAAAGTATTGTGGTCGGGTCCTGCGAATTCAATTTCTCCCGATCCGTAAATTGCGATATTTTTGTCTTGGCCCTCGAGACTGCGAAGGAAGGTTATTTTTGCAAAGCTTTGATTCAAAAGATCGAGATCTTTTCCTAGGAGAAGGGGTGTGTTGATGAAATGGGGGCTTTGATTTTTTGGATCAATGAGGATGGAAGTATTGGAAGATGGCGTGTCGAGTTTTAAGGGATGCATTCCAAAAATCGAATATCCGGTGAGTGCATTCGGATTATTGAATGCAATCGATCCGACCGAGGCCGGCGCGATGAGGGCCACCATGAATTCATCTCTCGGGATGAGAGCAATTTCGTTAAATAGCGCAACATCGTGGATTCCGGGAATTCCGTTTGGAGACCAATGATCTGAATGATTCCAGGCGTTTCCAGGGATGGAGGCATTCCAAGTTTTGCTCTCTGGCAAGAGAGTTGTCGTCATCAGGGTAAAAGAGAGAAGGAGGCATTTTTTCATATTATTTATCAGTTATATGAAAAAATATATACCCTAAGGGGTAAAAATATTTCTAGGTGGAACTGGGGGGATGATCAATTAAAATTATTTTTTCTATATATTGGAGGGACTATATCCCCATTTTCCGAGGAAATAATGAAGAGCGCCTAGAAGTCCCGCCTTATTTCTTCGGGCCTTTTGTATAGAGTCTGGATTTGTTTTTTTTAAGAAGAGTTTATTTTGTATCGAGCGGAGAAGGTAGTGGCGCAGCATTTTCCAAAGATCGGGGAGAATGACTGTTTTGTAGAGGTGTTTTTTTTCAGAGGGAAGACAATTTCTTTCGATCCAAAGCAAGCGGCTGCGCCACCAAAAATAGTGCATTTGCGGTTTTCCGCCCGTGAAGGAAGAGGAGACTTTATGCCAGATTTTGGCTTTTGGAGCGGTCCATATTTCAAATCCAAGCCGTTTGGCTCTACAGCAAAAATCTGTTTCTTCCCAGAATAGAAAATAGCGGGGTTCTAAAAGTCCGATTGTTTCGGGAACAGATCGATGCATTAAAAGGGCCGCCCCGCACACGTAATCGACAATCTCCATTTTCTCAAAAGATTCTCCATCTTCGAGACATCCAAAAGAAAGAGACTCAAATTCAGCTATTTTTGGACTCCATTTTCCTCCGAGATGATCGATTCTTTTTGGATCTCCGTAGCGATAGATTTTGGCCCCCAAAATTTTAGCTTTGGGCTCTTGTTTTGCGCTTTCCATAAAAGCATGGAGAAAATAGGGATCGACGATGGTGTCGTTATTCAGAAGAAGAATCCAGTTAAAATCTTTTTTTAGACCCCACTCAATTCCCACATTATTTCCCCCTGCAAATCCTAGATTTTCTTTTGTTTCAAATAGGGGAATGTGCGGGAACTCGGCCCGGATGGATGCAACCGAATCATCCAAAGAACCGTTGTCGACGACAATGGTTGTAAAATGGGGATATGTCACTTTGTCTAGGGATTTTAGGCATTCAAGAGTGTCTTTTTTGCCGTTCCAATTGAGGAGAATAATGAGGATTTTATTCGAAATCGTAGGGGGGGACAAATCGCTTTCCATTCAATGCATTCCAGTAAGTAGTCATCAAAGATCCGTCAGGATTTTGAACAACAATGCTATAAATGGGAAGAAAAATTTCCGATGTTTTGCGAATGGCGAAATCGCCTCCGAATGCGGCGCGCGCAGTCACTTCAATTTGCGCGGGGCGGTACCGTTTTTTTATCCGTAGAGCGTGTTTGGTTGGTTTTGTGACAAGCCAATGCTCGAGTTTTGTTTCCGGGATGACTTGGAGTTTGGGATTCTGCAGATGGAGCCGGTATGAATTGCCCGTTTGAACAATCAGACTTTTCTTGCGGCAGCTATCGACCCATGTATCTAAAATGTTATTTTCCAAATTTAAAAATTTCGACAGCCCTTCCCGATCCCACGTCCCTCCGCGGGAGGCAAGGGCATTGATGATTTTAAACTCTTGTCTTGTGGCATTCGACGTAATGCAGTCGGTAAATCCATGGGTTTTTTCCCATGTGCTCGTATTGATGACCATTTCTCCATCGACAAGCCCCCAAAGAATGATCCCTTCTCCCGTTTTGTCTTGGTTGCGCGTATACTTCACATCCATAAGGAGATAGGGAATAAACTTGAGCGTTGGCTCGAGAAAGACGTGATCACTGTCTTTGAGAAGCTCTTTGCGGTGGGCTTCCATGATGCTTTCCGCGCTGTAGCGAACTTCGAGAGTTTGAAAAGTCGCTCCATTTAAGAGTTCTTCGACTTTAGAACGGAAGTGAGGGGCTCGGTTCCACGATATATAGGCTCCCGAACCCAAAGCACAAAGGACGAGTAAGAGTAAAATCGGCCGCATACCACCTCACTATCCTTTTATCGGAAAGGGATTTTTCTTGCAACTCACGATTAATCTTTCATCGAGAGGAGGAATTCTGCATTGGTGGCAGTTTTCTTCAGTCTCGCAGTTAAAAGATTCATTGCGTCGACAGGTGTTAAGTCGGCAATTCCTTGGCGCAAGAGGTAGATTTTCTCTAATTCTCCTGGATGATAGAGGAGCTCTTCTTTGCGCGTTCCGCTCTTGATGAGATCGATGGCCGGCCATATACGTCTATCGGCAAGTCTTCGATCGAGAACCAATTCCATATTGCCCGTTCCTTTGAATTCTTCGAAAATGACCTCGTCCATGCGAGAGCCTGTATCGATAAGAGCTGTGGCAATAATGGTTAATGAGCCTCCTTGTTCGACATTGCGGGCGGCTCCAAAGAATCTCTTCGGCTTATGCAGCGCATTTGCGTCGACCCCGCCGCTTAGGATTTTTCCTGAATGGGGCTGTACGGTGTTGTAAGCTCTTGCAAGGCGCGTGAGATTGTCGAGAAGAATCACAACGTCATAGCCGCACTCGACGAGCCTGCGCGCTTTGTCGATCGCCATATCGGAGATTTGAACGTGTCTTTCGGGCGGTTCGTCAAATGTGGATGCGATGACTTCCCCTTTGACGGTGCGGATCATGTCGGTGACCTCTTCAGGACGCTCGTCGATCAAAAGAACCATGAGGATGACTTCGGGATTATTTGTCTCGATCGCGTTGGCGATATTCTGCATCAAAATTGTCTTTCCCGACTTTGGAGGAGCGACGATTAAAGCTCTTTGCCCTTTTCCAATGGGAGCTGCGAGATCGATGACTCGAGTGGATAGTTTTTCTCTCGAAGTTTCCATGACGAGCCGTTTGCTCGGATAGAGGGGGGTGAGGTTTTCAAAAAGAAGGCGATCCCTTGTTTCTTCAAAAGTTTTTCCGTTGATCCGATCGACTTTTAAAAGGGCAAAATATTTTTCTTTTTCCTTGGGAGCGCGGATGGATCCAAATAGAGTGTCTCCTCGACGCAGGTCGAATCTTCGGATTTGAGCCGGCGACACGTAGATGTCTTCCGCAGAGGGAAGAAAATTGTAGTTGGGAGAGCGGAGAAAGCCGAATCCGTCGGGAAGAACTTCTAAAACCCCTTCTCCATAGAGCACTTCATTGGGGCGCTCCGAGATGGTTTTTACAATTTCAAAAACAACACCTGATTTAGTCAAAGAACCGGTATGGCGAAGACCGATATTTCTAGCGTAAGCTTGCAGTTGATCGATGTTCATTCTTTGGAGATCTGCAATTTTTGTGACGGCTTCAAAATCGGGGGGAGGGGTAGTTCCTTTTTGTTGCATATCGGTTTGTTGATCTTGATTCATATTTCCTAGTGTTTTTGTAATGTTTGGTTAATTTTAGTTACTTGATTCTTAAGATGTTCAAGAGATCCATTATTCATGATTGTCCAATCGGAGAGGTCGGCCTTTTTCAAAGGATCCATTTGTCTTTCCATTCTCTTTTCATAGTCTTGGACTGAGAAGCCCGATTGTTCAAATCGCCTGCGCGCGAGCCCCTCGTCTGTAAGAACCGCAATCACTAGATCGTAAAATTCTTCGTTCCGGATTTCAAAAAGGAGAGGGATTTCAACGACGAAACAGGTATATGTCCCTTTTTTCACAGCTTGAAGGTAGAGCTCTTCTATTTTTTTGAGCACTTCCGGATGAATTATTTGTTCGATTTTTGTAAGTAGATTCGGATCCTTAAATACTTTTTCTGCAATGCTTTTTCGGAAAAGACTCCCATCTAAAGGAACTGGAATCCCAAGTAAATGGATGACTTGTTTTCCGAGATCGGTATCGGGAGTTAAGAGCTTATGGACAATCGCATCGGCGTTGACGACATAGGCTCCCAGCTCTTTAAAGAACTGGCAAACGGAACTTTTTCCGCTTGCGATCCCACCTGTGATAGCAATTTTCTTCAAATCTAACATTCTGCCCAATTTTTGCCAACAGCGATATGTACGACAATCGGCACTTTTAATTTGAAAACATGCTCCATTTTTGCCTTGATGAGTTCTTTAAAAATAGGGATTTCTTCATCGGGGATTTCAAAAATGAGCTCGTCGTGAATTTGCAGGATCATTTTTCCTTGCAAATTTTTTCTTTGAATTTCCTCGTCGATGGCAATCATCGCGAGTTTAATGAGGTCTGCGGCGGTTCCCTGCAGAGGCGTATTGACGGCAAGACGTTCTGCAGCAGATCTTACGGCCGGGTTTTTGTTGTCTAATTCAGGGATCGGCCTTTGTCTTCCTGTCAAAGTCGTGGAAAACCCTGTTTTTCGAGCGCTTGCTTTGCAGTTTTCGAGAAATCCGAGGATGGCCGGGTATCTTTCGAAATATGTTTTGATGAATTCGGAGGCTTCTTTGAAGGAAATGTGCAGTTGCTGCGAAAGGCCGAAAGGACCTTGTCCATAGAGAATTCCGAAATTGACCGTTTTGGCGGCCATCCGCATTTCCGGGGTGATCATCGTAATCGGGAGATTGAAAATACGGGAGGCGGTATGTTCGTGGATATCTTCTTTGGCCCGAAAGGCTTTGATGAGTTCCGGGTCTTCGCTAAAATGGGCCAGGAGCCGGAGTTCGATTTGAGAATAATCGCCCCCGATAAAACTCCATCCTTTCTTTTCGGGTTTGAAGCAAGATCGAATCGAGCTGCCTTCCTTTGTTCGCGTAGGGATGTTTTGAAGGTTTGGATCTTGGGAAGAAAGCCTTCCTGTCGCAGCGACCGATTGATTGAAGTTGCAGTGGATCCTTCCTGTTTTTGGATTTACGGAAAGGGGGAGAGATTCTACGTAGGTGGCTCTCAGTTTTTCTAAGCTTCGGTAGCTTAAAATGTCTTTTGCGATCGGATTTTCTATCGCGAGGCCTTCGAGAACGTCAGCGCCTGTAGAAAAGGCTGTTTTTTCCCTGGCTGGTTTTTTGAGACCCAGCTCTTCAAAGAGAATATGGCTCAATTGTTTGGGGGAATTTAAGTTGAACTCTTGACCTACTTCAGTAAAGATTTTTCCCTTTATCCGATCGAGTTCATGAGTGAGCGTTTTCCCAATTTCTTTGAGACGGTCTGTGTCGAGATAAATTCCTCTTCTTTCCATTTTGGCTAAAACAGGGAGCAAGGGGAGTTCGATGTCTCGTAAAATAGGTTCGAGATTTCTCTCTTTGAGCTCTTTTTGAAATAGTTCTTTGAGCTGCTCTGTGTAATCGATGTCCTCGCAGCAATACTCTTGCACAAGAGCAATCGGCGCTTCTTGCATCGAGATCTGATTTTTCCCTTTCCCGATCAAGGTCTCTATCGGAATTTTGGCGTGCTTGAATTTTTCTAAACACAAATCGTCGAGATTGTGGCGGCGCAGTTGCGGATTGAGAAGATAAGAGGCGATCATGGTGTCAAAGCAAATGCGATTGAGTGGAAGACTCAAATTGGCAAGAACATGCCAGTCGTATTTGATGTTGTGTCCAAAAAAAGAACAGGTTGCAGAGGAAAAAAAGAGGGAAAGAGCCGCGATGACCTCTTCTTTGGGAAGATTCCCGTTGCAGGGGACATACCAAGCTTCTTTTGGCTTTATAGAAAATCCAATGCCCACGAGATCTGCTAAAGTGGGTTTGATGTCCGTTGTTTCTGTATCTATGCCAACTTCTTTTTCATTCGATAAGCGCTTTAAAAGAGCCTCGAGTTCTTGTTTCGACTCGACGAGATGGTAATGGGTCGTTTTTTCGGCGCTTGGCGAAGAGATCTCCTTTGTCTCTTCCAGATCGCGAAGAAGGGAATTGAATTTCATTTGATGATAGAACTTTGCGAGCTTGTCTTGATCTTGTTTTTTTATCTTATAGAAATCGGGCGTCTGAGGAATGTCTAAATCTGTTTGCAGCGCGACAAGAGTTTGGCTGAGAAGAGCCATGTCCTTGTGAGTCCGGAGGGTTTCTTGTTTTTTTTCTCCCTTTACTTTGTCTATTTGGGAAAGAATGTTTTTCAAGGAGCCGAATTCCTTGAGAAGGGCGGCGGCTGTTTTCGGGCCGAAACCGGGAATTCCGGGAATGTTGTCCGAAGCATCTCCTGTGATCGAAAGATAATCGAGGATCTGATCGGGTCTTACTCCATAAATTTCTTCGACCTTCGATGTATTGATCTCCATGTAATCTTTATGCGGGTGGAGAAGAAGAATATTTTCGTTCACTAATTGGGCTAAATCTTTATCGGTTGTGCAAAGATAGGCTTTGGCCCCTTTTTCTGCCGACCAAATGGCAATCGTAGCCATGACATCATCGGCTTCCACTCCTTCCATGCAAAGAATCGGAATTCCGGCCATTTTGCAATATTCATGCGCCCACTCAAATTGAGGGAATAGATCTTCCGGAGCCTCTTTTCGATGCCCTTTATATTCCGGATAGACCTTTTGGCGCGATTTTTTATTGTCGGGACCGTCAAATACGCAAACGAGGTGGTCGGGATGGGCGGTCTTGATGAGTTTTTGAATGGATCGGATGAATCCATATAGCGCGCTTGTCGATTGGCCCGATGTGTTTGTCATGGGGCCAATCGCATAATAGGACCTAAATAAGTAATTTACTGCATCAATGATATACAGTTTATTCATAGCGATATAAATAACAAGGTTGTTCCCGAATATGGCGCGGGATGGAATCGAATGTGTGTTCGATTTTCCCTGAAAATAAAGGGGATTTTCCGGAAACAATTTCGGAGAGCCACGGATTTTTAGGCGTCAAACTGACGACCTGGTAGTGGTGTCCGGATTCAATATTTGCGGCGATGAGAAGCTCTTTTAGCGCCATATCGCGGGAGGTCATGGCGTGATCGACATAGCCTAATTTTTCGGCAGTTACGCAATCAAATACATGGGCGCCATATTCTTGAATGAGCTTTGTCTTGTCGAGTTGCGGGCGGGCTGTTGTGACGACATCGACAAATCTGCGGTACATAAATTCGGTGATGGTTTGAATCGAGGTTCCTTCTCCTTCTTTCCAGAGCTTTGTCGGGTTGAATTCGTCTTTGTCGATCCCCGCTGTAATGGTGCGGGCCTTTAGGCCGACTTTTCCCATGAAGTCATAGATGTTGAAAAAAGGACCGATGACAACTCCAACAGAGCCGATGATACTTGCCGGGCCTGCGAACATTTTATCGGCTGAGGAGGCGATATACATGCCGCCCGAAGCGCAGAGGCCGTCGACATATCCGTAAATTGGGATTTTGTATTGTTCTTTGTATTCATTTAGCATCCTATAGATGTCGTCGGAATCTACGACGGTGCCTCCCGGTGTATTGAAATGGAGTAAAATTCCTTTCACTCGGTTATTTGCGAGAAATCCGGATCTGGAATCGAGGAGGACATTTTGCATGAGCTCTGCATTCACTTTTTGCGGATCCCCGATGATGCCGTGGATGTTGATTTGTAAAATGACGGGATCGGTCATGGGAAGCAATTCTCTTTTCCCTTCAGCATCGGGAACTAGAGAAAGAGTTGTCTTATTTTCTAAAAGAGGGGAGGGGGAAAAAGAGGAGTAGATAAATGCAAAGACCAGCATCGCGATGAATAAGCCGAGCAGGCCAAAAAACATTTTGAAAAACACTCTCGTTGCAGAAGAAAAGATCGATTCTCGTTGCGGAGGGGCGACATCCATAAAACACCTGTATATGTAATGGTTCTGTTATACCAAGCACAGTAAATAGATTCATATTTGAGCTGCGTGAAAGCTGCCTAATTTTTACGATCGTAAGCACCTTAGTATTAGAAAAATACAAAGGTGCTTACGATCGTGAAAATTAGGCGCTTTGACGCGCTGAAATATGAATATATTTACTGTGATTGGTATCATACAAGAAGTGAAGAAATTTGTCTTATGAAGTTTTTTTTTGCCTAGAAAAAACGTTTGCCCTCGCAAGGGTCTTGAGTATAATTTGTTTTTCCTGTATCTTGTCACTCTTAAAACAGAGATTTTATGACAACAACCCTCACGATTTCTTCTGATCAGAAAGAAGAGCTTCTCAAATTTTTGAAAAAAAACCGCACCGCAGATTTGGTGATGATCTATCTTCATTTTGTGCAGGAAAAATATAAGTTGAAACCCGTTCTTTTTCCTCGGGATAAGATGATTTTTCAAAGCGTCGATGATTTGGTTCGCAGCTTAGAAGCCGAGGGGAAGCTTTGGAGGGAAACTGAAATTACGATTCAGTTTGGCCAGCAAAGCGTCAATGAAGAGACAAAGAAAATTTATATTTGCCCTTTCACAGGAAAGGTATTCGGGGATAATACCCATCCGAACCCCCAAGATGCGATCTATGATTGGGTGGCGAAGTGCCCCGAGAATAAAGAGCGCGTCGGCGGTTTGCCTGCGAAGCGTTTTTTCGTGTCGGAAGACCCGGAAGTGATCAAAAATTATATTAGCGCTCGCAAAGCCTCTGTGAAAAAAGTTGTATACTCCTCCGCTGTGACGGGAAAGCTTTTCAATAGCAAATCTGCCGTCGTTGATTCTTTCAAGAAAAATCACGTGAAGCCTCTGACCTTGTTCGAGGTGCAGAATCAAAACCGTTACGAAATTGAAGAAAAGTTTCTCTCTTTTATCCAAAAGCATCTTTCCGAAGAGAAAATTTCTGAATTCGTCGAGGCTCTTTCCGAGCATGTCGAATTTAAGCCCTATTTAGAGAAATGGGTAGAGACCGAATAATTTTTCTTTCTTCTGAAGAAAAAACCGTGGAATTGGGGAGGTTTTTGGCTTCCCGATTGCCGCCGGGTTCGGTTCTTGCTTTGTTTGGCGATTTGGGGTCGGGCAAGACGACTTTTGTGAAAGGTCTTGCCGAAGGATTGGGAATTCATGATCCCATTCAGAGCCCGACTTTTGTCTATTTTCAGCATTACGTTGGGAACATGGCCCTTTTTCATTTTGATTTGTATCGGATGAAGGGAGCAGATGATTTTCTAGGCCTGGGATTTGAAGAGTATTTCGATGCGGGCGGTTTATGTGCCATTGAGTGGCCCGAGAGAATAGAATCTCTTTTGCCAAAAAAGGCAATCCGTCTTTCTTTTTTTCCGGATCCTCAGGGGAGGAAGGTTTCGTTTTCTTGTGATTTTAAAATTGACCTTTCGTCTTTCTGAAAGGTCGATTTTTGAATCACAAGAGGGATTATGAGATCGATGAAAAAGGAAGTATTTGTTTGTTTAGACTGTGAATCGACAGGTTTGGATCCTGTACAGGATCGGATTATAGAAATTGCGGTGGCAAGCTTTACTTTCGATCAGATTCTCAATTCTTTTGAATCCCTTGTGGACCCTGAACGCCCCATTCCGGAAACCTCGCAAGAAATTCATAAAATTTCCCAAGAAATGATTCAGGGAAAACCAAAAATTGCCGAAATTCTTCCCGATCTTCTGAAGAGGATAGAAGGGCATATTCTAGTCGGCCACGGAATTGGCTTTGATATTTCTCTCATTGCAGCAGAGGCAAAGCGGCACCAAATTCCGACGCAAATTGAAAAACAGCCCTATTTCGACACTCTGCGCATGGCGCGGCTTTACGGAGAAAGCCCGATCAATTCTTTGCAGCAACTGAGACAGCATTTCAATATAGAGCCGGAAGGAGCGCATCGCGCCATGAGCGATGTGATTGTAAATATTGAGGTGTTTAAGCAATTATCTAAAACATATGAGACTGTAGATGCTTGGATGGATCGCCTGCAAAAGCCCATCCGCCTGAGAACAATGCCTTTGGGCAAGCATAAAGGGCGTAAGTTTGAGGAAATTCCGATTGAATATCTGTACTGGGCCGAAAAAAAAGATTTTGATCAGGATCTTTTGTACTCGATTCGCTCCGAAATAAAAAATCGGAAAAAAGGAGGAGGATTTGGGATGTCTGCAAATCCCTTCTCTAATTTATAAAAAGAGAGGTATATGATTGGGTTGAGAGAGTTAGAATTAAAAGGCAAAAGGGTTTTATTGCGCGTAGATTTTAACGTGCCCTTAGATAAGGAAGGACATATTACGGATGATTCCCGCATCCGGGCTTCCTTGCCAAGCATTCAATATATTCTGAAATCGGGAGCCTCTCTTGTGTTGATGAGTCATTTGGGCCGTCCCGAGGGTGTCGATCCAAAGCTCACTTTAGCCCCTTGCGCCAAAAGATTATCTGAATATCTAGGCATTCCCGTTCTCATGGCGCCCGACTGCGTGGGTCCTGTTGTTGAAAAAATGGCAGCTTCGATGAAAGCAGGGCAGGTGCTCATGCTTGAAAATCTCCGATTCCACGAAGGAGAGGAGTATCCGGAAAAAGATTTGGGATTTGTTTCTTCTTTATCCCGTCTTGGGGATGTATATGTGAATGATGCATTTGGTTCAGCTCACCGGGCGCATGCGTCGACAGCTCTGATTGCGAAATATTTTCCAGGTCAGGCTGCAGCCGGCTTTCTCATGGAAGACGAAATCAAACATTTGATGTTTCTTCTGGGCAATCCTCCCCGCCCTTTTCATGCGATAATTGGAGGGGCCAAAATTTCGACAAAAGCAGGCGTCATCCATCATTTATTGGATCGGGTCGATGCTTTGTATATCGGGGGCGCTATGGCCTTTACTTTTCTAAAAGCGCAGGGACTACGCGTGGGGGACTCTCTTGTCGAGGACTCTGAAATAAAGACGGCTAAAGAAATTCTTTCCAAGGCAAAAAACCTTTACTTGCCGGTGGATCTCGTGGTGGCCGACGCGTTTTCGGAAGAATCCAATAAAAAAATTGTTTCTGTCAAAGAAGGTTTTCTTTCTCCCTGGAGAGGGATGGATATCGGCCCCAAGACTTTACAGGATTGGCCTGCCTCTCTCAAGAAGGCGGCCACTGTTTTTTGGAACGGACCTCTAGGCGTTTTTGAAATGCCCTCGTTTGCCAAAGGGACCCGTTCCATTGCTGAAGTTCTGGCTAAATCGCATGCCCATGTGACAATTGGCGGGGGAGATTCTGTGGCGGCGATCCAGCAAATGGGCCTCGGAAATCAGTTTGCCCATCTATCGACAGGGGGTGGGGCTTCATTGGAATTTCTTGAATATGGCCATTTACCGGGAATCGACGCATTGTCAACCTGAATTTTAATGGGCAATCTGTGATAACTTCCAGGAAATCAAATTCAAAACTCAGGTTGTTAAATAAATTTTGATTCCTCTTTTTCTGTGATTAAAATAGGGGAATATGTCATGCTGGGGGCACAAAGAAAGTACTTTTATCAATAGGTGCTTTCGGGGACTTTTTTAGGGCGGCTTATGCAGGTGGAATCTACGGCAGAGTTCAGAGGATGGCGCTCTTTCTTTTGGCCGATTCATAGCTGGGAATTGAAAAAATTTCTTCCCATGTTCTTCATTTATTTCCTTATCTCATTTAACTACAATGCACTTCGAGCGTATAAAGATTCGATGGTCGTAACCGCTTCGGGAGCGGAGGCAATTCCCTTCATTAAGGTTTGGGCGATCCTTCCGAGCGCTTTATTGCTCACTTTTTTATTTACACGGCTTGCGAACCGATTTTCCCGAGAAAAGGTTTTCTACATTATGTTAGGCCTTTTTCTCGCCTTTTTCACCCTTTTCGCTTTTGTTCTTTTCCCCGCGCAAGAATTCCTTCATCCGCATGCTTTTGCAGACAAAATACAGGCCGCGCTTCCCGAAGGTTTTAAAGGCTTTGTGGCCATTTTCCGCAATTGGACCTTCACTTTATTTTACGTGATGAGCGAACTCTGGAGCACGGCCATCATGTCTGTCCTATTTTGGGGCTTTGCCAATGAGGTGACAAAGGTCGGCGAAGCGCGCAGGTTCTACATTTTATGGAGCATTGCCGCCAACATTGCGGGCATTTTTGCAGGTCAGGCTGCGATTTTTTTCTCCGGCGGAGTTTTCTTCTCGTGGCTTCCTTACGGAAAAGATGCCTGGGAACAATCGGTCTTTTTCCTTTGCTGCGCAATTGTCATCTCCGGCCTTATGACGATGGCTATTTTCCGATGGCTCAATAAGCATGTAATTCATCCTTCTGAAAAGGCTCTTTTGTCCGGAGGAAATCCTGCTGAAAAAATTAAAATGTCGATGCGCAAAAACTTCGCGTATCTTGCCAAATCCAAATATTTAATTTGCATCGCCTTGATTGTTCTTTGCTATAATGTGGGGATTAACCTCGTTGAAGTTGTCTGGAAGGATCAGATTCAGCAACTCTATCCAAATCCAAACGACTATAACGTCTATATGGGCGAGGTCATGACTTGGATGGGGGTCATTGCGACGGTCACCTCTGTTTTTATCACGGGCAATGCGATCCGCCGTTTATCTTGGACAGCCAGCGCTCTTGTCACTCCATTGATTGCTCTGATAGCCGGACTTGGATTTTTCTTTTTTGCTCTCTTCAATGGATCGAGTTTTGCTTTCGGTTCCCTATTTGCCGGCATGACTCCTTTGATGTTGAGCGTGACTCTTGGCTCAGTACATAACTGCACGACGCGCGCTTGCAAATATACTTTGTTTGATGCGACAAAAGAAATGTCTTTTATCCCCTTGGGCAGCGAATCTAAGCTCAAAGGCAAGGCGGCCATTGACGGAGTGGGCTCTCGGATTGGAAAATCGGGCGGGTCTGTGATCCATCAAGGTCTTTTGATTATATTTTCATCTGTAGCTGCAAGCACTCCTTATGTCGCTGGCATTTTCTTCATTGTCGTATTGATTTGGGTTCTGGCTACAATTTCTCTGGGTAAGCGCTTTGATGAAGTCGTTGCCGAAAAAACGAAAATTGATATTCCCGACACATCTTCTCTACAACCTGTTTTATCTACGACACAGGGCTCATCTGGATGAGGCAGTTCTCAAAATTTAAGGCGCAGTCAAACATAAAAGTAGAATATGGAATCTATTGAAAGTACAGGTTTTGGAAAATGGCGTTCTTTTTTTTGGCCAATCCATCGCTTTGAACTCAAAAAATTTGTTTCCTTGCTTCTCATGTATTGCTTGATTGCCTTTAGCTACGGGGCGATGCGATCGTATAAAGACTCTATCGTTGTCACAGCTTCCGGCGCCGAGGTGATTCCCTTCATCAAGGTTTGGGCGATTCTTCCCTGCTCTGTTTTGTTGACGGTATTATTCACTCGCCTCGTGAATCGATACACAAGAGAAAAAGTCTTTTACATCATGATGGGCCTTTTCCTCTCCTTTTTTCTCCTTTTTATATGCGTCTTGTATCCGGCTCGAGAAGTCCTCCACCCCCACGCTTTTGCAGACCACCTACAAGGAATTCTCCCCGAAGGATTGAAAGGATTTATTGCCATTTTCCGCAACTGGACCTTCACTTTATTTTATGTCATGTCCGAACTATGGGGAACCGCGATATTGAGCGTTTTATTCTGGGGATTTGCAAATGAAATCACCTCAGTTAATGAAGCGAGGCGCTTTTACGTTCTTTGGGGCATCGGCGCGAATATTGCAGGGATTTTGGCCGGACAGACGACGGTCTATCTCGCTCGAGATGTCTTCTTCTCTTGGATTCCTTACGGGAATAATACTTGGGATCAGTCGATCCTTTTTTTGAATTGCACTGTGATCCTATGCGGGATTGCTACTATGTTGATTTTCAGATATTTAAATAAAAATCTCCCGAAACTTGCCAAAGATTCTTCTCTTCCAAACGAAGTTCCTACAGAAAAATTAAAAATGTCGCTCCGCAAGAACTTTGCTTATTTAATTAGATCTAGGTATCTAGTTTATATTGCTCTAATTGTTCTAGCGTATAATTTAAGTATTAATTTGATTGAAGTGGTTTGGAAAAATCAAATTCAACAAATGTATCCGGGAGCGAGGGAATACAGTCGGTATATGGGGTCTGTCATGACCTGGATGAGCGTGATTGCGACGGCGATTTCTATTTTTGTGTCTGCGGGGAATTTTATTCGCCGATTTTCTTGGACGGCCAATGCTTTGGTGACGCCGATTATTACCTTGATTACGGGAATGGGATTTTTTGTTTTTGTTCTTTGCGATAACTGGGGTGTTTCGACACTTTCTTCCATATTGGGGGCAACGCCTCTGATTTTGAGCGTGATGCTGGGCTCTGTTCATAATTGTATGACGAGGGCTTGCAAGCACACCCTTTTTGATGCGACGAAGGAAATGTCTTTCATTCCTTTGAGCCGCGAGTCGAAATTGAAGGGGAAAGCAGCGATTGACGGCGTAGGATCTCGTTTAGGTAAATCGGGGGGATCCGTGATCCATCAAGGGCTGCTCCTCTTTTTTGCAACAGTTGCTGCAAGCACTCTTTATGTGGCTGCGATTTTTTTAATTGTGGTTCTCATTTGGATTCTTTCGACAAAAGCGCTCGGAAAGCAATTTGATTCCCTGACCGGGAAAAAATCAGATCTCGAACCTCAGATTTCTTAATTTTTTTTCTGTTCATTCAATTACCAATTTGATAGATCGTATTATAATACCTCTCGTAATTCAAAGATCGAGAGTCGATATGGAATTTGGGAAAACAAAAATGGAATGGATTGAATTTGATTTATTGGAAGCTTACCCTCATGTAGCCCACGGAGTTTTTTTGCGGGAAGGGGGGACGAGCGAAAAACATTTTACGTCGCTGAATTTAGGCGAAAATGTGGGAGATCATCCGGACCATGTAAAGGTCAATCGGGAATTATTGCGCAAAACCGTGAATGTGCCAAAAATCATCTTTGCCAATCAAAATCACGGCGTCAATATCCACCGCGTCACAAGCAAAAATAAAGACAAAGTGCCTCAAGCAGATGGTCTATTTACAACAGAAAAAGATATAGGTCTTGCTGTCACTCACGCCGATTGCCAGGCAACGATTTTTTATGATCCCGTTCATGAAGCCATTGGAATTGCCCATGCAGGGTGGAAGGGAAGCTCGCAGCATATTTACGCCCGATTTTTTGAGGCGATGCATCGCGATATAGGAACGCAGCCGCATAATGTCATTGTTTGCGTTTCTCCTTCTCTTGGCCCCGATCATGCGGAGTATAAAAATTATAAACAGGATTTTCCTGAAGAGCTATGGAGTTTTCAGGTAAAGCCGAATTATTTTGATTTTTGGGCGATGACTCGAAAGCAATTGATCGGACTTGGTATTTTGGAAAAAAATATTGAGATCAGCGAAGTTTGTACATATTGTCACCCGAAAGAATATTTTTCTTATCGGAGAGATAAAGAGACGGGCCGCCATGCAACGGTGGTTGCTTTGAAAACTACTTGATGTTTTCCTTTTTTCTAAGTCAAAATAGGAGCTATGAAAATCGTAGCTCTTTCTCTTCCTGAAGTTTTGCTCATCACGCCTCGAGTTTTTTCCGATCATAGAGGTTTTTTTTTTGAAGGCTACAGAGAGCCTCTCTATCAAGAGGAGGGGATTTCTGTTTTGTTTGTTCAGGATAATATTTCCTTTTCTCGCTTTGGGACGATTCGGGGCCTCCATTATCAAGATTCTCCAGGGCAGGCCAAGCTCGTTTCCTGCATTCAGGGAAAGATTTGGGATGTAGCGGTCGACATTCGCTTAGATTCTCCCACTTTTGGAAAATGGGTTGGCGTTGAGTTAGACGACAAGACGCACCAGCAACTCTATATCCCTGTAGGATTTGCCCATGGGTATTGCGTTTTGAGCGAAACGGCGCGCGTCCATTATAAAGTGAGCAGTGTATATAACCCGAAGACAGAAAGATCGATTCGCTGGAACGATCCTTCTTTAGCGATTTCTTGGCCGATTCAAGATCCTATTTTGTCTGAAAGAGATGAGATAAGCCCTTTTTTTCGCGAGATTTTATGAAAATTTGGGTGCTTGGATCGGGTGGACTTCTCGGATCTGCTTTATGCCGTCATATTCCTTCTTTGTGTATTCCGAGCTATCGCGAAGATGCAGATATTGCAAATTTAGATTCTTTAAGACGCTTTGCAAAAAAACATCCCGAGATCACCCACATTGTCAACACCTCGGCCTACTCTCTTGTCGATTTAGCGGAAAAACATCGCAAAGAGGCTTATGAAGTCAATGCATTGGGCCCTGAAAATTTAGGATGTATTGCGCGAGAAATCAAAGCCAAAGTATTGCACATTTCGACCGATTATGTTTTTCCGGGGAATCTATTTCGGCCTTTGCACGAAGAAGATCCAGTCGGCCCTTTGAATTATTATGGGGAGACGAAGCTAGAAGGGGAGAGGCGTCTTTTTGCCGCTTTGCCTTCGGCTTGCGTGATTCGGAGCTCTTCTTTATTTGGCAAAGGAGGCAAGAATTTTATTGCCCGAATTTTTCAGATGTTTCAAGAAAGAGAAGAAATCCTTCTGACAAATGATCAGTACAATAGCCCCACTTCTATCGAGGATTTTTCTTTGGCCATCGTTCAGATGTTAGATGCATCCGGTCTGTATCATTTTTCAAATCAGGGCTCTTCTACAAAGTTTTCGTTTGTCAGCCAGATGTATGATCATGTTTTGCAAAGGAGAATCCCGATTGCGGCAAAAAGGCTTGTCCCTGTGGAAAGTTCTGCATTTCCCTTCCTTTGCAATCGACCTGCCTATTCTGTTTTTGATACTTCAAAAATAGAGAAAAAGCTTGGCAAGCCGATCCGAAGGTGGGAAGATGCTTTACACTCATTTATGCAGGAAAATTTATGAATTATCTTGTGACAGGCGGATGTGGATTCATTGGCTCGGCTTTCATTCGAAAGGTATTGTCTAACCCTTCCTTTTCCGGAAAAGTCATTAATTTGGACCTGCTCACTTATGCAGCGCGCCCTGAAAATTTACATCCATTTTTAGAAGATGCCAGATACCATTTTGTAAAGGGCAATATCTGTAATCAAGCTCTTGTAGAGGATTTGTTGAGTCGGGATGTGCATGCAATCGTTCATTTTGCGGCCGAAACGCATGTCGACCGGAGCATTTCTTCCGCATTTCCTTTTGTAGAAACAAATGTGCTCGGTACCTTGTCTTTATTGGAGGCGGCGCGCAAATTTCCCAAAGTCCATTTTCACCATGTTTCGACAGATGAAGTGTATGGATCTTTGGGAAAAGAAGGTTTTTTTGATGAACATTCTCCTTATTGCCCTAATTCTCCTTATTCCGCCTCGAAGGCGGCATCGGATCATCTAGTTCGCTCTTTTGCTCATACATATGGTCTTTCGACGACTCTATCCCATTGCAGCAATAATTATGGGCCCGGACAATATCCGGAAAAATTAATCCCGTTGATGATTGAGAGAATTTTAGAAAAAAAGCCTCTTCCAATTTATGGCAAAGGGGCAAATGTCCGCGATTGGCTCTATGTCGATGATCATATAGAGGCTTTATTGAAAATTCTTCATCAGGGAAGAAGGGGGGAGACATATGATATTGGGGGAGGATCGGAGCTTTCGAATCTCGAGATCATTCATTTGCTGATGGAACTGATTGCGGAAGAAATGAAAGAAGACCCTTTAGAATATCGATCTTTGATTCAGTTTGTAGAAGATCGTCCCGGACACGACTTTCGGTATGCAATCCATTCCGCCAAGATGAAAAAGGAACTCGGATGGTTTCCCAAAATTTCTCTTCGCGAAGGGCTTGTCAAAACAATTCAGGATGCCCTCTGCAGTAACAATTTCATTTGACTTGGCTTTTTCTTGTTTGCCATTACCAATTGCTAATGCCGATTTGCGCTCCCACGACGAGGGCGTTCGGCGTATTCATTCCTTTGGGACGGATGATGTATTGGACATCAGGCGTAATATAGAACCAAGGATTGAGTTGGATCCAATAGTTGAATTCGAGGACCGCTTCTGCGCTTTGCCCATGCAGGCCGTTTTTTTCTTCCGCATGCGCTAAATCAGAGCTGTATTTCCCGTAGATAAATCCAAAAGAGGCTGTATCTTTAGGCCTTCCCGGAATGAGCCCTTTGTACAATAGGCCTCCATTGATGAAGAAGGGGAATAGATTCCGATTTTTGGGCTGCAAGATGACCGATACAAAAGAAGTCAAGCCTTGATCTGATCCAGGTTCTCCTTGCCGATAGAGCATCTGGTCAAAGAGGAAATAAAGGCCGGGATCTCCTTTTTCCGATCCTCCTGAGAATTTATTTCGACTTCCCGTCAGATAATAAAATCCCATTTTGTAGTTGCCGGGCATTCCATGGTCTTCTTTTTCTTGATTGATTAAAGCGCACCATTCAGTGATCCAGACAACCCCGTTTGTACTTGCAAAGGTAAAGTTCACCCCATGGTATTTGTTTTTCTGGATTTTGCTATTGGCATTGTATACGCCGAATTTAGCCGAAAGTCGCTTCCAGGGCTTCCCTTCTAGATAGGCGCCCCAAGTTGCATTCGGATAGGCAGTGAAAGGGATATTGAAAAAGATCGACACAGGATTTCCGTCGAATCCGTTATTCACGTATTGCCAATAAAGAGGGGAGGATAAAAAATCATTCCCCGCGCAAAGTCTGCCGGCCTTCATCACGAATCGTTTGTCAAACAGCGTCTCTAGCGCGTATAATTCGCAGAGTCTGACGATCTCGGATCCCCAAATTTGAGACACTGTGAACTGATTGTCGATTTTTTTAGAAAGGTTTGTCCCGGTGCGCCAGCACATCGAACTAAATATATTGAATCCGGTCAGGCCATGCTTCGTATAGTCGATATTGATCGAAAGGCCATAGGATCCGTCATATGCAAATCCTTGATGCTTCCCTCCGACGGGATTGTCGAGCAGGTTTATCACGAAAGAGGAATCGATTGTAATCCCTTTTATGGCCAGTTTATGGCGCCGTCCACCGGCGTCCCCAAGAACGTAATCTCTTTTCCACCAGTTTTTAGGAATGGTGTCTTCTGTGTGCTGTTTAAAATATTCTGCTAGGCTTTCATGGCGATTTCTGGAGTTTTGAGAAAACTCATGGTCGCCGCAAAATAAAAGGGAGGCGATGCAGGAGAGTAAACAAATATATTTAAGCATAGCGGAAGTCTAGCGCACGCATGTATTTTTGAGAAGGGGCCATTTTTTTTGTTGACGGATTCCTGAATTTATGTGAAATAGAAATTATGGTTTATCTGATTGCACTTATCGCTGCCTTAACAGGTTTTTTATTTGGATTTGACGAAGGGATTATTTCCGGAGTATTGCAGCAAATCAAAGTAGATTTTTCTATGAATGATCGGCAAACAGGCTTCATGATGGGCCTCATGCCGTTTGGGGCGCTTGTGGCCGCTTGCGCAGTGGGTCGATTTGCCGATTGGTCGGGCCGAGTTCTTGTTCTTTTTTTGGTGCCGGTTGTTTTTTCTGCAGGGATTCTCACTTTGATTTTTACGACTTCTTTCGAGCTTCTTTGCGTCGCCCGTTTTCTCTTAGGCATAAGTATTGGGATGTCCGTGGTGGTAAGTCCTTTGTATATTGCGGAAGCCGCCCCTCCGGATATCCGAGGAAAGTTGGTTGTTTATTTTCAGCTTGCGATTACAATTGGGATTTTTTGTTCGTATCTCTTAAATGTCTTTGCTTTGGATTTGATTCCTTGGAGATGGATGTTTGCAACGGGGCTCATTCCAAGCACTCTGTTATTTATAGGCGCTTTTTTCTTGCCGGAAAGTCCCCGATGGCTGTGCGCGCGTGGAAAATTTCGGGAAGCGGAATTATCCCTTTGCCGATTATATGACCGGGATTGTCCGACAAATCCGGTGAAAAAAGAATTGAAGATCATCTTGGATTCTCTTCGTCAAGAAACAAAAACAAAAGTTTGGAAAGAGCTGTTTTCAAAACCCCTTCGTCCTTGCGTCATGCTCGGGATGCTCTTATTTTTCTTTCAACAGGTGAGCGGGATCAATGTGGTGATCTATTACGCTCCGATTATTTTTAAAGAAATGCAGTTGGGGACCGACTTTGCCAACTTGCTTGCGACTCTTGGGATTGGGACTGTCAATGTTTTGATGACGATTTTCGCCATGCATTGGATAGAAAAAATAGGAAGACGCCCCCTTTTAA
>CAYOMT010000005.1:0-19661 GCA_964405125.1 uncultured bacterium
TCGATTTTTCGATACACCCAATCTTCATCGTTTTCTCTCAGCAGGCGATCGCATCCCATAATGTAGCCCTTCAAAAATCCATAACGCCGCATCGCAAGCCGCATATACTGCGAAGAGGTCGGGCGATAGTGGCTCCTCGGCCCATCGACAGGAGAAATAACATCTTGGTGGAATTGGATGATCGCATTTGCAATTTTGATCGCAATCCCATCGCTGCCCATTTCTTGCGGCTTTCGTTTTTGTAGGGAAGAATCTTTCCCCCAGGGCTCGTAAAATCCAGATTTTCCGAAGATTGCCAAAGGAACAAGAAAATAGAGGATTTTAAAATTCATATTTTATCATCAGCGTCGGAAAAAGATTGTGTTGATTCAGCACTGCCGAAGCTTTTTTTTCATAGAGCCGTTCATTGTAGTATTTCGCCTCCTCTCCTGCCCCGTAAATCCCCCCAAAATACCATCCAGATTCAAATCCCGTCGTAATAATTCCTGCCGCCACATGGTTATGCCGAAAAAATTGCACTGCAGCTGTAATGAATAGCCCATTGAGGACAAAAGCTGTAAAAGCCGATTTTCTTTGCCCAATATATAGATATCCAGCGCCCGGAAGAAGGGCATTGAGGAATTGCGCTTTGGCAACCGATTTTTTTTGGGTTTCGTAGTAGCAAAGCAAATCGTCGAGATAGGAAGCGTGTTGGAACCCTTCGGCAAAACAGGCAATGGTAGATAGATCTCCTTGTCTAAGCGCTCCGGAAAGCGTCACTTTTTCTGCTGTGTCAGGGTAGGATTTTTCTAAAAGACCGTAGATTTTTGCTTGTTTTTCAGGGTTATTCATTTCCCGATAGCATTCGTAAAGGACAAGCAGCAAATCGTGGTATGCCGGAAATGTCTTGTCCACGCAGGCAAGATCGCTTTTCTCAAAAGACTCAATCGCCTCATCGTATTTACGCCCTAAAAAATAACAAAGGAGAATGTCGTACTGAATTTCGAGTTTCCGAGCTGTTTCATCGTCGGGAAGCAGGATCGCAGCTCTTTTATATGTAGAAACAGCTCTGTAAAGATCCAGCTCTTTCGCAAAACAGGTTGCAATGATGTACTCTTTGCCCCAATCAGACGCTCTTTCGCTAGATGAAAGAGGAGAAAATGCGCTCGAGAGTCTTGTGAAATGCTCATCTTGCACTTGATCGTTAATACAAGGCGCAATATTGTCCGATACCCGATAGCAAGAACTCAAAATCAAGAGGATCAATCCAAGTAAATAGTACATATCAATCGTCGTCAATTGATTTAATGAGTTCCATTCCTTCATCAAATTGATGAATCAGGAAGGGCGTTCCTTGCTGATCTCGGAATGAATCTTCTTGGTCTTCTGTGACTCTGCGCATATCTTCTAGGGAGTTGATAATATGGGGGCGAAGGAAAATCACGATATTCTGACTATTCATCGTATTATTGTCCTTCGAAAAAGCAGCGCCGATCAACGGGAGCCCTCCAAGGCAAGGAATGCCAGAGGTCGATTTTACGTTTGAGTTATTCACAAATCCGCTCAAAATCAAGAAATTCTTGTCGGGGACATGGACCGTTGTTTGCATGGTCGTTTTGCTCGTAATGATTCCATTGGCCGAGGTATTGCTGAAGTTGAGAGAGCTTCCCGATAAATCCGTCAGAGTTTGCGTTCGATCCAAGTTGATATCTAAAGTCACAACATCTGAATTTCCAAGGACCGGAGTAATTGTCAAATTCAATCCGATATCCCGGTATTCAATATTCGAGGTTTGCACTGTATTTTGACCGTTTGTGTTGACAAACGAGCCGACAAAAGGGACGTTGCTTCCATTGAAAATCGTAGAAGTCCTTCCATCTTGCGCCAAGATTTTTGGCGTTAAAATGACGGAGGTTTCATCGTCTGTCTGCAGGGCGGAGAGAAGCGATCCAAGGCTTAAAAAAGTTTGTCCATTGTGTTTGATGACTTGCCCGATAATTCCGAGATCAAATCCGCAATTGAACGGAATGAGTTGCGTGATATTGGGCATCGGGACTGTCGGCTGCAGATTGTTCAACTCCGAAAGAGCCGGAGGAATTGCGCAAGTTCCTCCATTGCCAGGCGTGATGTTGTTAATGCTGCCTTGGAATTTATTTCGATATTTGTATTTGCCCCCCCACTCCAACCCAAATTCAAGGGCATTGAGAAGGTTTGTCTCGATGACGAGCATTTCGATGAATACTTGTTTCAAGGGGATATCCAAACTCTTGATCAAATCGCGCAAGCGATTGAGTGTTTCTTGATCGCCGGAACAAAGAAGAGAATTCGTGATTTGGATCCACTGGATCGAGTTGATGGCATTCAGTAGATTTGTATTGATGTTGGCGCCGGTATTGATTAAGTCTTTCGCAATTTGTCTCAGAGCCGACTGGATTTCGTCCCCTTTATGATATTGGAGTTTATAGACGAGGAAGTTTGAGTTATCCACTCCTTGGATAGAAGTTTCTGGACCTGTGTGCGGAGAAGCTCCGGGAGGGAGGTTGGCCGGCACATCAAAAGAGGTAATCAGAATTTTGATTTGGTCGAGAGATTTCTGGCTGCCTGTAAAAATTAAGGATTGGGATTGCTCTACCCAGCGCATGGAATGGATTGCGTTGAATAGATCCGGATCGGAAAGGCCGCTCAGTTTCAAGTTGTCTGCAAAATCGTTTGTGATGGTTTCCAAATCAGGTCCGGTCAGAGCCATGGGTTTATAGACGAAAAAATTCGTCGCAGGGGTAAGGCATTCATCTTGGTTTGGATTGAGTTTGCATGAATCGGCGGTGTCGAACTGAGATGCAAATGTTTCTGCTTTTTGCAAAGAGTCCTCAGGCCCTGTAAAGAGGATCGAATTTGTCTCGCGGATGTATTTTGCGCTTTGCAAAGTTTGGATAAAATTCTTATCCGAGGCATTCGATTTTTTGAGATCGTGGCTGAGAGCTCTGAGCGAGGCGATCACTTGCGTTCCGCTTCCATTTTTCAATTTATAAAGAAGAAACGAGGTTTTCCCTACGTGCTGAATCGGCGCATGTGCTTTGCCAGGAGAATCGACCTCTTTCAGCAAAGGCTGGAGTTTTTGGAGCGCTTCCGGCGTCCCCGTGAAAAGAAAAGAGTTCGTGGCTTCAATATATTTCATCGAGTCGACTGCAGCCAGAAGATTCGGGTCTGCGAGATCGGCTTTCTTCAAGTTCAAAGCCACTTCGCGAAGAGATTTTTCTATCTGCATCGGGGGCGCATGAAGCGGCTTATACATGAGAAAATTACTTTGCGCAGATTTTGAGTTGGCCCGCGGATAATCGTATTCTGTAAGGAGCTGTTTTACCTCCTCTACGGATCTAGGATCTCCTGTAATTAAGAACGAATTGGTCTCTTTTACGTGGCGGATATTTTCGATTGTATTGAGCAATTGCGGATCTTTGACACTGGACGCTTTGAAGCTTTTGATCAGATTTTCTAGATCCTCTTCAATGACATCGGCCGACGTATTTTGGATTTTATAGATAAAATAGCTTGGTTTCCCTGGCGTTTTTTCTCCCATATCCAGAGTGGCGATCAGTTCTTCTACTTTTTTAACAGACCCTTGAGTCCCTGTAAAGATAAAGGCATTATTCGCCTTCATCCATTTGATGCTTTGCAGGGCCTGAAGAAAAGAAGGGTCGGTGAAACGGTTTTTTTTCAGATCTTCTGTGACCTCTTGAATCGACTGGAGAAAGGCCTCTTCGCCTCGGTGTTTTGGCTTGTAGATAAAGAATTGATTTGTCACAGAAGCGGTTGTGACGTTTGTGTCAAAGGAAGGAACGAGATCCTGTAGTTTCTTTAAAGAAGATTCCTGCCCTGTGAAGAGGATAGAATTGGTTTCCTCGATATATTTCATGTTTTGAATGGAGGCAATCAACCCTTCTTCGGAAGTATTGGATTTATCGAGCTGCGCTGCAAAATATTTTAGAGAAGATGCGATGGCAGGGAAAGGGGCATGCTGGATTTTATAAACAAAAAAGTTGTTTTTTGAAGGTTTTACGGAAGCATCCCCATTTTTTGTATCCATTGTCGCGAGCATTTCTTGGATTTTGGGGAAAGTCGCAGGATCTCCAGAAAAAAGGATTGTGTTTGTGAGAGCATTGACTTTGGCGCTTTCAATCGTCGCGATGAGATCTTTATCGGGATCTTTTGAGTCTTTTAGATTATTTCCGATTTCGAGAATCGATTTGTCGAGATCTTTGGCATCGCGGTAATGGGGTTTATAGAGAAAGAAAGATTCATTTCCCGTTTTTGAGGAGACATCCAAGGAAGATAAAAATTCTTTGAGTTTAGCAATCGAATAAGCGGATCCAACAAACATGAGAGAATGGGTCTGAGGGATGTATTTTCCCGAATGAATTGTTTCTACTAAATCGCCTTCGGGAACTCCTGATTTGGAAATATTTTCGGCAATCGAGTTCAAGGCATTCAAAATTTCTCCGGCAGATTTATGCTGCGTGTTAAACAACAGGACGTTATCCGGAGTGATTTTTTTATGGGCAATGGGGCCTTCTCGAGGAGGGGAATCGATTGTTTTCAAAACGGATAGAGCTTGCGCTGTAAACTCTGGCGTGGACACAATGAAGATGGCTCCGACAAGCGGCTGAGGCACGAGAATAAATGGGTTGCCTTGCGTGATCGGCGCCATAATTTGGCTTGCTGTTTCAATCAAGAAATCGACTTGATTGTGGACCGCTTCGTAATTTTTAATATCCAGCGGCGTATGCGGGGCATCGAGAATCTCGATGAGGCTCGCTACCTTATCGACGTTGACCGTAATATCGGTGATGATGAGCTGTCTTGTTTCCGGAGAGACTTCGAGAAGAGCTTCCAGAGAAATCATAGGGCGGATAATGGCCGCAAGCGATTCTGGCTTTGCATTGGAAACTCTAAAAACACGCGTGACGATCGACGCTTTTCCCCCTTCATTTTTTTCTGTGACAAGGGTGGCTAATTGTTTGACTTCGCTCGATCGATGGATCACCAAATTGTTGTCTTGCTCTAGAAGCATCATTCCGTGAATGCGCAAGACTTGAATCAATGTCGCCATCACATTTTCCGGAGTGATGGGCGCATCGGAAATCACCGATACAGAAAAGTTTAAATCGTCTTTGTTGTAAATGAAGTTTGTGTTGCAGATTTTGCTTGCAAAACGGATGTATTCAATGATGGAAACGGTGTTGTAATTGATCGTGTACCCATTTTCTTCTGCAGTGTCATCGGCAAAGAGAGGGGAAATAGCGAAGCAAAGAGTAAGAAAAATAAACTGATAATATCGTAAATAACTCATGCCAATCCTGACAGATCGCGCGGGGAGAACGCACATCGACCTACATTGAATCGTAAGGTACCAAGCAATATTAATGCAATAATCCCCTCAGAAAAGGGGGAAAATTTTTGTTGCGATTCAGATTTCGAGAATTTTCAGACCTAAGGTTTCTCCAAGATAGACGAGTTCTGCAATGCCGATTTTTTGTCCATTGGTGAGAAGAGACACTCTTTTGTCGGCAAGAGGAGGAAGGTCGATCAAATTGCCGGGAGAGAGTTTCATGAGCTGATCCAATGTGATTTTCAAGCGGGCGATTTCAACGCTGATTTGAAGAGGGATGTCTTTGATGGCTTTGGATTCTTGTTCTGCAGATTCCAATTTGTGGGCAAGGGTGTTTTCTATTGGGTTTTCCGAGATTTCCATGGTTTCCTCTGTGGTGAAAGCATAATCGAGTAATTTGATTTGTGTTTCATGAATAGAGCAAAGAAAAAGGGGAGTTTGATCTACGATGAGAGTTCCTGTTTGGTTGGAAGAAATGACATCGGGAAGAAGAAAATCCCCGGGTTTCAATTTCTTCCATTCTTTAGAAAAAAGTTGGATAGAGCCTATTTTGATTCCGATTTCCAGCGGCAGCTGTTGAGAAAGCGATGTCGCTGTGTATTGCGGAGGGAAGGCGGAAAAATGTTGAATCCACCCGGTTCGAAAAGAATCGGGAATGACCAATTTTCCCCAGGCAGAAGATTCTCCAAGCCCAATTTCGAGATCGATGCAAAGAGCGTCTTCTTTGGGAAGATCGATTTCTTCTTCCGGCAAGGAAAGAGACATTTGTTTTAACGGCTCGAGAGTTTGTATCGCATAGAGCGTTTCAAGGAGAAGATAGCGGTAAAATCCTTCCTGCAGCAAGGGAGAGGAGAATCCTTTTTTCTTTGGCGAGCCGAAGAGGAGGAAGGTTGTGAGAGCTTCCCGATCTGATTTAGACATCACCCAGTAGACGGGAGAATCGATTGGAGAAATAAACACAGGGTTTACGATCCCTTTTTTCTCTATTTTTTCTTTCCACTGTTGGGATTTTAATCGAATGGAGAGATCCTCAATTCCAAATTGGGAGCTGAGAAGCGCGGATAATTTTTCAAAATCAAGAGGGGGAGCGTTTCCGAAAAGGGGGATTTCATCGATTTTTCGAATGTGCTTAGAAATTTGTTCGATCGGATTTTTTTTCACTTTTTCCCTCGCTGATCTGAGAAATCGCCACCCTCATTTCCCTCTCTAGATTCCTTTCTTTTGAAAAGAGGCTTTTCGATCGAGTATTCGGCGCTGATTCTCCCAATGCGGAAGTTGAAGCCTCCGTTTTGAAAGGCAGCGTAAAGACTGGAAATATTCTGGTTGAACGTCGTGACAGCCTCGTCTGTTCCCGTGAGGCGGATATTCAGAGAATCGGGGGCCGTTGCATATTTTTCAATCGATATTGTCGATCCAAAAAATTTGGAATTTGCAAAGGAAGGCGCGTTCAGTAGGATTTCTGTTTTAGAAACGCCCGAGATCGTGGTCATCACATAAATTGTTCCGACAATCTGGAAAAAAAGAGCGGTTGTTTGAGAGTTTAGATAGGGAGTTGCCTGTATGGCGGCTCCTTCCGCCATGGGGATCACCGTGGCCGGCAGCAAATTTTGCGAAGGACTTTGTATCTCGAGCGAAGAGGATTTTCTTCCCCCTTCTTCTTTCTCTTTTTGCATCTCGAATGGCTTTTCGTGGGGAGACCTTATTTCTTGGGACTCAGGAAGAGAAGAAAGAGATTTTTCCTTAGATTTTTTTGCAGCATCCGAGATCTTTGTTTCTTTATCTTTCTTTTTTTCTCCTTGCTGCCAAGGAGAGAATTCCTCTTCAAGAGGTTTTGGAATGGCTTCTCTTCTTTGGGAATTTTTCTCTTTTTCTGCGGCGATTTTCGCTTTTTCTCCAGCGATTTTCTCTTTTTTTTCTTCGACGAATTTCCCCGGAGGGCCGTAAAGAGATTCCTTCCCTGTTTTTTGCGGGCTTTTAGGAGGGCTTTTTTTGGATGTGGGGGAATGGAATTCCTTTGTTTCTAGGAACTTAGGGTTTTTAGTTCTGTGATCAGGAGGAGAATCGACGTTTGTCCAAAATTTATGGCTTTGAGGCAGAGGAGGCGTTTGATTTTCTTCTGATTCAGGAGGCTCTGTGCAATCGGGCGGAGGGGAGTAAGAGGGGCTTGCGATGGCGTCTTTTCCAAGATCTTGGAAAGCAGAGGACAGCCCTTGAGAGATATCTTCGCCTGCTTTATAAAATTCGGCTTCCAAAGGACCTGGAGATCTTTCTTCAGATTCTGAAGGTTCGAGATCTTCCATGAATCTTTGAAATTTTTTGCGCGTATGTTCATTTTCTGTTTCATCCACAGCGCGCACCTTTTCTATTTTTTCAATTTTTCGGTGCTGTTCTGTCAGGCGTGGATCGGGGCCTTTGTTGGGGTCTCCGGGGGTAGGGCCTCCTACTCGATTGGATGTCACGTGTCCTCAGATTTAGATTTTTTATTTCTGGAGGTTCTCTCGTTTTTCAGTCTATGGAAACCTGCAGATCCTTGTTCATCATGTTCGCTTTCTTCTTTTCGTTCAAGTAGGTAAGCTGTTTCTTTTTCCCATTCTTTCTTGTGAATTTCTAATTTTTCGAGATCTTTTTTCTTTTGGAAAAGATCATCTGTCGCAAGATCGACTTGGGTTTGCGCTGCATCGACTACTTTTTGCTGCGCATCCATTTTTTTCTTTTTTTCTATTCTTTTTTCTTCGACTGTTTTGAGATAGAATTTCATTTGCTGGATTTTATCCGATGAAGTTCCGGCGTCCAAAGAATCGCGGATCTGATCTAATTTTGCTTGTTTGTGTTTTACCACTTCATCGAATTCTTGCGTGAGATCAAAGAGTTTTTCATATGCTTTTTCGAGAATTTCTTTTTTTGCTTCTAATGTTTTAATCGCTTGGTCGAATCGATTTTTCTTAATTATGATGACTTGTTCTAGGGGGTATTGAGGTGGGTTTGCCATGAACCTATCCTAATAAAAAGTTTCAGTCGATTTTCCGTTTCTCTTTGAATTTTATATGAATAGCGATTTGAGCTGTTTTATTGTCTCTTCAAAAGAAGGCTTTTCTTCGACTTGCTGTTTGAGGAAGCGGTTCACTTTATCGATGTATTTGAGAGCAAAATCGGCGTTTTTATCAGATCCTGCTTTGTATTCTCCAATCCGGATGAGAAGCTCGTTTTTTTTGTAATTGGCGAGAACTTCTCTCAGCGTACTGATGAGCTGGAGGTGATTTTTATCGACGATATTGGGCAATATCCGGCTGACAGAGGCAAGAACGTCGATGGCAGGGTAGTGGTGCTGTCTTGCAAGATCGGAAGAGAGAACAATATGGCCATCTAAAATAGAGCGGACCTCGTCTGCAACCGGTTCGTTGAGATCGTCGCCGGCGACCAAGACAGTGTAGAAGGCCGTGATCGATCCTTTGTCGGAGGTTCCCGATCTTTCGAGGAGGCGGGGCAGGGTCGCAAATACAGAGGGGGTATAACCGGCTCTTGCAGGAGGTTCTCCCGCCGCAAGGCCGATTTCTCTCAAGGCTCTTGCGTAGCGTGTCACTGAATCCATCATGAGAATGACCGATTTGCCCTGGTCGCGGAAGTATTCGGCAATGGCCGTTCCAACGTAGGCGGCATTCAGGCGCATTTGGGCCGCTTGATCCGAGGTGGATACGATGATGACCGATCTTTTCATCCCCTCTTCTCCGAGGTCGTGGATCAAAAACTCTCTCACTTCCCGCCCCCTTTCTCCGATGAGGGAAATGACATTCACATCCGCCTTTGCGTTCCTGGCGATCATGCCGAGAAGGGTCGATTTTCCAACGCCTGCCGCAGAAAAAATGCCTACCCTTTGTCCTTTGCCGCAAGTCAAAACGCCGTCAATGCATCGGACGCCGACGTGGAGAGGGTCTTTGATGAGCGTTCTTTTGAGAGGATCCGGCGGGGTATTTGTCGTGGGATAGGTCTCATCGAGGACAAGAGGCCCTTTTGTGTCTTCATCCAAGGGTTGTCCAAGGCCGTTTAAAACTCTTCCGAGGAGGTGCGGCCCTACTTTGATGTGCATGGGCGTGCGCAGCGGAATGACTTCGGAAGAAGGGCCGATTCCCCGCATATCTCCGAGAGGCGAGAGGATGACTTCATCTTTTGTAAAACCGACGACCTCGGCGGCAAGCGGCTCGCCTTGTCTTTTGATGAGGCACACCTCTCCCATTTTCACTTGGGGAATCACGGCTCGAATGAGCATGCCGATAACTTCGGTAATTCTCCCGTGGACTGTGGTGAGTTCCACGTCCTCGAGATGGCTCATGAGTTTATCAATCGATGCCGTTTCGTCCATTTTTTAAAGCTGTATGTTCATGATTTGTTTGAACGAATCAATCACTTTCCCAAGCAATGTCGTAGAATATTCTATTTCTTGCTGCGCAAGATTCATCTTCACCGTGACGGAGAGCATATCTGTTGGATTCAATTGCTGCCCTTTGGCAGACAGAGATTTGAGTTTTTGTTCCACTTGGATGAGCTGGTCTTGTCCATCGTTGACATAGGCGATAAATCGTCCGATGGGACTCGTTCCTGGAGATACTGTGATGGGAGGCGCCTCTACGCCGACTTTTGCGCCTGCCTGCCGGATGTATTCGTGCGCGTCTGTCAATTTATTTTTCAATAAATGCGCTTGCGAACGCTTGAGTTTTAAATTGGGCGTATTGAGCTGCTGTCCTATAGTTCCCAGGTTATCTTGCATCGATCTTGCTTGGTTCAAGATGGCGCTCATAGAAGGCTGGGATCCGGGAGAAGAAGCCCCTTGCGCAAGATCCATGGGAGTCGGCCCGGTTGCCGCCGATCCTCCGGGGACTGAAGGCGCTTCGGGAGACCCTTGCATATAGGGCTTGAAATCTCTTGCAGGCTGCGGAGAGGTTCCTGCAGGCTCTAAAGATTTCCCCGGAGTAATGCGTTCCGGACTGCTATCTGGAATAAAACTCATGGTTTTTTCTTCTCTGAAGCAGGGCCTGGCGTTGTTTTGACGAATTTATCGACAAAGTCAATGGCTGTATGGCACAAATTCTTAATCATGGGGTCTTTGGACTTTAAAGCCTCGGCTAAGACTTTTTCTCCCTTGTCGACTTGCTTAGGCATGAGGCTCATGCAGATCCCAAGAAAGGCTTTGGCCATTTCATTTTTCGGTTCTTTCTCTAAAACATCTTCAAAGCAGCGGGAGGCCTGAGTGAGTTCTAGTTTGTGGAGATGGAGATATCCAAAACCTACTTTGGGTAGAGTGTTTTCCGGTTTCAAAATCTCTGCTGCTTTAAACAGCTTCAAGGCGGAATCTTCGTCGGCTTGATTCACCGCAATAAATCCGGTCTCCAACATTAAGATGAAATCTTCTTTGTATTTTTTTAAACTCATTTTTTCCCCTTAATATTATTGGACTCTTTGGTTTTGGATCGCATGGTTGATGACAGAATTGACTTGCGCAATCATATTCGAAATCGATTCTCCAATCTGCGTAATTTGACTCATCTGGAATTGGATTAGGATGAATTTTCCAGGGTTCGCAGAACTCGAACTGCCCGCGAGATTTCTTACCTGGGATAAGAGTTTGGATTGGAGCTTTGCATAGCCTGAAATCAATGTTGAAAAGGTAATGGGAAGATCTGGTAAGCCTGAGGGAGTGCTCATAGTAGTTCCTTATTTTGTTGTTTTTTTCAATACTTTTTGCAAGGAAACATACCCATGTAGCAAAATCCCGAGCTGGTCGAAGTCTTTTTCGTGGGCGCCTTCTCTCAAAAGCTTTTTAATTTCGTGGATTTTGTGTTCCACATTTTCCAAAATTTCTTTTGCGCGCGATGGTTTTTCTTTGAGTTCTTTTTCGAGATCAAAGGCAAACCGTTCACTTGGTTTTTTTTCTAAACCGTACATTCTTTCTCCTTTTTCAAAGCGAGGCTGTTATATCAATTCTATATTTTACACCATCTTTTTCAAGAAGAATCGTATGTTCCTCAATTGCGATGATGTTCATTCCATCGACTGAATCACCCAACATATACATCTTTCCATTTAAAATTGCATTGAATCCTTTCCCTTCGTGAAAGGAGACGCCGCTCACTGCAAAATTGCGGCTTAAGTTAATTGCTGCAAGCTGAGGGGATGTAGGGATTGCGAAATTTTTAACGGATGTAATCGCGTTGAGATGTTCTAGGCGGTGGATGAGATCCCGGAATTCGCCTGTCGAATGTTGGTCGTACACGCCGGATAGAACAATTTCGCCTCGATTCAGTTGGTAGGAGACGGCAGAAAATCCCGAGCGGACGAGCAGGCTTCCCACTTCCGCATTGAGAATTTCTTCCACGGCAATTTTATTTTCCAACCGATCGAGATAGGGGAAATTGAGGGTTAGGTATTCGGACACTTCGGCCATTTCGTCCATTGTTTGAAGATATCCCGTAATGACAAATTTCCCAGGTTCGATGGCGCGGATATTGATCCCT
This sequence comes from uncultured bacterium, assembly GCA_964405125.1. GTDB lineage: Bacteria > Chlamydiota > Chlamydiia > Chlamydiales > SM23-39 > DAIDHZ01. The sequence goes on from CAYOMT010000005.1 coordinate 11,872, forward strand.
TTCCAGAGTTCATTATTGCTGATGACCTCGTTCATGATTTTTGCGACGCCATCGTCGATGACAACCGTGTCTTCAATATTTGAAATATAGGGGAGAAGGCTCAATGAATAGCGCATTTCTTGGTAGTCGACATTTGTCAATACATGGCCCGTCACAAAGAGTTTTCCGCTGGCTGGATTGAAAGAAAACGCAACGGATGAAAACTTTTTATCGGCAAGAGTTTTTTGGATTTCCGATGTGGGTTCTTTGTGCGCAATTTCGATATTTTTAGACTTGAAAAGAGAGAAGAAGGAAAAAAATGCGATGAGGAATACGGCGGCAATCGATCCTGCGAAGATGAGGTGTTTATAGGGGATGGGTTCTTGCTTCCAGTTTTTTTCTTCTTTGGGCTCCTCGTTTGTCTCGGAAATAGGCTCTGGTTCTTCGTGGGGAGAAGAGAGGGGGGCGTAGATCGTTTCTTGCGGGGCTTCTCGGTCGATGATGATGAAGATCGTGGTGCCTAAAGAGATGATATCTTGGGATGTGATGGTTTGTTTTTCTCCGATCACAGTTCCATTGACGACGGTTCCATTTTTAGAACCGAGATCCTCAATTTCCATGACCCCGTCTTTGCTAATTGAAATCTGCGCATGGGATCTAGAAACGGAAAGATCTTGAAAGAGGATATCGCAAGTTTGCGCATCTTTGCCGAGCGTATAAATGCGCCCTTTTTCCATTCCGATTTCGGCGCCGGCGTTCGGCCCCGACACCACTTTTAGAAGAAATGGGGTTTCGGCAGGGAGGCTGAAAGGAACTCCGCTTTCTTCGGGGGTATCTTCAAAAATTGTGTCGTAAGATGAGGAAGATTCTTCGGATTCGGCTTGGACTTTCTTGGAGTGAACCGTTTGCTCGTCTGGAACTTCGGAAGGGAGGGGCGTTTCTTCTTCCGGAGTGTTGAGTTCTTCGAAAATATTGTCGTAGCTTTGCTTTTTGGGACTCTTTTTTTTACTTGCGGGCTTTAAGTCCGGGATTTTTTCTTCGGAGAAGATGAAGGTGGTTTCCCCGATCTGAATGCGATCCCCTTCTTTGAGCAAGATGTTTTCGCGGCGCTCTTCGCCATTGAGGAGAGTTGGGTTGATTTTACTTAAGTTTTTTAAAAGAATGCCGTCTGGAGTGCGGGTGAGAAGGGCGTGTTTTCGAGAAACGGTGCTTTCATCGATGACTAAATCGGCAGTTTCTGGAGATCTCCCAACGATCCATTCATCTCCATCTTCTAAGTTCAATATGAGTCCCTGAAGAGGACCGTCTTCAGCAATTAAATGTGCTGTCATTGAGGTCCTTGCTGCTCAAATTTTGCGATTTCTTCGCGCCAATATATGACATAATTGACAAATTCCTCGAACTTTTCTTTGAAGATCGGATAGTTTATCTCATACGGCAATCCAAGTGAGAGTGTCAAGACTTTCTCGCTTAAATCCAAACCAATTCTACACCCGCCGGTTCCTTGGCCAAGTAGATTTGCGCGCATAATCCAGATGAAAAGATCTTCCCGATCTCGTTTTGGAGTATTGCAAAGATCCGCAGCAATACTGATGCCGGGTTCTAAATCGAGCATTCTTGCAGTCATTGCATCGTTGAAAGGGAAGAGATAAACATGTTCTTTATTTCGCTCGGGAACAGGGGAAATGGATAATTCGTTGCAAAGTGTTTCTAAGTACTTTTCCAACATATAATGCGTACACCCCGTACTCATTATTATGTTTGCGTTAGAAAAATTACAAGAAAAAATAAAAAAAGGCCATGGAACTTCCATGGCCTTTTGAGAAAATCTCTCCTAGGAGAAAAAGAGAGATTAGCCTCTCGCTGCTTGTTGGTAGCCTTGGGCGATTTGAACCGCTGCGGATCTCGAGGATTCCGACGCTTCTTCGTAGCCGCGGACAGCCGCTTGGAACGCTTCTTCCGCCATCTTAATAGAGTCTACTTCCGCAGAGTCTATGGCAGCTTCATTGGCATATTTTGCCTGATCGATCTCATAGGTTCCGCTGAAAGATCCCGACATGATTTGAGATCCTTGGTTTGCGATCTGAGTCATTGCGTTGAATCTTTGCGCGTTGTTCTCTTCTTTTCTTTTCAGAAGTTCCTTCATCCTGGAATCCGCCGCATTGCGAACGGTGCGGAGTTTTGCAGGATCTGCCTTGATGAGGGCGATCGCTCTTCTGTTGAGATTTGCCTCTTCTTCGCTATTGCCTTTAAAGCCGCTGACATTAGGAGCTCTTGTGTCTGTCCCGACCATTCTGTCGATGACTTGCTCTTCTGCAGTTGCGGTTCTTGAATCTGCTTGAATTTGCACGTTTAAAGATCCAGAGGCTTTGCGAGCATCGATTCGATTCAGAATGCTTGTTTCGCGAGCTTCCAGTGTTTTTTGTTTCACTTCGAGCTTGTCGATCTTTTTCTGAAGAATTTTTGCATCATCATCCATTAAAGCTTGTTCTTCAGGCGTTGGCTCGTTCGGAGTTTTGCATGCATTCATTTTAGCAGCCGCCGCCTTTTGTCCATCGGCAACGATTTTATCTGTTTGGTTTTTGATGTCCGTTTGTTTTGCTTTGACATTAAGAAGCTCATTTTCATCTTGTTCAATGAGTTCATCCGAGGGTTTTAGTTCGTTTTGCAAAGCTTGGGTATCATTGATTTCATCCTTTAAAGAATCGCTTGAAAAATCTTTGAAAGAGAACCCTAACCCGGCAATACATCCAAAAAGAGCTGATCCGGCGCTTGCAAATTCCTTATCGGCGTTTGCAAAGGCAGATTTTTCATTCTCTTCTGCAGACTGGATTTGCGTGTCTAAACGTGTATCAGTGATATCTGAGCTCGCCTTTGCAGCTTTCGCTAAGTTTTTAAGTTCCATGGCAGAGATGTCATTATCTACGGTTGCAAGTGTGCTCAATGCTGCGTAAAGAGCGCCTCCCATGCCGCCGGTTCCTAAAAACCCTAGGCTCGATGGGGCTATGTTATTTGTTTGTAGTTGGCTCATTATTTTTTCCTTTTTATTATTATTTTTTATACCGCTTGCTGCGTAAGTACTTTAATTGCTTCTTCATTCCCTTTTTGAAGGTTCAGAACGAGTAAATTTTGACTCTCGGTTTCTTCTCCTTGTTCCTTGATAAAGGCGGAGCGCTCCGTTTTTCCTTCCTGAATGAAGTTTCCTAAATAAGATTGAAGCAGGTTGGAAAGAGTTGTGTTGATTTGCTCTTTGTATTGTACTTTCGCTGCAGTTTTTTCAATTTCAGCCTGCGTGAAGCTAAACATAGATTGTCCGGCTTGATTTGCTGTTTGCGCCATACCGGAAACTCTTTGAAGAAGAGCGAATAATGAGGATCCTTCCCGTCCAATATTTGCTTGGTTCAGAAATCCGCCTCCAGCCATCATGCTGATTGCCGTCATGATCCCTTGGATGATTCCTAAGGAAATCAGAAGTGCTTGCGCGCTCTTGCTTGTTGTCGATTCTTGATTGTGTTCAAGACCCCAAGTTGCAATATCGACGAGCAGATTCGTGCTTCCTATTCCATACCCGGCGGCCATTAAACCTCTTTGGCCGACAGATTTTAGGGCGGATTTGCTCCCTTCCGAAGAGATCTCTTCAACGCTTTTCTTTGTGGCGTCTGCAATGGCTTGGTTCGCAGAATTTGTTGCAATTTCGTCCATAGCTTGTTCTGAAAGAACAAGGCCCGATTTAAGTTCTTCGGTTGCTTTTATAATAGAAGACGAAATAGCGTCTTGCACTGTTTCTTCGAGTAATTGCTTTGTGGATTGCCTAAACAATGTTTTAACCATCATGAAGGGGTTTTGTCTAAAGAGCTGAGCATACATTCTTTTTGCAGCTATTTTCCCTGCTTTTTCTCCGATATTGCGAAGAGCTATATTGGCTTCTTCTTCGGATATTGCGGAAGCTTCCGTAGAAATGGCGCTTACTTCTCTTGCCGTCGTCGCAATCGCTTCTTCCGCGCTATGGAGGCCTGTTTCAACAGCCTGTTGACTTGTGGTCTTTGTAATGCTGGACATGAGTAGTTCGTTATTAACGGCTACATCGCCGAGGGCTCCTGCTGCAATGGTGACACTCACTTCCATAACAGTCATGATGATAGAGGCCCAAATCTTGGCAGCTTCCTTATTTTCAGGACTTGTTTTGCTTGAATCTTTTACAATTGATTTTGCAATCAATTCCTCTAAATCGCTCAGGGCGTGAGATGCTTGAAGGATTGTCAAGGTAAACATCGCGATAGCCGCCGCTCCCGAACCGGCAGCTGCCATGACAAGTCCGATGATTACGTTGAAAAAAGTCGACCAGCCTTGCGCAACTTTGCCAACGGCATTGTCTTTCGCGATTTCTGCTTGGAGGATTTCGTTTGTTTTACTTTGCTGTATTTGCGCTTGAGAAGCCTTTACTTGCGCTTTTTCCATGTCTGCTTCATTGCGGGATTTTTGCTTTTCTGTGGCCTGTTGGATCATTTTGTAAATTCCAAGCAGTTCCATCATTAAAGGTAAAAGAGCTGTGACTTTTCCCTTTTCCGACATTTTGCTGTTTTCGATGATCGATTTCACAGAAGTGATGACCTGATCGACGAGCTGCTGGAGCTGGATCATTTCCGTCCCTTCAAAGAGCCCCGCTAAGGGAGCCATCGCCTGAGAAATATTGCTGAGAGAGTCAAGCGTCGCCTTTGCATGATCGATGATTTTGGTATATCCGGAGTTTTTGAAAAGGCCGAAATGTTCGAGCCAGATCTCCGCTGTTGTATAGTCATCTTGTTTAATTTCTGCAGACCCAAGCTTGTTTGTATATATACTTTGTTCATTCGAGATGAGCGCTTCAAGGGAGCCCATGTTTTGGCTTACGGAAGATAGGTCTTGGTCTCTTAAAAAGGCGATGCTGGAAATTTGGCTTGTAGATCCATGCGAAGCGCTCAAAGTATTGATGGCTTGCGTACATTCGTCGGATTCCAAGAGTTTTTTAATGGCGCTCTCAACACTATGGAGGACTTTATTTCTGAGAGTGTTATTAGAAATAAATCCGCCCGGACTGTGTTCTACAATCCCTTCTCTGCCCAGTCCAAGTGCGGCATTTAAAGCTCCAAAAGCGTAGTTTAGATCGTCAGCCTGGGAAGAGTCTACCACGGTGTCGAGAGCAGCTTCATCATTGTTCAATACAACATTTTGTGTAAATTCCGAGTGGTACACGGAGTTTAGTTCGTCCAAGTCGACGGTATCCGTAAATCGCATTCCTCTGACAGTCGTATATAAATGTGCTTTATAGAAGGAGGCTTCGGTTTCCAGATGTGCAATATGAGCCGCCTCAGCTTCCAAAGTGTCTAGACCTTGGGTATAGATAGCATTGAGCTGATCTAGTGCATTGCTAGCGACTGTATTGGCAGGACTACTCATATTGGATCTCTATGTTTGTTTTTAATATAATTACAATTAACCTATGTATTAATTTTATCATTTATTGATTAATTTGTCAATAAAGATGAATTATACGCCTTGTTGTAATATGTTGCTTGATACGTCCATTCCTTCCATGAGGGAGCTGAATACGGCTGTAAAGGAAGAGGAGGCGTTTCCATCGAGGGAAAGCACGCTTTGCTCCATATTGGAGTCGGTTTTCCCGATCTGCTCTTCTTCGCTCGCGAGGGCATCGATATTGGACTTGAATGCCGTGATCTGGGTCAGAAAACCGGAGGCAATGGGAGAATCGTTTGTATCTGTAGAGCTAGGCCATATCGAGGGGTTGCTGAGAACGTTTGTGATTTGAATGGTCAGGGCGTCGGAAATATTGTCTTGATATGCCGAGGTTAAATAGGTGTTGAAAAAGCTTGAGAAATTCTGAAAGCCTGTTTGACCTGTCGACGTGACTGTACTTCCATTTGTAGGGGCTGGGGTTGCTAGGGTTGCTGCGCTTGTCCCTGGAGGATAGTTGACCGGAGTACCTGGGCCTGCCGCGGTTGCCGCGGCAACGGCTGCAACGAGGGCGGGGTTTGCACTTTGCATGGGAAGCATGACGTCCACATAAAACGCATTATATACGGGATTTGAATAGGGGCAGTTTGTCGTTGTGTTTGGCGGATTACTTGAATTATAGTACGGAAGCTGATTTGGATTTGTCGTATTAGTTAATTCGGTTTCGGGATTGGATAGCCAGTTTTGAGTCAAGGCCTCGTTTGCATTTGCATCGGCTTGGAGCGTTTGAGCGTCTGCGTTAGTGGTGCCAATATTGGTTTCTAAAAGTGTGATTGTAACTTCTTTTTCAAATTGAAAAATATTAATTGGAGATGCTCCCATATTTATCCGCCTTTAGATAGGATTGATAATAAATTACATACTGTTTTTTGGAATTCATTGAAGGCGTCCATCATTTTATAAGGAGCCGATTGTTCCAAATTTGTGAGTTCTGATTTTTCTTCTTGGATTAAATTGTTTTGTTTTTGCGTTGTTTTGCTCATGTTAGAAGAGTCGTTTTGATATTGCGCATAATCAGCAGAAGCAACTGCGGCTTCGGAAGGGTTCGTTTGAGTGATGCTCTCTACAGCCACGAAATAGTTCCAGTGGTCTTCGTTGAGCAATTTTAAATAAGCCATTGTCGCGGAGAGCGAAATAGGAATAATCCCTATTAAACTCGCGGCTGTTGTTTCTTCTGTACCGCGGTTGGCTGATGCCATGGATCCCATGCCTTGAGCCACTGCGAGAATTGCGTTTTCCATATTTATCCGCCTGCGTTTTGTGCGTGTTGTTGAGCGGCTTTCATGACCCCTTCGAACATCTGGATCATGTCATTGCCGAAGCTCAGCCATTGTTTGTCTTCAGAGCCAAGCATTTTTAAATTGGTATTTGCGACATTCGTCTGAGTGGAAAGCGTAGAGCTGATCGTGTTGTTTGAATTCACGTATGTATGATAAATGTGGTTGGCGCCATTAGGATCTCCGGGCAGTCCCATGTCCACACGAAGACGATAGAAAGTCTGGATTGGATCGGCGGTAAGAGGGTCTCCGGTACCGTCCCAGATAGTGTCCGCCGGTTGTGTGCTCCCTGAGCCGTACCATATTGTATTATTGATTGCCTGAAAATTATTGACTAAAGTTTGGTTTGTTGTGGAACCGATTGCTGATTCAATGAGCGACTGTTCTGTCGGAGTAGTGGGCTGTGTTGTAGGAGGAGTGAGAAGATTGACCAAGGCCTGCGAATCCTCGTATACATAGGTGACAAGTGTCGTATTGCCTTTAGAAACTGAGTCGGGTATGTTGATTATATCGTGGATGTCATTCGTACATCTCTGAAGATCCGCCCCAATTTTTTCAGCAGCCCCATAAGGCGCTTCCGAAGCCTCGAGTCCAGGAGAGATAGAGGCGTAGATTAGCGCAATCATTTCATAAACGTTTGTGCAAGAGCTGATTTTCGTTAATATGGCCGCCTTCTCATTTGCCGCATTTGTCTCATAGTTGTTAAATGCAGTAGCGTCTGCCTCTAACTGGGTAATGGTATTGTTAAAATCTGTTTGGTGACCCATTCCTGCGCCTGCGCTCATATTAATTCCTCGCCTTAACGTGGTTTTTTAGTTTTTGCAGGGAGGAAATGGAAGAAATCGTACCCTCTAATTCCTGCTGCATTGCCTGTATTTTTTCTAGCTGCTCAGGGGTATACTCTTCGAGTTTCGGGAAAATCGCTCCATGCATGCTTCCTGCAGCTTTACCCAATGAAATAAGGAACCTTTCACGCGCCTCTTGCACGTTTTTCGCAAATTCCTCTGGGTTAACAACTTCGTC
>CAYOMT010000005.1:19761-25136 GCA_964405125.1 uncultured bacterium
TATTGTGAATATCGTTCGCACATTTTTGAAGATCCGCCCCAATTTTTTCAGCGGCTCCATAAGGAGCTTCTGAAGATTCAAGTCCCGGAGAAACAGATGCATAAATTAAGGCAATCATTTCATAGACATTGTTGCAAGAATTGATTTTCTGCTTGAGTGCAGCTGCTTGGTTTGCTGCGGCAGTTTGATCGTTGTTAAATGCAGTAGTGTCTGCCTGTAGCTGAGCCAAGTCAGCATTAAAACCTGATTGGTAACCCATATTTTAGTTCCTTTGTAGAAGGTTTTTTCTGCCTTCTTTGCCTCTACAACAACTTTAACAGGTTTTGAATTATTTTGCAAGTTTTGTTTAAATAATCTTTATTATATATTGTTGATTAGTTAATGATTTATTGCTATAATATAATTAAGGTGTTTTATATGACTGAAAATAAACCTATTTCCTCTTCTCCGGCCGTTCTAACTCGGGCTCGGGAAGAGTCTTTAAAGCCTTCTTTATCAGTATGTTATAAAGGCGGAAGCGCGTTCTTGGGAAGAACCGGTCTTAGCGATTATCAGAAAAGAGAGATAGATAATCGGATGCAAAGCGTTTGGAATAAGGCGGTTAAGCTTTTTAAAACAGAAGGAAATTCGACTTTCCGGGTCGATATCACAGACCTTTATGCAAGCTACACCGATCCTACGACAGGAGAGGAAGTCATTCGCGATTTGAGTCAGGGACTTAGCGAGAAGGACTTGCAAACGGAGATTTTAGAGTTAAGTTCTTTAGTTAAAGGATGTTACAGAAATATACGCGAGAGCCGAGGGGTGCAGAATCCGTCCAATAGACCTCATGAAGCGTCGAAGGCTTTTCAATCATTTGACCGGGCTTATGAAATATCAGAGCGTTCCGCTATTGGCCGTATGAGGGATTTATTGGGCAGCTCCAGGTATCCGGGAAGGGATTTGTCTGACGTGTCGTCTGTAGATGGTTTTATTCGTCAGTATCCGGGTCTTGCGCCGCTTCAGAATCAAGAGAGAATTCGAAAAGGGGAAGAGCTCTCCGAGACGCTTGGGAAAAAGGTTTCCGAGCTTGTGAAAAAGGAAGAATCTTTGTTGAAAGATGCGGTGCAAAAGTCAGATCCGGCAGTTTCAATCATGAGAAAAGATTTAGAGAGACTAAGGTCTCTTGAAGGGAGGATTCGCAAGCGGAACCGGTTTGCCTTATATTGCGCGCTGGGATTAGCAGATGCGGGAAAGCAGAAAGGTTCTTTGAAAGATCGTCTACAAGATGCCAATGCAGTGAGCGATGCCGTCTATAAAGAGCTGCTTCCTTCCATGGACAAGGCGAAGGAGCCTCTTGCTGTTTATTCTAAAGAAGTCGGGGATTTGATCCTGCACGACCGAATGGAGTATATGCAAAGGGTTTCCGAAGATAATCCTTTAGTTCCTCGAGGGTTTACCGGACCTTCCATTGAAGAATTTTTGACGCATATTTTGCTGGCAGGTTCCGTAGAGGATGCGGGGCGGCAAGTCCGTTCTTTGGGATTTGCTTTCGGAAATGATCTTCAAGAATCTCTTGAAAATATTTTAAAATCTTTATCCTTCTAATTTTGGTATTGCGAGAAACTCAAGAACTCCCTATACTTACGACCTTTAAAACGCGGGCGTAGCTCAGTGGTAGAGCATCACGTTGCCAACGTGAGGGTCGTGAGTTCAAGTCTCATCGCCCGCTATTTCTTTTTCAATTCGGAGTTTTTCGTGCAAATAGCCCTAGAAGAATTAGTGAATGACGAGATTCGTGTTTCTGTTCAAAGAAAGGAAGCGTGTCAAGTCGAGTTTCAAGCGACTGCTTCAAAAAATCTCATCCAAAAAGCCCGTCTCGATGCAGCAAAAGCTGTTGGAAGAGAGGTTGTTTTGCCTGGATTTCGCAAGGGGAAGGCTCCTGATTCCATGATTTTGAAAAAATTTCCTTACGAAGTCGAGAGGAAGTTTCATAAGTCTTTAGCGGATTTGGCTTTTATCGAGGCTCAAAAATTAGCTAAAATTCCTGTTTTGAACAATCAGTCCACAATTACCTTTGATTTGAAGAAAATCGATGAGGAGAGCGCTGATCTTCGGTTTACTTTTGAAACAGAGCCTGCGACGCCTTCTGTGGATCCAAAACTTTTTGTCCCGCAGCCCATTGAAAAAAGGGAAGTTGGGGAAAAAGAGGTGAATGAGGCGATTCGCCAGATGGCTTTTTTCTATGCCAAGTGGGAGCTTGTCGAAGACCGTCCGATCCGGGAAGGCGATTTTATTATGATCGACCTGGATACGTTGGAAGGAGATGAGGTCAAGCGAGTATTCAATCAAGTGCGCTTCGAAGTTCAGCCGGAGAGAATGGCTGCGTGGATGCGCAATTTGGTGTTGAATGCTAAGGTGGGCGATGTTCTCGAGGGTTTAAGCGAGCCGGATCAGTCTGCAACGGAAGAGGAAAAAAGAGAGTTTCTGCCGAAGAAAGTGCGCGTTTCGATCCGCAAAGTGGAGCAAGCTGTTTTGCCGGTTATGGACGATGAGTTTGCGAAAAAAGTAGGGGCGCCGAATATTGCAGAGATGCACACTCTTGTCGAGGGTGTTTTGAAGAGACAGATCGAAGATAAGGCAATGGAAGATCTTCGAGAGCAAGTCAATCATTTTCTCGTGACGAACTATTCATTTGATCTTCCCCGATCTTTAGTCGAAGCTGAGTTCAATCATCGTTATGCGCAAGGAGAGGCAAATCCGGAATTCAAAAAACACATGGAAACATGTTCTCCAGAAGAAAAGGAAAAGATTCGCGGACGGATTTACGAAGAGGCGAGTCAATCTCTGCGCCTTTTCTACTTGTCTAAACAGATTGTGCAAGAGGCAAAAATTCCAGTCACGCATCAAGAAGTCAATCGTAGAGCTGTGGAACATCGCAAATCGAATCCTATGGCCCGCGATGGAGGCTCCGAGCTTGTGAAAGAGGACTATGCTCTCTCTCTTTCCATGGTTTTGTTGAGTAAGGCGCAAGACTTTATTATTGAAAAGCAAAAAGCTTGACGAGCAGAGGCTGAATTGGGTAATTTCCCTTTAAGAGACGATTTGTAAATTTGGTCGGAATCTAAATTTGCAGGGCGTTGTTTTAAGAATGATGGAGTCTGAGATATGTCGTTAACCCCTTATGTGATTGAAGATACTGGGCGCGGAGAGCGTTCCATGGATATTTTTTCTCGTCTTTTGAAAGACAGAATTATTTTTCTTGGAACCTATATCACGGACGAAGTGGCGAATCTCGTGGTGGCGCAGCTTCTGTTTTTGAAGATGGAAGATGCGAAAAAGCCGATCAACCTCTACATTAATTCCGGAGGGGGATCTATCACGGCAGGTTTTGCCATTCTCGATACGATGCTGTTTATGGGATGCGAGATCAATACGTATTGCATTGGGCAAGCAGTGTCTGTCGCGGCTCTTCTTCTTGCTGCGGGAACAAAGGGGAAGCGTTTTGCTCTTCCTCATAGCCGGATTATGCTCCACCAGCCTTTTGGCGGAGTGGGAGGCACTTCCGAAGATATCGCTTTGCAAGCGAAAGAAATTTTAGTCTTGAAAAAGATGACATCGTCGCTCATGGCTCGATTTACAGGGAAGACAATCGAGAAAGTGACAGAGGATTCCGAGCGGGATTTTTATATGGATCCTGAAGTGGCCCTGCAGTATGGCATCGTAGATCAGATCGCAAAGCCGCCGGAAGCTTCTTCGAGCGCCGCGGACATGAAATCTCCTGAATTAACAACGATAGGCAGATGAGTAAGAAAGCAGAGCCCCCGATTTGTTCCTTTTGCGGACGGACAGAAGATACTGTTGAAAAATTGATTTCCGGCCCGAGCGCTTATATTTGCGATAAGTGCGTCAGTCTTTGTGTGGACATCGTCCAAAAAAAGCCTGTCTCGTACGACATGAAATTATTGAAGCCGCGGGAAATCAAGGCGCATCTGGACGAATATATCATTGGCCAGGAGTCTGCGAAGAAAACCATTGCCGTGGCGGTATATAACCACTATAAGCGGATCCGTTCTCTTTCCAAGCAATCGGATGTAGAGTATAGCAAATCGAATGTGATGCTGATTGGGCCGACAGGTTCAGGCAAAACATTGCTCGCGCGCACACTCGCGTCTATCTTAGATGTCCCATTTGCGATCTCGGATGCGACGACATTGACCGAAGCTGGGTACGTGGGAGAAGATGTCGAGAACATCATTTTGCGTCTCGTGCAGGCAGCGGATTACGATGTAGCGAAAGCGGAGCACGGGATTATTTACGTCGATGAAATCGACAAGATCCGCAAAACGACCTCGAATGTGTCTATTACGAGGGACGTATCCGGAGAGGGCGTGCAGCAAGCTCTTTTAAAAATCGTCGAAGGGACTGTTGCAAACGTGCCTCCAAAAGGGGGGAGAAAACACCCGAACCAAGAGTACATCAAGGTCAATACGCAAAATATTCTCTTTATCGTGGGAGGGGCCTTTGTCCACCTCGATAAAATGGTTGCGAAAAGACTCGGAAAAAGCACGATTGGGTTTGATGCGGAACAAAAGAGATCTCTCGATGCCCAAGACACCAATTTTCTTCTTTCCAAAGTCGAGCCGGAAGATTTGGTTTCTTTTGGAATGATTCCCGAGTTTGTAGGCAGATTCAATAGCATAGCCAATTGCAATGAGCTGACGACGGAAGATTTGGTCGATATTCTTTTCCGTCCTAAAAATGCGATCATTAAGCAGTATATTGCTTTATTCGCAGAAGAGAATGTCAAACTCGATTTCACAGAAGAAGCTCTCCAAGCGATCGCAGAAAAGGCGAAGGAAACGGGCACGGGAGCGCGGGCTCTTCGCATGATTGTGGAAGGGATTTTGCGCGATCTTATGTTTGAAGTTCCCTCGGATCCGACGATCAAGGAAATTCTCGTCGATAAAGAAAATGTGCAAGGGAAAAAATCGCCCCAAATTATCCGCAGCCAATCCGCTTAATTTTTTTTGATGATGGCATCGTAGAAGTCTTCAAAATCTTTGAGATGAAGAGAGAGAATGCTTTTAAGGATTGCAGGATCGATTGCTTGGTAATCATGCACGGCGATATTTCTGAACCCAATCATTTTTTGCATTTTATCACTTATTTTTTTCTCTAGTTTCTTGTTTTGTTCAAGAATAATAAAAAGATCTTTTGGGGATTTTGGAGTTCCAAGCCGTTCGGAAGAGACAATGTACGAGGCCATATGAATCGCAAGTTGAATTGCTCTTTGCAGATTTAAGATGACGATATCTTGAATATCGAGATTGTCGATGCGATTGACATCTTTTTTGATTGTGTCATGGATTCGTTTTAGACAGTTTTGTATGCTG
>CAYOMT010000006.1:0-24268 GCA_964405125.1 uncultured bacterium
CCGTGTTATCGGAATGAAAATCCGGTGTCCTAGACCGGGCTAGACGACGGGGCCATTAACTTTCAGGAAAAACGGTGTTAATCTTACTCTATCGCACTAATTTTGTGCAACAAAGAGTTCAAATCGTCATCACCTCTTTCTCTTTTTCCGCTGTCATCGTATCGATATCTTTGCAAAAACGATCGGTCAAATCTTGGATGGTCTTTTCCAGTTTTTTCATCATATCTTCCGGCATCGACCCTTCTGCCTTTTGCTTTCGGATCAAATCATTGTACTTACGGCGCACTTCCCGCATGACAATCTTCGATTTCTCCCCAAGATCTTTGCACTGCTTTGCAATCTGCTTGCGAACTGTCTCATCCATCGGAGGAATATTGATCCGGATCACTTTTCCATCCACCATCGGGTTCACCCCAAGATTCGCTGCTTCTATCCCCTTTTTAATCGCAGAAGCATTGCTAAAATCAAAAGGCGTGACAACGATTTGGCGCGCTTCAGGAACCGAAATACTCGCCACTTCTTTCAGTTTCACATGAGATCCGTAAACCTCCACAGAAACCTTATCCAACATAGCAGAATTGGCTCTCCCTGTACGCAGCGCCTTCAGCTCCTGCTTCAGATGGTCCAAAGACCCCTGCATTGCACTCTTTACTTGGCTCTCTATTTGACTCATGTCCCCTCCACTAATGTTCCCACCGGTTGATTGCACACTGCCTTGATTAAATCCTCTTCCGAAAATAAATTAAAGACCCGAATCGGAATATGATTTTCTCGACATAAGGCAATCGCCGTTGCATCCATCACTTGCAGCTGCTTCTCAAGCACTTCAGTATATGTAATCCGATCAAATTTAGAAGCATCCGGATGTGCGATAGGATCTTTATCATAGATCCCATCTACTTTTGTCGCCTTAAATAAAATTTCTGCCTGAATTTCCAATGCGCGCAATGCCGCTGCTGAATCAGTTGTAAAATAAGGGTTGCCGGTCCCTCCGACAAAAATCAAAATAAACCCTTTTTCCAAATAATCTAAGGCGTTTTTCCAAGAATAGGATTCCGCCATGACATCGCATGCGATCGCGCTCATAATGCGGCTTTCGCATTCAATTCGCTCAAACGCCTGCTGAAGAGAAATTCCATTGATGATTGTTGCGAGCATCCCGATATGGTCGGCTGAAGTTCTCTCCATGCAAAGTTGATTTGCTTGAGCGCCACGGAAAATATTTCCGCCTCCAATCACGATCCCTACTTGAACACCTAGCTGACATAGCTGACGGACTTGGGAAGCGACTCTGAAGCAAGCCTCAGAATCCACTCCAAATTGCTGGCTGCCCATCAAAGATTCGCCCGACAATTTGAGCAAAATTCTTTTATAGGCAGGTTTTAGCATATTTTATTGGCCTACTTTCCAGCGCCAAAAACATCGGATAGAAAGGGATTTTCCAAGTTTTTTTGCGCAAATATCGAGAAATTGCTGCACTGTAACAGAAGTGTCTTTTACATACTTTTGATGGATTAAGCAAGCTTGATCTGCAAAAGCTTTGATTTTCCCTGCAACAATTTTGTCGACGATATTCGCCGGCTTTCCTTGGACTTGAGATCTAGCAATCTCTTCTTCTCTCGCAAGGATATGAGGAGGAATTTCTTCTGTTTTCAAATAGTCAGGATTTTCTGCCGCGATATGCATCGCAATTTCCTTCGCAATCCCTTCTTGATCTGAAGCGCCTTCAATTTCGACAACCACCACAAGCTTGCCGCCCATATGCGAATAAATTCCATACGAACTCGACGGATGCTTATGAATGATTTCAAGACGGCGAACCTGAATATTTTCTCCCAAAGCCTGAATCACAAGATTTCTGTACTGATCGATTGTGATCGATTTATCTTTAAAGTAAGGCTGAGCTAAAAAATCTGCAAGAGAAGCTGGTTTTGTTTCCAAAGCTTGCTTTACAACATCGTGAAGAAAATGCTTGAAACGATCGTTTTGCGCAACGAAGTCGGTCTCCACATTCGCCTCTGCAAGAACAAGAGAATCTTTATCTTCGCCTGTCAAAATCAGGCCTTCTTTTGTTTCTCTTCCTTCTTTTTTCACACCGGCAGCCATTCCCACTTTACGCAAATGGTCGATCGCTTTTTCCATATCGCCCATGGCCAAAACGAGAGCTTCTTTACATTTGCCCATGCCGACGCCAGTCCGCTCGCGCAGCTCTTTGATCATGTCAGAGGTAATTTCTTTCATTGATAGCCTATCCCTTACTTGCCCATCTCTTCTTCATCGTCTCTGGATACGGCTTCATCGCTCTCATCGCCTTTGGATACAGGAACATTCATATCGTTCTTTTTATCGATAATCGCCTGCATGAGAGAAGAAAGAATCACTTTAATGCTCTTCAAAGCATCGTCGTTACAAGCAATCACATAATCAATCGGATCCGGATCGCAATTCGTATCGACAAGCGCCATCACGGGAATCCCCAATTTATTGGCTTCGGCCACCGCAATATGCTCGCGGCTAGGATCGACGCAAACAAGAAGGCCAGGAAGCTTTCTCATAGAACGGATCCCTTCCAAGTTCCGGTTGAGCTTCACCAATTCTTTCCCAATGTGCACCACTTCTTTTTTCTTGAGACCTTCTCCGCCTGTCGCCACTTGCTTCTCAAATCGCTCCATCGTTTTGACAGACTGGCGGATCGTCGCCAAGTTCGTCAAAGTGCCACCAAGCCATCTTTCGCAAACGTAGAACTCGCCGCTTTCTTCAGCACACTCTTTCACAACCACTTTCGCTTGCTTTTTCGTCCCGACAAAGAGAATGGACTTACGACTTGCCACAACATCGCGAACCACTTGAACAGCAGATCGAATCTGTTGCAATGTCTTAGCTAGGTCAATAATGTAAATCCCATTGCGCTCTTCGAAAATAAAGCGCTTCATTTTCGGGTTCCAGCGATGGGTTTGGTGCCCAAAATGGGCGCCGGATTCAAGTAACTCTTTAATAGTTACTTTTGCGTCGTGTTGCGCATCGTGTTGTAAGGTCGCCAAATTAATTCCTCAAAAAAATAATGATTGTTCTCAAGCCCTCTTTGTGAGGGAATAGCGCCTGGACAGAATTGAACTGACACTCGTAGCTTGGAAGGCTACTGTTCTACCATTGAACTACAGGCGCACACACCATTTCTTCAGAAACAAAGATCGCCTAATCGACCCGTCTCGAAAAATGAAATACCATTTTTACCCTAAGTCAGTTTTTTTTTCCAGGATAAATTTGAGATCCCTTGAAAAACAGAAGAATTTAAGCGGCGGGACAGGGGTAAAAAAAATTTTATCCCTCAATTGCCAAGGGTATTGTAGCTTATGTCAAAACCCTTTACGATCGTAAAAATACGACATTCCTTATGAAGCCAGTAAGCTTTAAAACAAACCGCACTCTTTTGATCATCTGCATTGCTTTTTTTATGATCGGGATCCGGGTTATCCATCTCGGCGTGATCCAAAGAGAGGACCATTTAAAAGAAGCCGAAAAACCAAAGCTCCGCACAATCCTCGTCCAGGCAGATAGAGGCGAGATCTCCGATCGATTCGGCATTCCCATGGCAAGCAATCGGATCCTCTATAATGCCGCCATTTACTACAGCCAAATCCACCAAATTCCAAGCACTGGATGGACTGTCGACGAAAACGGAAACCGGATGAGGACAACCCCCCGTCGAGACCACATCAGAAACTTGGCTCATCTCTTGGGGGAAGAACTCGAATTGGACCCCGAAAGAACGGAGGATCTCATCCATTCAAAAGCCTCCCTGCTCCCCCACGTTCCCTTTGTTTTAAAGACAAATTTGAAAGAAAAAGAATACTACCGCCTCAAAATGCTCGAAAAAGACTGGCTCGGTCTTTATGCAGAAATAGGGTCTGAAAGATACTATCCCCTAGGAAAAGTAGGATGCCATCTATTGGGGACGCTCGGGTCGATCAGCCAAAAAGAATACATGGCCATTGCAAGAGAAATCCGCTCGCTGCAAGAAATTCTCGCAGAATACGAAACCCTTGGATCATTCCACTCCCTCTTTCTCGGGTATGACTCGATTGAAGAGATCTATCAAAGATTAGACACCCTCAAAAACAAAGCCTATACCCTGAGTGCAAAGGTCGGGAAAAACGGCATTGAAGGGCAGTGCGAAGAAGACCTTCGCGGCTCTTGGGGAATCAAAGCGCTGGAAGTCGACAATCAGGGAAAACCTTTAAGAGAACTCCCTCAGAGCAAAGAGCCCATCCCGGGAAGTAGAGTCGTCTTGTCGATTTCTTCGGAATTGCAGCAATTTGCCGAAGAGCTCCTGATTCAAAGCGAAAAGGAGCGGGATCGAAAAAGCTTTGGCATCGATCCTATCGACAAAATCAGAAAAGAACAAAAACAGCCCTGGATCAAAGGGGGATCTATCGTTGCAATGGATCCAAAAACCGGCGAAATCCTGGCTATGGCAAGCTATCCTCGGTTCGATCCCAATGATTTTGCAAGCAAATCACGCCAGCAAGGAACTTTGCGCTGGCTTGAAAACGAAAAAATGATTGGCGCTCTTTGGGATGGCAAAGAAACTTTGGCAAGAGAAAGGTTTTCTTTTCCCGCAAAGAAGATCGAAGAGGAAAAGCCCGCTGTTTCCTGGGAATTTTTTCTCGGAGAAATTCTTCCTAAAGAAGGGCCTCTTAAAACATTTTTTGAAAAAGTCGACGACATCAAGGGATTTGTTCAAATCCAAGAAGATTTTCAAGCTCTTCTTTATTTTGCAAAATGTTCCGATCCCTCGCTTCTCATGGAAGCGATCACAATCAAAAACTCGCCTCTTTGGGACTTTTTGCGCCTCCACGAAGACGCGGCTTCTCTCCTTCGCCGTTTAGAGGCCGCGCTTCATCCAATAGCCTCTGTTCAAGACCGTCTCTTTGCGATCGATCTTTGCAAATTATGTATCTACAGCCCCCGTTTTAGCGATGATCTTCTCGCAAAAGTAGGCGCGATGAAAATATCTACCTATCGATCCCTAAACCAGGCCTTTTGCAGACTCTCCGACAAAAAAAGAGAAGAGGCGTTTAAAGAGTTTCATAAAACAGCGTTCTCGCTTTGGAAAAAAGAACATCAAAAAGAGTTTTTAAGCCAAAAAAGAGCGGAAGAGAAAGAAAAGAAAACATATGCAAAACCCTACATCGATTATCTGGATCAAAAAGAAAAAGAACTCTTTTCTATTTTTTGGGAAAACGAAGGGATTTCCCTCCTCTTACAACCAAGTAAGGATATAGACCAAGAAATTTTGCAAAAAAACATCTCCTCTCTTTCCCCCGTTCTGGCAGAGGAATTTCTCCGTTCCTTCCGTTTTTTTGAAACCTTAGACCGTCCCCTTTTTATGAAGCACCCAAAAATCAAAGCGGAAAAGGATCTGGCCGCCTCTTTCTATCCTCGAGACCATTTTGGATACATTCGATCCTATGCATTCCAGGCCGCAACTCCCCAGGGTTCTATCTTCAAATTGATTCCCGCCTATGAAGGATTGAAACAAGGGCAGTCTTTGACGCTCATTGACGAACAAAAAATCGACACAAATGCTCCTTCGGGCAAAAATCTCATTGTCGCCTTTAGCGCAAATCAAGTTCCCTATCCGAGATTGTACAAAGGGGGAAGACTGCCGAAAAGCCATTCTCCGCAAATTGGGAAAATTGATTTGATTGGCGCTCTCGAACATTCGAGCAATCCATATTTTGCAATTCTTGCAGGAGATTATCTAAAAAATCCGGAAGATCTCAATGAAGCCGCGTCTTTATTTGGGTATGGGGAGAAAACAGGAATCGATCTTC
Source organism: uncultured bacterium (assembly GCA_964405125.1). GTDB lineage: Bacteria > Chlamydiota > Chlamydiia > Chlamydiales > SM23-39 > DAIDHZ01. The sequence goes on from CAYOMT010000006.1 coordinate 5,838, forward strand.
CGGGAGAAACCGCGGGTCATCTTCCAAAAGATCTAAAAACCAACCGAACAGGCCTTTATTCCTATACGATGGGACAGCACACTCTTTTGAATACCCCTCTCCAATCCGCTCTGATGCTCTCCTCTTTTGCAAATGGCGGCCATCTTTTAAAGCCGCAGATCATGGAAACGGAAAACCCCATTGTCAAACGGACTGTTTGGCTCTCTTCTTACGCGCGCAATATGCTCTTTGAGGGAATGGACAAATGCGCTTGGGGATCTAAGGGAAGCGCAAGGCCTTCTGCAATTAAAGCGCTTCTCTCCAATCCGTTGTTAATGCACGACTACTTGCAGCTGCAACATCAAATGATTGGAAAAACAAGCACGACAGAAATTCTTTTCAATCCCGGACGCTACCCATCGAGCAGGGCGCAAATTTATAAACATATCTGGTTTGGATCCATCGCATTTCAAGGCGACGGAATCCTTCCCTCTAAAACGCGCTGGGAATCTCCGGAACTTGTGGTCGTTGTATTTTTACGCTTTGGAGATGGCGGGAAGGAAGCCGCTCCCCTTGCTGCGCAGATGATTCGAAAATGGCGCGAAATTCAAGCGAAACACAAAAAATTATAATCTCACGCTTTCGAATATTTTCTGAGGCCGCGATAAAACGCGATCAAAGTAGGCAATGGTTTCTTTAAGACCCGTTTCCAAAGAGGTGCGCGGCTGCCAACCGAGAAGAGAGCGGGCGAGAGAAATATCCGGACGCCTTTGCTTCGGATCATCCGAGGGCAAGGGTTTATGAATGATCGGAGAACTCGATCCCGTAAGCCGCAAAATCTCTTGCGCAAGATCGAGAACTCGATATTCGGCAGGATTTCCAATATTGATAGGCCCGAAAATAGACTCCGGAGCGTTCATAAAACGGATCACAACATCGATCAAATCATCGACAAAACAAAAAGAACGGGTTTGCATGCCGTCTCCGTAAATTGTGAGAGGCTGCTGAAGCAGGGCTTGAACAATAAAATTGGAGACAACCCGCCCATCATTGGGATGCATGCGAGGGCCGTATGTATTGAAAATACGAGCCACCTTAATCGGCACTAAATTGGTTCTCTTGTAGTCGAAAAAAAGAGTTTCCGCACACCTTTTCCCCTCATCGTAGCAAGATCTGAAGCCAATGGGATTTACATTCCCCCAATATTCCTCTTTTTGGGGATGGAAATGGGGATCCCCGTACACTTCGCTTGTCGAGGCTTGAAATACTTTGCAGCGCAATCTCTTGGCAAGGCCGAGCAAATGGATCGCCCCAAAAACACTCGTCTTAATTGTCTGAATGGGATCGGCCTGATAATGCCTCGGAGACGCCGGACATGCAAAATTATAAATTTCGTCGACTTCTACGTGAAGAGGAAAGCAAATATCGTGCCGCAAGACTTCAAAATAAGGATTGTCTAAGAGATGGAGAATATTCTCGCGCGTTCCCGTATAAAAATTATCGACGCAGAGAACTTCATTTCCCGCTTTTAAAAGACTCTCGCACAGATGGGATCCTAAAAAACCGGCTCCCCCCGTCACTAAAATTCGCTTTCTCTTCTGTTCTCTCATACTGCAATCATGTCTTGGTTTTATATTATATCACAATGGAAGAATCATTCACAAAAGCTCGGAACCACTTGCGAAATGAATCGATGCCACTCTGTAATCGGCTTTGCCACAACGTAAACAATATCTCCCGGCATCAATAAAAGACTATCGTTCGGCAAACAGATGACATGCTCCCAGTTTAGCGTATAAATCTTTGGCTTGCAAAGATTTCCTCGAATCACTTGGATATAGGATTTATCTCCTTTATAAGAAATCCCTCCTGCCTCGGCAAGGGCTTGGCGCAAAGACATCATTCCGCTTGGCAAAGGGATGACTCCTTGTTTTCCGACCTCTCCCATCACCATCAAATTAGCCGCCCGATTTTCTGCTATGTATACCTTATCTTTGCTTTGCATGACGATATTTTGGCACATATCCCCTTCTTTAAGGAGCTTATTCAAGTCGACAGGGACCATTTTCCCTTCGCGAAGGACATAACTTTTAAATAGATTTGCATCCGCCGGGATTTTCGCTTTGGCCAAGACTTCATATAAGCGGGTGGTTCCATCGACAGGAACGCTTGGAATGGAAACAAGACCTGCCAATTCGACATATCCAATCCCCTCTTGATTTTCTTCCAATAAGTTTTCGTCTAATTCTTGGAGTTCGACTCCCTCCAATTCTAAAATAGAAAACTTCCCTTCTCGAATCTTGTATGAATCGAGGACAAATTCATCGGCTCCAAACGCTTCTTTTCCTAAATAAGAAGAGCCGCAAGAGGCGAAAGACAAACAGAGGAGAATCAAAAAAAATCGAACCATACAGAAAAAATCCATGCAAAATAAGAATTCACCCAATTAAGATAGAAGAACCTATCTGGAAGATCGAATTCTGTCGGTCTTTTAGAAAAGGTTCAAGCAACACGGATGAGTGTAGCAGAATTTTTTTTATCGGATGAAGAAAAATATGAAGCGAATTTTGATTACAGGCGCCGCAGGATTCATCGGGTATCATCTCGCAGTGCATCTCAAAGCGCGGGGAGATTTTGTCATCGGCATCGACAATTTCAATGCCTATTACGATCCTCTGCTCAAAAAAGATCGCGTCGCGCAGCTTCAGAAAGGGGGCATCGAGGTGCTCCACTCCGATATCTGCGAAAAAAACTTTCTCAAACTCGTTTTGCTCCGCTATGGAATCACGCATGTCGTCCATTTGGCCGCCCAAGCAGGGGTGCGCCACTCTCTTTTCCAACCGGACGACTATGTTTCGGCCAATTTGCAAGGATTTGTTTCGATTCTCGAGGCATGCCGCTACTTTCCGAACCTCAAACTCATCTATGCTTCCTCCTCTTCTGTTTATGGCCTGAACCAAAAAATCCCCTTCCGCGAAGAAGACAAAACAGATCAGCCGGCCAATCTCTACGGCGCGACAAAAAAAGCCAACGAAGTTCTCGCCCACTCCTACCATCATCTCTACGGCCTTCCCGTCACAGCGCTTCGCTACTTCACCGTCTACGGCCCTTGGGGACGTCCCGATATGGCCTATTATCGATTTACAAGACAGATTTGCGACAATGAACCGATCCAGGTATTTAACCATGGCCTCATGCGGCGCGATTTCACATATATCGACGATATCGTCATTGGAACCACCGCTGCAATTGACTTGGGAGCTGCTTGCGAAGTGTTTAATTTGGGGAATAATAGACCGATCAACCTTCTCTATCTCATCGAACTTCTCGAAGATGCGCTTGGGAAAAAAGCAATGAAAGAAATGCTTCCCATGCAGCCGGGAGAAGTGACGGAAACCTACGCAGACATTGAAAAAAGCAGTAAAATGCTCAACTTCCATCCTTCCGTTTCTTTAGAGGAAGGCATTTTGCAATTCACAGAATGGTTTAAATCATATCACACTATCCCGGTGCTTCATTATAGCATGGGGTAGGAAATCGATGAGATCTTTTGCGATCATAGAATACGAACTTTTCTGATGGGCGGCGAATTCTCCTGCAAAAGCATGCAGAGAAACTCCTAAAATGGCGGCATCGAGCGGCTTCATTTTTTGAGCCAAAAGAGCTGCAATGACTCCCGTTAAAACATCTCCCGAGCCCGCTTTTGCCATGCCGGGATCTCCGTGAGGAATAATGACAGGAAGATGATGTTTAGAAAAAATCCAAGTGGGAGCGCCCTTTAAAACGAGAATGCACTCGGTTCGATCCACCCACTTTTGACAAAGAGTCAAAAGGGCCTTTTCCTCGATCTTTTTTGAAATTCCCAAAAGCCGCAAAATCTCTCCTCGATGCGGCGTAAGAATGGCATGCTTTGGATAACTAAACCCCTTTTGGATGGCGTCGGCGTCGACGACCAGCGGAACACGAAGGCGGCGCAATTCTTTTTTTAAAAATGAGGACTCTTTTTTTCCCAAACCAATCCCCGGGCCTATGAAAAGAGCGCTGGCCCTTTTGATTTCCCGATTCCACGATGCTAAATCCCATGTTTGACAAATCAATGAAGCCGGGAAATCTCCGATGTCATCCAAATGAAATACGCGCACAATCCCGGCGCCGGATCTCAGAGCGGCAAACCCCGCCAATTTTGGAGCGCCCCGAAAAATATTCGATCCGGAAAATCCGACGACATAGCCCGCTTCGTATTTATGCCGATTGCGAACAATCGAAGGCATGGCCCATGATTTTTGACATGGGACAAAAGCTAAACTCTGAGCCATGGCCAGATATTTTTCAGGAAGCCCAAAATCCTCTAAGCGAATTTTCCCCGTATAATTCCAGCCGGATTGCAAAAAAAACCCAGCTTTCAAACATCCAAGGGAAATGGTTTCCTGAGCTACAATGGCCTCTCCTGCCACTTCGCCAGTCGACCCATTGAGACCCGACGGGATATCTATCGCAAAAATGGGTTTTCCCGAACGATTTGCCAAAGCGACCAAGCGAGACATCCGAGGCTCTATTTTCCCTTTAAATCCAGTCCCAAGAAGACCATCTAAAATCAAACCGTCGTCAGAAAATGAAATATGCTGTGGATTTTTAATGGATTCCACAATTCCTTTTGCCTTGATAAAGGCTCTATGAAATTTCTGATTGAGCAAGGAACAGTCCTTCAAAGGGAATAAAGATAAAGCGCGAACGGAAATCCCTTTTTGCAAAAGATGGATCCCTGCGACAAAAGCATCTCCGCCTTTATTTCCCTTGCCAATGAGCATCGAAACGCGAAATGGCCGTCCCTGCATCCACTCCAAAAGACGCAAAGCCACCCTGCGGCCCGCCTCCGCCATAAAAGCTTCCTCGCTGCAGCCCCCTTGCACTGCGAGTTTCTCAATGCGGCGCATCTCCAAAGCAGTTACGACCGGATAAAAAATCTTATTTTCGCCCATAAGATGAGCTATGCCAGAACCCGGAACTATTTACAAATAGTCTTCTTTTACAAATGTTCTTCTTTGACGGCGCGCGTTAGGAGGGCTTTGACGGCAACTCTGGGGTCTAGTCCTTGAAAAATAATGGCATACGTCGCTTCTGTCACGGGAAGAGGAATGTGATGTTTTTTTCCTAATTCATAGGCAGAAACGCACGAATAAATTCCTTCGACCGCCATCCCGATTTTCTGACGGGCTCCTTCCGGAGAAAAGCCTTCGGCAATCAGCGCGCCAAAGCGATAGTTGCGGCTTAAAGTCGACATACAAGTCACACAAAGATCTCCCATCCCAGAAAGCCCGTTCAAAGTCTCTGGATTGCCTTGCTTTACAACGCAAAGCTTCCGTATTTCGTGAAGTCCCCGCGTCATGAGAGCGGCTTTGGCATTGTCGCTTGCCGTCAAACCATCTGAAATCCCGCAAGCAATCGCAATGATATTTTTCATCGCGCCGCCAAAACACACCCCATGCATATCGGCATTTGGATAGACCCGAAACGTGGGCGTTGTAAAAAGCTCGCAAATGAGTTTGGATAAAGAAATGTCATAGGCCGAAGAGACCACGGAAGTCGGCATGTTTTGAATCACCTCTTCGGCATGGCTTGGACCGCTGAGACATCCAATCAAAGGAGATCGAGGGGTCCCTAAAATATCGGAAACTACCTCCGGCAATAAAAACCCGGTCCCCTGCTCGATCCCTTTGGATGTCAGCACAATTGGAACATCAATAGATCCCAACATCTTAAAAACGGGACGGACGCCGGCAGAAGTGACGCTCTCGACAATCATCTCCGCTTGAAAGAGCGTTTTTTCTAGATCCGTTGTGAATTCTACAGAGGGATGAATCGTGAAATCGGGGAGCTTCGGATGGGCGCGCGTTTTTTGCAAAAGATCCGCATGATCTTTTTCACGTGTCCAAACCGTTACTTGATGTCCATTCGCAGCCAATATGGAAGCTAAAGCAAAGCCCCAAGTCCCTGCGCCTAAATAAGCAATTTTCATATACCCATGTTAGCACACGTCCATTTTTCTTTCCTTAAAAACAGACGTTTCGACGACTATAACTTACTTAAAATCAATTTATTTAAAGCCATGTAAATAGGTGTTGTAAGTTCATTTGCTGCATCTGAAAATTTTTTTAGTACATCTGATTTATAAAAAGTTAAAAGAGTTTTAATTTCCTCATCAGTAAATACCGCATCAAAAGAAGGAACAAACTGTTCAATAAATTCGTCGCTTAAAACTTTCTTTTTAACATCCTGCATAATCGAGTCTGTATCCATCAGTTTTTTCTCGTGCACAGCAATCGCTGTTTTCACAAAATTTGATATTATCCCATCTAGATGTTGCGGATTCAAATTTGTTTCGAGTATTAATTCTCTAATATTCCGTTTTTTTGTCATACAAACCCTTTACTTCGAATTATATTATGTTTTTTTCAATGAGAGAAAGCGAATCCAAGGATTTTAAAGGGGCGTAGCAATCTTTTTTGGAATAACAAAGCGCCGAGATCTCGCCAAAAGGGAAGCAATCGAAAATGAATTTTTCCCCTTTCCACCCCCACTTCTTTGTGCCCGGAATCGATTTCTTCACCCAATGGACGGGAAGATCCACTTTTGCCATTTGGCAAAGAAACGAAAGCTTCATCGCCATCATCCCCGTATTTGAATAGACATAGGAAACACTTGGGTCGAGATCGGTGTATTCTAAAACTTCGAGCCTCCCCTCTCTTTCGACAATCGCTCCCATCGATTCCGAAGGAGATTCTCTTAAAACGCATTTAATCACTGCATCCGATCCTTTCAAACGGGCGTACTGAATCAAAGATCGATCGGCCGGATCTGCCAGCGGATTTTCAACCGGAACAATTGTGACAAGATCGATCCCTTTTTGCATAAATACCTCGTGAAGGCCTGCCTTTACAAAGGAAGCAAACACCGAGCCGTTCCCATTGGGCGCTGGAGCTCCTTTCAAGGGACGTTTTTTTTCATCCAGGAAGGGTTGCATTTCCTGCTGAAAAAAATAAATCTCCCGTCCAAAATTTTCGTGTTTTGCAAAAAACTCCACTGTCTCTTCGTGATTCAAGGGCGATGTCATGATCGCAATCGGGAAATTCTCCTTTGGCGCTTTTTCGCAAAGCCTCTCAAATAAACTCTTCCCAAGCACTGAAAAAATCCCCTTCGGCCCTTCGATCTTCAAACGCGAGCCTTGTCCTCCCGCGAGAATAATGCTTCCTACTTTCTCGCAAGAGCCGGCAGGAACATCTGAGGCTCTGACACATGTTTGTAAAGGCTTGATTGGGAAAAGAGCATTCATCATCTGATCGACTGTAACCGTCGATAGATCGCGCAAAGCGCCAATCATCGGAGTATGCCGAAGCGCTAAATTAGGCGATGCTACGGCCTGTTTCAAAATTCCATGATTCGGATCTCCCCAAAGGCTGATCACATGAATGGGAAACTGAAGATTCAAATAGTAGACCATCGATAAAATCCCCGAGTCGGGAAGAACCATTTGCGAGCACCTGTGCCGCACAATAGAAAGCAATTCAAAAAGAGTTGTCTTCCCTCTTAGGTCAATCAAGTTTTTATGAGGAAACTCTGTCTTCTCATCAGAGCCAAATAAGATGACTTTTACATTTGAAAATTGCTCAAGGCGGGAAAACAATTGCTCATAATGCCTTAAAGGCCAATTTCTCCAAGGCCCATAACTTGTCTCTACGACAACTTGCACGCCAATGTAGATAAACCCATCGGGAAGATCAAATTTTTTCCAAAGATCCTCATGCGCTGCATCCCATTCGAGCTTTGGCGTCACTTTCCCTCTTTGCCAAGACACCCAATCGGTTGGATTTGGCCTCGCAATCACGAGATCAAAAGCCTTGGGATCCATCTCAATTTTGCGCAAAGAAATTGGAATTTCCCAACATTCTCCCCTCCGAAGATCCGGATCGACAAAAACGCGAACGCCCCGCAAAAGAGAAAATCCATCCTTTAAATTCGACCGCGTAATGAAGGAAATCTCTGCATCCGGAATCTTCTCTCGGATCCTCTCGACCATCGCAAAAAGGCCCAAGGCAATATCTCCCAGCCCCCGGTTCCACCCCAGAAGAATTTTTTTTCCCCCTCGCTTAGCGCATCGCTTCAACTGCGCATCAAAGGGATTTGGCAAACATAATCTCTTCAGCGTCCTAAACATAAATAAACCTTTTTTACTACTTCATCTACAGATATTTGCGTCATACATCGAAAATCAATCGGGCAAACTCTTTTCAAACACGGAGAACACGAGACCCGCTTATTGATGACGGAAGCCTTTTGTCCAAAAGGGCCTGTCTTCGCATCGTCTGTCGATCCGAAAAGCGCCACAAGAGGGGTTCCAAAGGCCGCGGCAATATGCATTGGACCGCTATCGTTTGTCACAAAAGCATCGCAATCCCGAATCAAACAAGCCAATTCCCGAAGGCTTGTGACTCCCGCTAAATTCATCGCCCTTTTTGGCAAAGCGCGACAGATTTCTTTCACAAGATCATAACTGCCGCTATCGCCAAAAAAGACGACAAAAAGATCTTCTTCCAAAAGTTTTAAAGCTAAAGAGCGAAACCTCTCCAAAGGCCAACACTTGGCACTCCCGTAAGCTGCCCCCGGATTGATCCCCACTAATTTCTTTCCCTTCTCATACCCTCTTTGGAAGAGGAGTTCTTTGGATTCGGCCACTTCTTTTTCCGTGACAAAGAGTCTTGGGCGCGTTTGAGAATGCAAAATGCCAAGAGGCCGTATTAATTCTTTATAAGAATCCACTTGATGCATCCTTTGAGAAGGGAAAGAAATAGGATCCGTGAGTAAACATCTTCTAAAAAAAGATGTATAGCCCAGACGGCGCTCTACTTTGCCTTGCCAAAACCACCAAGCAGAAGAAAACGAATTTGTTAAAAGAATCCCGAGATCGAATTTGCCTGTTTCAATTTTGGAAATAATATCTCTTTTTTCTTCCCGTCTTAAAAAATTGTTCCCAGGTTTTTTAAAACAAAATAGCTCGTCGATGGCTTCATCTTCCCTCAAAAGCTCGCAAAGAGGAGCTCGGCACATCGCAGTGATCGAAGCGAGTGGAAAAGCTTTTCTCAAATCTGTAAGAATGGGCGTTGCCATGACGAGATCGCCCACCCAATTTGGCATGCGGACGAGTATATTTTGAAATTGTTTCATTGACATCCTTCGCGATACAATCCAGGATAATAGATCATGCACAAAAAAGAAATCATTCTTGGCATAGACCCTGGAACGCGGATCACGGGCTATGGATTTATTTCTCTAGAAAACACTCCGATTGCGATGGATTACGGCTGCATTCGACCTCCGCCCAATCTCCCTCTTGCCGAGCGATATAAAATCATTTTCGAGAGTTTAGAAGTGCTGATTGAACAGCACAAACCGACAGCAATTGCAGTAGAATCTCAATTTGTTTTAAAAAACGCCCAAAGCGCAATCAAGCTGGGGATGGCTAAAGGGATGGTTTTGCTCGCAGCCGCCCGAAAAAATATTCCGATTTATGAATTTGCCCCCAAAAAAGCGAAGCTTGCCGTCTTAGGGAATGGAAATGCGAGCAAAACCCAAGTGCAGCGGATGATCCAAACGCTTCTCCGCTTGCCTCAATTACCGGAACCCGAGGATGCCGCAGATGCGCTAGCGCTCGCAATTTGCTGCTCTCATCAAATCAGGAGACCCCATGTTTGATTTCATAAAAGGCATTTTGAAAGAAAAAGAACCCCTCAAAGCTGTTGTAGAAACCGGAGGCATCGGCTACCGCTTGGTCATTCCCCTCAATACATATACAAAACTCCCCCTTCCCGAAACACCCGTCCATCTCCACATATCCCAAGTAATACGGGAAGATGCCCATACGCTTTATGCTTTCGCAGAAAAACAAGAAAGAGACCTCTTTGAAACGCTCATCACCCTTTCCGGCGTTGGACCCAAAACAGCCCTTGGAATTATTGGCCACATGGATATGAACTCCTTCCAACACGCAATCCTCTCTGCCGATACGCGCATTTTAAGCAAAATTCCAGGCATTGGGAAAAAAACGGCCGAAAGACTTGTCCTCGAAATGCGCGATAAACTCAAAAATATCCACGGCAAAGGAAAAGGAGCCACCCTTTCGATATCTTCAGGAAATTCCCTTGTCTCCGACGCTGTGAACGCCCTCATGAACCTCGGATACAGTCCGATAGAAGCGCAAAAAGCAGTGCAAACAGCTAGGTCCGACGCCCAAGACGAAAAGGACCTCGGAAAGCTCATCACTCAAGCGCTAAAGAAAATTTGAGGCTTTTAAGCTTCTTTCGTTTCGTGGTAAACTATTTAGCGTATGAACCAAGACACGATTGCTGCTATCGCAACCCCTCCCGGAGAAGGAGCCATCGCCGTGATCCGGATATCCGGATCCGATGCATTTTCTATTGCCCAAAAAATTTTTACCGGCCCTATCCACACCTACGCTACACATACAGCGCACTACGGGAAAATCTTGGATTCCAAGGGAAAAACAATTGACGCAGTTCTTCTTCTCATCATGAAGTGCCCCAAATCGTATACAGGAGAAGATTCTGTAGAAATTTCTTGTCACGGCGGGAGCTTAATCACCCAAAAAGTCTTGCAGCGAGTCTATGAAGCAGGGGCAAGACCTGCCCGGCCGGGAGAGTTTTCCTTGCGCGCCTACCTAAACGGGAAAATCGACCTAGCCCAAGCAGAAGCAGTCCAGCAACTCATCCACGCTAAAAACGAACTAGCAATGCAAGCTGCTGAAAATCAACTAGATGGATCTTTATCCAAGCGCATAGCCTTCTTTCAGGAAAAAATTACAGCAATTAGCGCCATTCTCGAGGCTTCGATTGATTTCCCTGAAGAAGGGCTTGAATTTGCAACGCTCGACGAACTTTGCGAGGAGCTGGAAGATATTTCTAGACAAATGGAAGATCTGCACGCGACATTCCATCACGGAAAAATGCTCCATTCCGGGATCTCTCTTTGCCTTTTGGGGGCGCCGAATGTGGGAAAATCTTCTTTAATGAATGCGCTTCTTGGCAAAGACCGGGCGATTGTGACGGACATCGCAGGAACCACCCGCGATATTTTGGAAGAAGATCTTCGGCTTGGGTCGCTTCATTTTCGTCTTATCGACACGGCTGGCATTCGGATGACTTCAGAAGTTGTCGAGCAAGAAGGGATTCGGAGATCTGAGAAAATGATGCAAGAAGCGGATCTGATTCTCCTTCTTCTCGATGCGAGCCGTCCCCTCTCAGAAAACGACGAAAAACTCCTTGCCTCTGTGCCTGCCGCAAAAACAATCCTCGTCTGGAATAAAATCGATTTAAAAACACCAAATCCCATTGCCTGGCCTCTTTGCGTAGAGATTTCCGCCAAAGAAAAAATCGGGATCCATGCATTGCAAAGAGCTGTCGAGAAACTGATTTGGGATAAAGGCCCCCCGTCCAAAGAAGAAGTGACAATTACACAAATGCGCCATTACACCGCGCTAAAAAACGCGATAGCGCATTGCCAATCGACTTTAAGCGGATTGAAAAATGGGGTCTCTCCGGAACTGACGACTTCGGATCTTCGCGCTTGCCTCAATGAACTCGGAACGATTATCGGAACGAATGTAACAGAAGATATTCTCTCTGCGATCTTCAGCAAATTCTGCCTAGGAAAATGAAAAAAATAACACTGATTTTAGATCAGTTTTTCCCAAATCCTCAAATCCCGCTTCTCCATAAAGATCCTTATACTCTTCTGATTGCCGTCCTTCTCTCCGCCCAATGCACCGACGCCAGAGTCAACCAAATCACGCCGCAATTATTTAGCTTAGCAGACACTCCCGAAAAAATGGTTCTTCTCGACACAAAAGAAATTGAAGAGATCATCCGTCCCTGTGGACTTGCCCCTAAAAAATCCAAGGCAATTTGGCAGTTATCTCAAGATCTGATTCTAAAACATGGGGGAAAAGTCCCTAACACCTTTGAAGCCCTCGAAGATCTTCCCGGCGTGGGACATAAGACGGCTTCTGTCGTCATGATCCAAGCCTTTCACCTCCCCGCATTTCCTGTCGACACACACATTCACAGATGCGCTGAAAGATGGGGCCTTTCCTCGGGAAAAACAGTGGAACAAACAGAAAAAGATCTCAAAAGGATTTTCCCCCAAAAAAAGTGGGGAAAAATCCATCTCCAAATCATCCTCTTCGCTCGCAAATACTGCCCTGCAAGAGGCCATAACAAAAAAAACTGCCCTATTTGCTCTATCTTATAGAGCTTAGGTTATAGAAGCTCTTCTCGAAAACGATAACCAATCCCGCGCACCGTTTCGATCCAATCAAACGTCGACCCCAGTTTTTTTCGCAGCGATGCAATGTGAACATCGATATTGCGATCCACAATGAACGAATCGTCATTGTTAATATCGTCGAGCAACTGATTGCGAGTCAACACCTTCCCTCGATTGAACACGAGTCTGCGCAAAATTCCAAACTCAGACAAAGTCAAAGGAAATTGCTTGTCTTTCAGCCGTAAAAGATACCGATCGACGTCGAGAACAAATTCGCCAAACTTCACTGTCCGAGCCGCTTTCTCCGCCTCTTTTCCTCGACGCAGCACCGCTTTAATCCGAGAAAAAAGAACTTTTGGCGAAAATGGCTTCGGAACATAATCATCTGCGCCCAGTTCAAGTCCCAAGACGATATCGATCTCTTCTGCTTTTGCAGATAAAATAATCACCGGAATATTCTTCGTTTCCGGATTTGCCTTAATCTTGCGGCAAACATCTAACCCGTTTTCTCCGGGCAGCATCACATCCAAAATCACAAGATCCGGTTTTTCTCTTCCAATCGCCCGATACCCATTAATTCCATCCACTTCTACATGCAATTTATACCCAGAAATCTCCGCCTGCAACTTGACGAGAGCCGCAATATCCCCCTCGTCTTCAACCATAACAATCCGTTTCTTTTGAGACATACAATCCTACTTACCTCAGTTTTGGGTTCGTTTTCCTCACAGTCCGTAGAGATTTTTGATGAAATTTGACCCAATTGACGCGAAAAAGATATCCGAACGCTATATCTTTGAGCGTCAATTGGCGCAAATTTCGCAAAAAGATCTACGGAATTTGAGCGAAACGAACCGAAAACTGAGGTTACTAGCTCTCCGAGGAATATATGAAAAAATTTCGTTTATTTCAATAAAATTATGCAGCGTGAAGTTTCTCAACTCGTCTTTGCAAAAACGCTGCCAAAAGAAATAAGAAAGAGATTAGATATAATGAATAGCAATAGTTTTGCAAAACGTAAAACAAACCTATATACCAGCAAATGCTCGCAACACGGGATGCCAGCTCAACCACCGCCGAAGCCATCGCTTTTTTCAATGGATTGAATAGAGAAATCACGCCGTCTGTCACAAGAGGAAGATACACCCCTGCAACAACTGTATAATATCCCATGGAACTCAAAATCCCTTCCCTACAGCCGAATAACCCATACCAATTCCCTATCATCGCCACAATAGAAATCCCAAAACCCGTTGTATAAGTCAGCGTAATAATCGACATATGGGGTAATTTTTTGTATAATATGGCGCCTGCAAATCCAATCACAAAACCATAATTCATCAGACTCACCCATATATTTTTTCCAGGAGACCGATAGAGTAAATCCCACACAAGCTCAAAGGTAATCTGAGACAAAACAAACGCAATAATCATCAAAATCATTTTTTTTCTGTTTTTATTGAGAAGCGTTCGATGCAATGAATGATCTACATGAGTTAAATCTTTTCGATCCTTAAATAAAACAATTGTCATCAATGTATTTAAAAACAACAAAAACAGCGCAAAAATAACTAAATTATCAAATGAGAGCAAGGAAAGCTGATAAAAAAATACCCAAGGAACATACATGGCAAAATATGTGATTGCGACCAATTTCACCGAAGAGTACTGAGGGAAATTATCCAATAAAGCAGCCCTTGCAACCGGGATGGGGCTAAAGGTCAAACTGATTGCAATCAGAGCCAAAAACGGGAAGCCGAGCGAATAGATCACAACGCCCAAAACAAGTCCCAAAAGGTGGCTGATGATCAAGGCCCCTTTTCTATATTGCCTATCTGAAATATAGGCAAAAATAAATACGGGAATTAGCTGGAGCATTCTCCATAAAGCGAAAAAATTGTCAGATTCCGGGGGTCTGGAAAAATAAACGAGTACGGTAATTAATTCTGAAATAGAAATTGCGATGACAGCAGGAATGGAAAATAAGGAAATTCTCCAGAGATCATATATATGCTTTTTTCTGACCGCTTCCATTTTCTCTCTCAATATGGCATAGCTCAACTAAAGAAGGGATCTCTCCTAAAAAAGAGAGCGCCCTCTTTGCGAAGACTTCCGGACCTTCCGTCACATAAAATTGATAATGGGGAGATCCTTCGAAATCATTCAACATTTTTTTTTCTTCCAGATACTTTTTCACTTCGATCGAAGTGGCAAAAGAGGCATCGAGCAAAACAACATGAGGCCCAAGCACTTTTTGAATGAGAGGCTGAACCAAAGGATAATGAGTGCAGGCAAGCAATACGGCATCTACCGATTCCTTTTCCAAAGGCTTCAAGTCATTTTGTATCGCTCCTTCCATATCGGGATGAGTCAATAACCCCGACTCAATCAACGGAACCAATGAAGGACATGCGACGGAAATCACCTCGCAATTGGGATATTGAGAGCGAATGTTCTTTTCATAAACACCGGACCCAATCGTGCTTACAGTCCCCAAAACGGCGAGGCGCCTACAAGAAGGGATTTTCTGGAAGAGCTGCAAACTGCCTTGCACCATTCCAATGATAGGAATTTCTCTATCTTGTTCCAATAAACATCGGACGCTTGCCGTATGGCAGCCAAGCACAATCAGCTTCACTTGTTTTTCTTTTAAAAAACCAATCGATTCTCGGACATATTGAACAATTGTTTCTGCCGGGAGATTTCCGTATGGAACCCGTTTATTATCCGCTAAATAAATAATATTTTCAAAGGGAAGCAAGCGAGATATCGATCGAAAAACCGTAAGCCCCCCAACCCCCGAATCGAAGATTGCAATGGGGAGCTTCTCTCTCATGGAATTTTTAATTCTTGATCGACGACAATCAAATCTTGCTGCAACTGATTGATCTGTTTTAGCGTGGCCACATCTGTCTTATGGAGTTTTGCGATCTTTTCCAAACTATCTCCGGGGCGGACTTTATAAATTTTTTGCCCCTCGGATTTCAAGGCTTTGGTCAGAGTTTCGATATTTGTTTTCAGTTTGGATAAAGCTTCTAGCCGCCGATTTTGCGAAAGAATTTCGGTTTCCAGCTCTTCAATCCGATTTTTAAATTGGGCAAGGGCCATGTTGGTTTCTTTCGCATGAGAAGAAAGCGATTCGATCCCATCTTTGCCGACCTCATTCTTTTTTTCAAAAAGAGCCCATCTCTTTTCCAAACCCAGCAGTTGATGCGTGATTTGATCAATCCGGCTCTGATGTTTTTCAATTTCCTGCTGTTTTAAAGAGGCGAGCGCATTTTCAAAACATTTGATTCGTCCATCGAGAATCTGAATTTCGGTGGCAAAACAATTCGTATCGTGGCGCAAATCATCCAAATTCGTCTGCACTTCGTGAATTGTGAGCTCCCATTGATACTTTTCATCATGCGCGGAGGTTCTCAAAGGAGAGCAGCCCGATAGAGCGCAAAGAAGAGGGAGACAGGCGAATATGCCGAAACAGCGCAAATGCGTTTTCATTTCTGATACATCTTAAATTCAGAACGTCTATTGAGTTTCCATTGATCTGGACTATGGCCTGCTGCAATCGGACGTTCTTTGCCGTGGGATACCGTATAGATTCGATTTTGATCTACCCCGTTTTTCACAAGAAAAGAGCGAACGTAATTGGCTCGTCTCATGCCGAGCGCTATGTTGTAGCTAGAAGAAGCTCTTTCATCCGCATGCCCTTCGACGACAAGGAAAATGTTTTGATTCTTTTTCAAATAGGCCGCAAGATCGACCAAACACTGCAATTCGGCTTTATCCCGGACAGAATGGTCGTCTGTATCGAAGTGAACCGGATGAAATAAGGCCTGCAGTGTATCGGGAGGCAAATAGAAATCGGCAAGAGAAGGAACTCCTTTTTGTCCCGGAATTCCTTTCGGCTGAGGCAAAGGCGCATCGGAAACAGCCAAAGAATTGCGCAAATCGGCGTCTTTCAGAGGAATGAATTCATTTTCATAAGGACCTGTAAATTCTTCATCCGAGGTAAGCATACGCGATTCGTATTCCTTTCCCCAAAGAGCATCTACACCTCTTCCCATGTAACGCCCTGCTGTTTTTAAATCTTCCCAAGTTTCGGAGCTGCTTCGCATGCATCCTGAAGCAAAAATCAAAGCGAGAATTCCCGAAAAACGAATAAAATACATAGGCACACCCTCAAAAACAGTTCTTCTTCATCAATGTAGCGGATTTACGAATTCTTGACGAGAACGATTCAAAAAGAAAAGCAAGCAAACCGCTTTTGACTGGGTCCTTTAGACACTAACATCGGATTTTTTTGATGTATGTGCACGCGGTATAGCTCGCACTCATCATCTGATTCCGTGTTATAAACCAAATGCAAACTATCCGGAGCCCAAGAAGGATTTTCCTTATTTTGAGGACTCGATGTCACAGCACTTTCGAGCCCGCTTTCAAAATCATAAATCCAAATTTGCCTTACGCCATCGACTTTCGCACTGTATGCGAGCTTAGACCCGTCGGGAGACCATGCGGGCGAAGTATTTTCCCGATTCATTTTCGTCAATAAACGGGGATTCGGCCTTTTTGTATCTTTAGGACCCAAAACATCAATTGAATAAATCCGAGGCGCTCCATCTTTATCCGAAACAAACGCAATCTGTTTTCCATCGGGACTATATGTCGGAGAGGCCTGCGTGGCTCTTGGCGCAGAAAATAATTGCCTTGCCTTCCCGACCATTTTACCTCGGCCATCTAAATTTTGAATGAATAGATCGGGACGCCCTGCGACATCTGTGATAAACGCCATCTGAGTCCCGTTCCGATTGATCGCAGGCAATACTTGAGAGCCTCTGAGCAGAATCATGGGCTCTCCCGAAGTCTGATGAAGGCCGGAGCGATAAATTTTAGATTGGCCATCTTGAAAAGAAACGTAAAAAAAATCCTCTTTCTGAGAGCCAAAAGGGGGGAAAAAGCCAGGAGAAATACAGTATCCTTTGTCAGAAATCACGCGAGAGTCATTCGCGCCATCGGAATCGCACACCCAGATTTCCGATTGCCACATATCGCCTTCTTTGTAACGCTTTGAATACAGAATTTTGAGCGAGGCGACTCCTTCCACGCCAAAAAGATCTTTTTGCACAGCATCTGCAAGACGATGGATCTCAGAGCGGTCTTTTTCTATCTTCCCGCTCAAAACAAATTCGGAATATTTTTTTGACGATTCTTTATTGATATTGAATACAATCAACTGAAACCGATTCTGAAATACCTGAATAGAAAGAACATAAGGAATGCGCTCTTTTTTCCAAGAAGCCAAGTCAAAATGGCTGCGGACGTCGGGAAACTGGAGAGATTCTTCTAAAGAATCGTTGATTTCCATTACGGAAGAAAAGCCGTTTGCATTCAAATCAAATTCCAAAACCTGTCTTAATTCGTCGTAATAGCGCCAGTCAAACTCGGAAGAGGGAACGTGAAGTCTTGTGATATATAGGGACGTCTTTGCATTTTTTGTAGGCAAAGAAACTTCCAGGCTCTCGCTAAAAAGAGCGAGAGGGAGGAGAATCCATATTCTTAAAAGTAATGGTAAAAACAACTGTCGCATGGGATTTTCGATTCTCATTAAAACATGGAAAGACAAGTTCAGGCAACCGATTTTTTAAAAACTCTGCATTTTTTTTACTCTTTGACTCGAGAATGTCGACGCGAATGATGCGCCCTGAAAAATCCAATTCAAGATCGACCTTGACTTCGCCAAGTTCAGGAAGCTCCAATGCGCTTTGGAGATACGCTACAATCTTGTCCCCATCCCATGAAACAGCTTCTTCTTTCTCTGGAAAGGAAAGAGAAGGGATGGCTAAAGAAGAAATTTTCGGTTTCTGAACTTTTTCTTCTAAAGACGCTAGCTGCAGATCGATCTGCTCTATCAAAGAAGGCTCGACAACAGCTTTTTTTGTCGAAGAAGCCACCTCTTTTTTTGAAGGCATAGCCGCCTCTTTTTTTAGAGAAACGCCCCCCTCTTTTTTTGCAGGCGCCTTCGTTTTTTTCACTTCTTTGACTAAAACAGGAGAAGAAGGAGGGGCAGAAAAAGTGCGGACAATCATTTTAGCCTTTGGCTTTTCTCTTCCTAAAATATG
>CAYOMT010000007.1:0-3824 GCA_964405125.1 uncultured bacterium
GAACCTCCGCATGGCGGTACCAAAAACCGCTGCCTTACCGCTTGGCGACACCCCATCACGTTCAATATAGGCAAATTTAAAGGAGCAATATTACTTGAAGAACCAAATATTTGGCAACGACTTTGAAAAGTGTCTTCTAAAAAGAATTCTTTTCAATGAATTCTTCTCATTTTATAAAGGGAAAAATATGGAGATTGTCCACTTGAGCGCAGAATTTGCCCCCATTGCAAAAGCAGGAGGCTTGGGAGATGTCTTGGTGGGGCTATCCCGCGAGCTGATAAGACAGGGCCAAAATGTCAAAGTGATTCTCCCCAAATACGATCTCATCCCTGAGCGCCTTTTAAAAAATTTAAAAATCGATCTCGCTTCCTTCCCCTGCATGGAGCACGGAATTCAATATCGAAATACGATGTGGTCGGCCGAGGTCGAAGGATGCCCGGTTTTCCTTCTCGAGCCCCATCACCCAAAAAATTACTTTCAAAGAAAGCAAATCTATGGATGCCAAGATGATACAGCAAGATTTCTCTATTTTTCCAAGGCATGCATGGAATACCTTCAGGCAAAAGGGAAAATCCCAGACATTCTCCACCTCCACGATTGGCACACAGCCTCGGCCTCTTTTTTAGCAAAAGATCTCTATAAACTCCCCTTTTCCAAGATCATCCTCACGATCCACAACGCAGAATACCAGGGTCTTTGCGCCACTTGGGACCTAGACGCCATTGGCCTCAACGGCCGCCATTATGCGGCAAAAGATCTTTTGCAAGACGACCATTTGCCAGAGACAATCAACCTCCTCAAAGGGGGTCTTGTGTTTGCAGACTTAATTAACACAGTATCAAAAACTTATGCAAAAGAAATCAAAACACCCGAAGTCGGAGGCAATTTAAGCGCGACATTTTGCAAATTTGCCTCTAAGCTGTCGGGGATCGTGAATGGGATTGATCAAATTCTTTGGAATCCTGCGAAAGATCCGGCATTAGAAATGCACTACCAGGAAAGTCTCGGAATCGACTCGATTCAGGCGGCCAAGGAATCGGCCCGAAATCAACTGCGAAAAAAGTTTGGTTTGGGGGAAAACCAAAGACCCTGGGTGGGGGTGATCACGAGAATTGTCTCGCAAAAAGGGCCCAAATTAATCGAAGAAGGGCTGATACAAACGCTCGAATTAAACGGAAGCTTCCTTCTTCTTGGGTCCTCTCCCATCCCCTCTTTGCAAAGCCATTTTGATCTTCTTAAAAAAAAATATGCGCAAAACAAAAATGTCCTTCTCCATTTTGAATACGACGAAACAATCGCCCACCAGATTTATGCAGCGCTTGATTTTCTTTTGATGCCTTCTCATTTTGAGCCGTGCGGCCTTGCTCAACTCATTGCGATGCGATATGGAACCATCCCGATTGTGAGAAAAACAGGAGGTCTCCAGGACACCGTTTTTGACGAAGATGAAAAGAGGCAAAGAAACGGATTTGTCTTTCAAAACGAGACAAAAGCCGATCTTGCCCATGTCATGAAAAGAGCTGTCGATCTATTTCAAAACAACAAAACGGCCTTCGAGTCGTTGATTTTGCACGCAATGCGCCAAGACTTCAGTTGGGAAAAACCGGCTAAAGAATACATCAAACTATACAGTTTATGATCTTTGGAGAGCCCGCTGAATATATAACCGATTTGCATGCACATAATCGGCGACGGAAACGACAGTGTAAAAAGCGGCTAAAGAAGCAAAGCAAAAGCTAAGATAGCGGAATGTCGACAGGGAAAGAAACCCTTCCACATGAGGGATCATTAAAAAAATGATCAAAGCGCAAACGCTTGCCTGAAGAACGGCCTTGATCTTGCCGCTAAAGCGAGCCGCCAAAGCCACTCCCCTCAGAGCGCATAAAGTCCTCAAGCCCCCAATGAATAATTCTCGATAAAGGAAGATAAAGACGATGAATAAAGGGAGCTGCACAATCCCTTGCGTGAAGGTGAGGAAGAGCGTAATGTGCGTCACGCTATCGGCAATCGGATCTAAAATCTTTCCAAGATCCGTCACCAAATTGCGCCGGCGGGCAAAAAATCCGTCAAAAAGATCGGAGCACTCGCAAATGATGAGCAAACCGAGCATCACATAAGGGATATAAGCAAAAGGAATTCCCAGCCACTCATATTTTAAATAGAGGACAGGGAAAATCGGGCTAATGAAAATGCGAAGAAGGGTAAAAAAATGGGCAATGTTCATCTAATCAACAAATCCTACAGCAACTCTATTAAATTGCACAAGTTCATTCTAGGTGGCGCTTTGCAAGGCGAGCTGTCCGCAAGCTGCCGCAATATCCTTGCCCTTCGTATAGCGCCAAGTTACATTGAGCCCCGCCTCTTCCAAAATAGCGCGGAACATTTCAATCTCCTCTTTCTCCGGCCGTCTTAAAGAGAGTCCATCCACCGGATTATATGGGATCAAATTGACCGTACACTGCTTCCCTTTCAAAAGCGTAGCGAGCTCTTCCGCATGCTCTTTTTTGTCATTTAGATCGGCAAGAAGCGTGTATTCATAAGTAATATCCCGCTTCGTTAAAGAAGCATACTCATCCATTGCAATCAGAATTTCTTCCAATGAATAACGACGCGCATAAGGAATAATTTTTTTGCGCAAATGTTGGTTCGGCGCGTGCAAGGAAAGGACGAGATTTACCTTAAATTGCTCTAAGGCAAGCTTTTGAATGCCCTCTACAACCCCGACTGTCGAAACAGTAATGCGCCTTTGGGAAATATTGAATGCATCGGGCGAATTAAAAATTTCAATTGCGCTCACAAGAGTATCGTAATTTTCCAAAGGCTCTCCCATTCCCATGAATACAATGTGAGAAACCCTTTCCCCTTTCTCCTGCAAAAATCGGTGGATATGAAGGACTTGCTCGACCACTTCTGCGGGGGTTAAATTTCTTTTTAAACCCTCTTTTCCCGACGCGCAAAAAGCACATCTCGCAGGGCATCCGACCTGGATGGAAACGCAAACAGTCCGCCTATCTTCCGACATAATCAAAACCGATTCGACCCTTTTTTGATCCGGCAGCTCCCAAAGGAATTTGATCGTCTCCCCGTCTTCGGAATGGAGCATCCGCAAACATTTGAGAACAGGAAAATTAAAATTTGCATCGAGCTTTGCTCGGAGCGGTTTACTCAGATTGGACATCGAAGAAAAGGAGGTGGCTCCCTTTGCATAAATCCAATCAAAAATCTGGGCCGCGCGAAACGGTTTTTCCTCGGACTTCTCCATCCAATCTTGGCAGTCGGTTAACTTCAATGAGCAAAATTCTTTCATAGCGCCCGAGAGTATATCATTTCTCCTCTTGTTTTAAAACCCAATTCGCGTCATCGTAAAGAAAATTTTAATTTGAGGACTTTATGTTCGAAAGCAGTTTCTTGCGCCTTTCCAATAAATTCTACGGGTGGTTTATCTCGATTGGAAGCAACCTGCAAAGCCTCTTCCTCTTATATATGCGCCTTGTCTGGGGCCATCAATTCTTTATTACGGGGCTTGCTAAATTCACCCATCTCGATACGGTCGCAAAATTTTTTGTCAGCCTCAATATTCCCTATCCAACCTTCACTTCTTATGTTGTCGCAAGCTTCGAGCTCATCGGCGGCCTTTGCCTATTTTTCGGATTTTTTTCAAGGATTGCCGCAATCCCGCTCATCGTCATTATGATCTCGGCTCTATCCATGGCCCATTCGGAAGCTTTTACGCAACTGCGCTTCCTTTTTGAGCCGGCCCTCTTAGTGCACCAAGCCCCCTACCCATTCCTTCTGACAGCCCTTCTCGTCTTCATCTTCGGGCC
>CAYOMT010000007.1:3924-9669 GCA_964405125.1 uncultured bacterium
CCGGGATGGATCCTTTTTTCTCGACACGAGTCCCAAAAAAGTATATAGTACTTTGGTCTATGACGGCAGATAAACCAACCTCTATCCAAGATACACTAAAACCGATTGTCGCCCTTTGCAAAAGACGGGGGTTTATCTATCCGGGATCGGAACTCTACGGCGGCTTTGCCAATACCTATTCTTTCGGCCCGTATGGCGCCGAATTGAAAAAGAACATCAAAGATCTTTGGTGGAAAATGTTCGTCAATAGCCGGCGCGACATGGTGGGGCTCGACGGCCCGATTCTGCTCCACCCGAAAGCCTGGGCTGCCTCCGGCCACGTCGAAGGGTTCAACGACGCGCTCATCGACTGCAAAGAATGCAAAGGAAGATTCAGAGCCGACCATCTCATCGAAAATACCCTAAAAAAAGATGCCGACGGGATGACTCTTGCCCAGATGACCGCAGAAATCAGGGATCACAAAATCAAATGTCCTAAATGCGGAGCCACCCATTTTACCGAGGCGCGCCATTTCAATCTGATGTTCCACACCCACATGAGCAAAACAGGGGCGGAAGGGGACATTGCTTACTTAAGACCGGAAACAGCGCAAGCGATTTTTCTCGATTTTAAAAATGTGATCGACACCATGCGGGTTCGAATTCCGTTTGGGATTGCGCAGATTGGCAAAGCCTTCCGCAACGAAATCACGCCCGGGAATTTTGTATTCCGCGTGATCGAATTCGAGCAAATGGAAATTGAGTATTTCATCAGGGAATCTGCGTGGGAATCTACTTTTAGCGCATGGCTCCAATCGATGCACGACTGGTGCCGTTTGATTGGCCTTAAAGCAAGCCGCATCCACGAAAAAGAACACCCGAAAGAGCAGCTATCCCACTATTCCAAAAGAACCGTCGATCTTGTCTACGATTTTCCTTTTGGAAGAAGCGAGCTTTACGGTCTTGCCTATCGCACTGACTTCGATCTGAAACGGCACGCCGAATTTTCGGGGCAAACAATTGAATACACCGATCCGGAAACAAGAGAAAAGTTCATTCCGCATGTGATCGAGCCCACTTTTGGAGTCGAAAGAACTCTCTTGGCTCTCCTCTGCGATGCATACGAAGAACAGCTTCTCGAAAATGGGGAAACGCGCACCGTGCTCCATTTTGCTCCGCAAGTGGCTCCCGTTAAAGTCGCCGTATTTCCTCTCATGAAAAAAGAGCCCCTTGCAGAAAAAGCGCGGAAAATTTTTGAAAAGCTCCAGACGCTGTGGCATTGCGAGTACGATGAATCGGGCGCAATTGGGAAGAGATACCGAAGACAGGATGAATTGGGCACTCCCTTTTGCATTACAATTGACTTTGACACGCTTGAAAACGATACAGTGACATTGCGAGACAGAGATTCGATGCAGCAAGAAAGAGTTCCTTCTTCAAAGCTCGTTGAAATCCTCGCAGAGAAACTCAAGTAATGAGCTGCGGTCTTTCTTTTCTCAACTGATCAAATTGTTTCGCCAAGAGAAGAACCTCTTCTTCGCTGCATCTTCCGCTGTAGATTTTGAGTTTGATCTCTTCTCTTTGATGCATCCAATGCCTTTCGAGCATTTTTTCAATGGTTTCAATGAAACAAGGAACCGCCCTTTCCCGATTCACTTTTTTCTGGAGAATCTCCGCGAGAAATAACTGCGCTTCTGCTTGATCGAGATCGATTGCCATAGAAAGAAGATCGCGGGGACGGCCTTCCTTTGCAGCCGCCTTATATTTGTCGAAGAGAATGCGCGCGGCATTTAGGCGAAAATGGCCTTCCTGCAAATTTTTCTCAGCCAAAGGGAGAAGTTCCGGACAACTTTCTCCCATGAGAAACAGCCACCTAAGAAGATCGGCTTCCAAAATGCGATCCGGATCTATTTCAGAAAAAGTGACGCTCGCCGATCTTTTGATATAAATTTGAGGAGAGCTCTCTTCAATGCCTCCGATCATCGATTCGGGAACTTGGGTCAGCCGAGCAAGTTTTCGAAGAGACTCGCGAATCATCAAAGGATGATCCCATTCGCGGATTTTCTTTCCAATGGTTTGAACGAGCTCATTTTTCCCCGCAGGAGATTGCATATTGATCGTTTGAGATAACCGATCGACGTAAAAAGAGAGGTAATCGACGCTTTGATCTAACAATTTCCCCCATTCTTCAGGCCCCTTTTCCTGCAAAATAACATCGGGGTCGGATTGATTCGGGAGTTTAACAACAAATACATCCACTCCCTCTTTCTGGAAAATATGGCCGATTTTAATCGTCGCTTCCTGTCCGGCCTGATCTCCGTCGAGAGCAAGATATACTTTTCTCACGCCGAGCTGAATCAATTCTTTGGCCTGCTCTTCTCCAAAAGCCGTCCCCTGGCCTGCGACAGTCCAAAGAAATCCCGAATGGATGAGGCGCAAAGCGTCGATCTGCCCTTCGACAATCAGCGCTCTTTTCTCCTTTGCAATCGTTTTGCGGCTATAGCTTAAGCCGAATAAGATTTTAGATTTTTTAAAAAGAGGCGTTTCAGGAGAATTCACATATTTCCCGCCGAATGTATCGGGCTTGAATTTCCTTGCGGAAAATCCAATGACCGATCCCATCGCATCCCGGATAGGAATCGTAATCCGGTCGGAGAAAAAATCTCTCCCTTTGGACATCAAGCCCACCTCTTCTAAAAGAGGCAAGGCGATTTTTTGCGCGCCCAAAATTTTTGGTAAAACATGAGCCGTTTTAGGCGCATATCCCAATTCAAACGTCCGAATGAATTCCAAATCAATGCCGCGGCTGAATAAATAATCGAGCGCAAAGTGTCCCTCTAAAGTGTGCAATAAGCAAAACTGGAATAGCTGATTTGCCCGGACAAGAGCGTCTTTCATCATCGATTTAGAAGGGCCTTTCGGCTGATCCTCGCTTTGCACTTCTTCCAAAGGCACATTGAAACGATCTGCCAAACTTTCGACAGATTCCGCAAAACTCATCCGCAAATGGGTCATGAGAAACTGGATTGCATCGCCATGCGCGCCGCAGCCAAAACAGTGGTAGTGGCTATCCCCTTTTTGAATGACAAACGAGGGGGTTTTTTCTTCGTGGAATGGGCACAAACCTTTATACGCAGCGCCGGCTCTTTGCAATTTCAAATATGGATTTAAAACTTCGACAAGATCAATCCGCGTGCGAAGAAGTTCTAAACTTTGCCGAGAAAACGTACCCACCTATCCCTCTATCTTAAGAAACGCAACTATACACTATTTTCCATTCTTCCAGCAAATAGATGAGAATGTTATGATCGCATTCATGACAATCACTTCTGCCCCTCCCTCTCCGATGATGGCCCAATGGCATGAATGCAAGACGCAGGCAAAAGATGCCCTTCTCTTTTTTCGCCTCGGCGATTTTTACGAAGCCTTTCACGAAGATGCAGAAATCATGGCCAAACTCCTCGGCCTGACATTGACGGCAAGGCAGGGAATCCCGATGTGCGGAGTCCCTTTCCACACAGCAGAAACATACATCGATAAACTCATTGCCAAGGGCTTTAAAGTCGCCGTAGCAGAGCAAATTGGAGACCCCACTCTTTCCAAAGGCCTTGTCAAAAGGGAAATTGCTCGGATTGTTACGCCGGGAACGCTTGTCAACTCGGGGCTGCTTTCCGATAAAAAAAATAACTTTTTTGCTTCGCTTGCCCAAGTGGGATCGACATTCGGCTTGAGTTTTGTCGATCTTTCTACAGGCGGGTTTTACGCGCTTGAATTAGACAAGGAGCAAGATGTGCTCGATGAGCTATTCCGATTGCGTCCTGCTGAATTTCTCCTCGGCAAAAAATTCCAAGAAAACCATCCCCTCTTTCTGAAAGAGCTCTCTCACGCATTCCCCTTCCTCGTCAACCAAAAAGAGCCTCTCGATCTTCGCTTTGGACAAGATGTTCTTGCCTGCCATTTTCAAGTGGCCCATCTCGATGAATTTGGTCTGAAAGGACAATCTGCCGCCATCATCGCGGCAGGATCTCTGCTTTTGTATCTCAAAGAAGAGATGAATATCAATTGCGACCACATACTTTCTATTCAGGCTGAATCGCTTTCTCAATATATGAACCTCGGCGCTGCAACGCTGCGCAATCTCGAGCTCACAGAGACGATGCTCGACGGCTCTTCTAAAAATACGCTCCTCGATATTTTAGACCACACGTGTACGCCAATGGGGGGCCGGTTGCTCCGCCAGTGGATAAAACACCCTCTTTTATCCTCTTCTCAAATTCAAGCGCGGCAAAATGCGATCGCGCTTTTCATCGAACACTTTCAAAAAAGTAAAGATCTACGCAAAATCCTCTATAAAGTGCGCGATTTGGAAAGGCTCATCATGAAAATCAGCGCGCGCTATGCCACCCCGCGCGATGTCCTTTCTCTCGGCATTTCTCTTTCTTTTCTTCCCGAATTCTTAAGAATCCTCTCTTCATTTTTTGAATGCCCGGAGCTTTCGCTCATCAAAAATATCCAGCCCCTTTTTGAGACAATTCTTTCCTCTTTAAATGAAAACCCTCCGCTTCGCATCCATGAGGGGGATATTTTCCAAGATAGCTTCCATCCGGAATTAAGCCGCCTCAGAGCCCTTTCTAAAGAATCGACAAGCTACTTATCCCGCTATCAAAATATTCTGCGCGAACAAACGGGAATCAAAACGTTAAAAGTGGGTTTTACCAAGGCGTTTGGGTATTATATAGAAATCACCCATCAGCATAGCGAAAAAATCCCCGCCACTTTCCAAAGACGGCAAACACTCGTGAACGGCGAGAGGTTTATCACAGAAGAACTCAAGCAATTCGAACATCAAGTTTTAAGCGCCGAAGAAAGAGCCAAAGCACTCGAGTCGGAACTCTTTGAAAAGCTCCGCCTCGACATTGCAAAGCAAGCCGCGCACATCAATGCTCTTGCCAAAGCAATTGGACAAATCGATTGCTTCCTTTCTTTGGCTTGGGTGGCTTTGGAAAAAAAATTCGTCCAACCAAAGGTCGACGATTCCGATATCTTGGAGATCAAAAATGGCCGGCACCCGATTGTCGAAGACGTCGTAGGCCCCGCCTCTTTCATTGCCAATGACACCACTTTCCATGAAAAAGAGCAAATGATGCTGATCACAGGACCGAATATGGCCGGCAAATCGACCTATATACGGCAAGTGGCGCTCATCGTCATCCTTGCGCAAATGGGTTCTTTTGTCCCCGCTGAATCGGCCCACATAGGCGTCGTAGATAAAATCTTTTCCCGCATTGGCGCAAGCGATGATCTCGCGCGCGGCCAGTCGACATTCATGGTGGAAATGACAGAAACTGCGAATATCTTAAAAAATGCGACATCCCGCTCGCTTGTTCTCCTCGATGAAATCGGAAGAGGCACAAGTACTTATGATGGGATTGCAATTGCTTGGGCCGTTGCTGAATACCTTCTAACGACGCCTAAAAAACAGGCGAAAACTTTGTTTGCCACCCATTATTGGGAACTCACAAAATTAAGCGAGCCATTTCCTACCGCTGTAAATTTTCAAACAGCCGTCCAAGAAGTCCCCTCCGGCATCGTCTTTCTTAGAAAGATCATCCGAGGCGGTACAGATAAAAGCTACGGCATCCACGTGGCTAAACTGGCAGGCCTGCCTCAAAAAGCCATCAAACGGGCTGAGGAAATGCTCAAAGAACTGGAATCCAAACAAAACAAAAATAAACCCAAAAAAGAAGAGCAGCTCTTCCTTTTTGG
>CAYOMT010000007.1:9769-11208 GCA_964405125.1 uncultured bacterium
AGGAGCATCCAAACAAAAAACTGAACCCATGTAGTGAGCGGCAAAAATAGAGTTTGCCCTAAGCAGCATGCAATCCCGAGAATCGGCACATACGGAACAAAAGGAACTTTGAAGGGCCGATGGATTTGCGGCTGCGTGTAGCGGAGAATCAAAACACCAAAGCACATAATCGCAAACACAATCAAAACAGCCAAAGAAACGAGCTGTCCCAACATGTCAACCGGGAAAAGCCCTGCGATCACAATCGCGGAAAGAGCGATCATTCCGGTCGTGAATGTAGGAGTTTGCGTTTTTGGATGGAGCTGACCGAGCTTCTTCGGAAGAAGACCATCTTGGCTCATCGTAAAAAAGACGCGGGTTTGCGCTAAAAGAACCGCCAAAACAACGGAAGTCAAAGCAGCTAAAATCGCAAATTTTACAATGAAAGCAAACCACATGAAGTTAGGACCCATCGCATTCAAAACAACCGAAATAGGATCCGCAACGCCGAGCGTTTTATAGCTCACAACGCCTGTCAAAACAAGAACCATCGCAATATATGCAATCGTACTTACGCCCAAAGATCCCATAATCCCCTTCGGAATATCCTTTTGGGGATTCACCGTTTCTTGCGCCAGAGTCGCTACCGTATCAAACCCATTGTAGGCAAAGAACACAAGACCTGCAGCCCGCAAAATACCGCTCCAGCCAAACTCGCCAAAAACACCTGTGTTTTCAGGAATAACAGGGAACCAATTAGACGGAACAACATAGAAAGATCCAAAAATAATAAATAATACAATCGTGATTAACTTCACAGCAACCATGATATTATTTAAAGTTGTCGCAGCCTTGATTCCGACTGAAATCATAATGCAAATTAAAAATACAATGAGAACAGCCGGAACGTTTAAGTAAGAGCCGCTTAAATGCCAGCCGGTGTCTCCGCTGTAAATAATGGGAGTTGTCGTGAATGCGCTGGAAAAGTGGAGGCCGAAATCCTGCAATATGCTCATGAAATATCCGGACCAGCCGACTGCGACAGTGCAGGCAGCGGCGAGATACTGAATGACGGAAGACCAGCCGATCATCCAAGCGGGAAACTCTCCCAATGCAACATAGGCATAAGAATAGGCGCCGCCGGAAATGGGGATAAAGGAAGCGAGTTCAGCATAGCAAAGGCCTGCAAATACGCAGACAATTGCGGCGATGAGAAAAGAGATCAACACGGCAGGCCCTGCGTAATAAGCCGCGGCTTGCCCTGTGAGAACAAAGATTCCAGCGCCGATGATGGCGCCGATTCCAATCGAGGTCAACTGCGTAGAACCCAAATGACGCTTCAACCCCTGTTTACCTGATTCAGAAGCGAGCGAATGCATCGACTTCTTTATAAGAAGATTTTTTCCCTTCATAAGCGAAGGCTCCTATTCTTAAAGACAATTCTGGTGATTTTACATAAA
>CAYOMT010000007.1:11308-17714 GCA_964405125.1 uncultured bacterium
CTGGATTGGCGCGCACACTTCTGCTGCAGGAGGCGCCCACAACGCTCTTTACGAAGGAAGACAGATTGGAGCGAGCTCCATCCAACTCTTTACAAGCAATCAAAAGCAGTGGAATGGACGGCAAATCACGAAGGAAGACCTCGATCTTTGGGAAAAAGCCCTAGATGAAACGGGGATCGAAAAAATCATGAGCCACGACAGCTACCTAATCAATTTAGGATCTCCGGATCCTCTTCTTCTCGAAAAGGGGCGCAAAGCCTTTCGGGAAGAGATCAAAAGGTGCCATCAGCTCAAGATTTCTTATCTCAATTTCCATCCGGGAGCTGCCACAAAGGGAACTGAAGAAAAATGCCTCGACACGATTGCCGAAAGTCTCCTTTCTATGGAAGATCTCGTCCATCAAGGGCATACAAAATTAGTTCTTGAAACAACCGCCGGACAAGGAACAAGCGTCGGCCATCGATTTGAGCAAATTCATTACATACTCGACAAAACACACCGCAAAATCCCCGTTGGCGTCTGCATTGACACTTGCCACATTTTCGCAGCAGGCTACGATATCCGCACCGAAGAAGGGTGGAAAAAAACCCTCCAAGAATTTGACGATCTAATTGGACTTAAATATCTCTCGGCATTCCACCTCAATGACTCGCAAAAAGATCTCGGATCGAGAGTCGATCGGCATGCTTCTTTGGGAAAGGGAAAAATTGGAATGGATTGCTTTCAGTTTCTCATGACCTCCCCCAAAACGCGCGATCTTCCCAAATATCTGGAAACTCCGGAGGGGCCTCCTATTTGGAAAGAAGAAATCGAACTTCTCAAAAAATTTGCAAAAGAAGATTGAAAATATCTCTCCCTCCGCATCAAAATGGTAGGCATGAGAACAAAAATAAAACAAATCCTTCACACAAAGAATCCGGAAACCCTGATCGGCCGAGAAGTTTCGGTCTTCGGATGGATCCGAACGGTTCGAGACCAAAAGTCATTTGCCTTCGTCGAGCTCAATGACGGATCCTCTCTTGCGAACCTTCAAATCATTGTCGACGCCTCTCTTCCCAATTTCCAGTCTTTGCTTCCGACTCTCACGACAGGCGCCTCGATTTCTGCTCGCGGCGTTCTGAAGGAAAGTCCCGGGAAAAACCAGGCGCTTGAACTCCATGCTAAAGAAGTCCACCTCTTTGGTTCCTGCGATCCTTCCCGCTATCCACTGCAAAAAAAGAGACACTCCTTTGAATTCTTGCGCACCATTGCCCACCTAAGACCGAGGACAAATACGCAAGGCGCCGTTCTCCGCGTCCGCAGCGCGCTGGCCCATGCGACCCATCTTTTTTTCCAAGAGCGCGGTTTTCTCTATGTACATACGCCTCTGATTACGGGTTCCGATTGCGAAGGAGGGGGGGAAATGTTCCGGGTGACCACTTTGAAAGAGGGGGAAAAAGATGCCTCCAAAGATTTCTTTGGAAAGCCTGCTTATCTGACCGTTTCCGGACAGCTCGAAGGAGAAATCCTGGCCCTCGCCCTTTCGGATATCTATACTTTTGGGCCCACTTTCCGCGCTGAAAACTCAAATACCTCCCGCCATCTCGCCGAATTTTGGATGATCGAGCCGGAAATGGCTTTTGCCGATCTCAAAGCGGACATGGAATGCGCAGAGAGCTATCTCAAATTTTGCGTTCGCTACGTCCTTGAACACTGCAAAGAAGACCTCGCATTCTTCGATCAATTCATAGAAAACGGCCTCCTTACAAGACTTGGGCACGTAATTGATTCCCCTTTTGCCCATCTCACATACACAAATGCTGTAGAGATTTTGAAAAAAGCGCCGCAAACCTTCGAATTTCCGGTTCACTGGGGCGCGGATCTCCAATCCGAGCACGAAAGGTATCTCGCGGAGCAGTACTGCAAAAAACCGGTCATCTTAACCGATTACCCAGCCCAGATTAAGGCCTTCTACATGCGGGCGAACGAAGATGAAAAAACAGTGGCTGCGATGGACATTTTAGTTCCCAAAATCGGGGAAATCATCGGAGGATCGCAAAGGGAAGAAAGGCTCGATCGTCTGGAGCAAAAGATCCTAAAGCAAAACCTAAATAAAGAAGACTATTGGTGGTATCTAGAGCTTAGGGAATTTGGTTCCGTCCCCCATGCCGGATTCGGACTTGGGTTTGAAAGGCTCGTTCTTTTTGTGACCGGCATGGAAAACATCCGAGATGTCATCCCATTTCCCCGCTTCCCCGGCCACGCCGAATTTTAGAGGAAAAGTTTTAAATCTGTATAAAAAAGATTTAAAAAATCTACACAACCGTATAAAGTCCTCGCTTTCTAAATTTAAACCTATCTCGAGGAGGAGTTATGGAAATTTCAAACATCTTTGAAAATGAATATTATGCAGCAACAGAATCATTCACTCACCGAAGCAATCTCGTAGAATGGAATGGTCGAAAGATACAACCGCTTACATCCGAAGAAATAAACGGAAAACCAAACATATACCTTGCAATGTCAAGACCAACAAATATTGAAGGAGAATTATCCGGCGGATATAACGAAAAACAAGGCGGTTATATACAAGGTAAAATTTCAGGTTCTTGGGGAGAATCAAAAACACCTCCGCCTCCGCCTCCATCCGATTCAAAAACTAAAAAAAATTCAAATGAATCCGATACCTAACACAAAAAAAAGCATCCTTTTATCCTTAATTTTTCTGGTTTTAGGATGCTTTTATTTCTCGTTTTTCCTTTTTCGAGACGTGCGTTTTCAGAAATCAGATGACTGCATTCGAATTGCCGTAAGTTTTATCCCCTTTTCCTACAAACCACTGATAAAATTAGGAATTCAGGGGAAAAATTATAGGATCATGCTCGATACCGGATCCTCTCATCCTCTCGATCTCCACACAAGAGCTCTTGAAAAAATTCAAGACAAAGAATTCATGCAAATAGTTCCGTACTATGATCTGCATGGGACTAAATACCCTGTTTCTCAATTTCGGATTCCTGAGATCACTCTCGATTGCAATCTTAGGTTGAACCAGATCACTGCGTATGAAGAAAATATCGATTTTCTTACAAAAGGGACAAATGCAGGAAGGCCTAGATCTTTTTTCGGTAAAATGAAAAACCAACTCGGCTTATTTCTGATTGACGGCAGATTGGGGTGGCCTTCATTCGAAGAGATCGTCTCTCTTTTTGATTTTCCCCACAACTCTCTCTTTCTTGCAAAAAATATTCAGGCGTTGGAAAAAGAAAAGATATTTTCACCCGAAGATTTTATACAAATCCCCCTTGAATTGTCTCGGTGCGGGCCCGTTCTTTCTCTACAAACAAACCTAGGGATAAAAAAATTTCTTTTGGATACAGGATCTTCTCATTCCGTATATAGAGAATCCGATCTCCAATTAGGACATAAAATCTCTTTTTCTATGATAATCGGCGATTGGGATTTTTGGCCCTATCCGATAACATCCGATCTAAGTGAAGAAATCGATGGAGTCCTCGGAATTGATTTCTTCAAATCTCATGTCATTTGTCTTGATTTCCAGAAAAAACACATCTATATCAAAGCGCAGCGAGAGAAATTTTCTCTAAATACAAATGAGAAAGGCGGGCTACGTTTTCTTCCAAAAACGTCTCCGCCATCTGCAAAATCAGAGGATCTTTCTTTTGAATCAAGCGCCGATTGATCTCGCCAATATTCAATAATTTCACATCCTCACTTTCCACTTTTGGATCGACATTGCGAGGAACGCTCAAATCAAAAATTAAATGTTTTTTCCTCCCCAATCCATCTACTAAAAAAGTATCCGACTGCGTTGCGCAGGAGATAATATCGTACTTATTCCAATCCGATACATAATCTCGAGAGCAAGCTTGCATCCCCAATATTTTTTCAGGCTGGCGCGAACAAAATGTAATATCCTTCACCCCTTTTTGCATAAAAAAATCGGCAAGCTTCCGATGGGTTTCTGAATAACCGATTAAAAACACTCTTTTTTGCCTTAAATCAGAAAATTCCGATTCCGCAATGTGCCAAAGCGTTTCAAACAAAACAAAACTTCCGGTGTGGAGCAAAAAATGGTGCCGCACCGACTTCGCTATTTTCAAAGATTTTTGAAAAAGATAATGGAGGCTGCTCGGCAAGGAAAACCGGCTGCAGCCAGAAGCATACGCCGTCTTGACTTGCCTTGTAATTTCCGTTTCTAAAAAAATAGCGCTATCTAAACCCGAGGCCACACGGCATAAATGAATGAAACAATCTTTTTCAAAATACGAATACAGATCCTCGCTTAAAGGCATCCCTGCGTAGGCTTGCAAAAGCATCTGCAATTCATTTTTTATCCCTATCAAGTTCTCGCCGCTAAAATAGATCTCCGTCCGATTGCATGTCGAAAGCAAAATCATAGGAATCGATGTTTTTTCTTGAAAAATAGAAAGAGCGCTCCTTGCAATCCCTTCGTGCAAAGCAAGATCTATCGTCTTAAAATGAATCCCTAAAATCCCTACTTGCATTGAATCAATCCAAAATCAAATCCCCGCCGCAAAAGAAATGCAATCTTCTTAGACTTTTCCTTATCCCGCAGCTTCAACATCCACTTCTGAACCAATTCTCTTTGCGCTTTCTCATCCATTTTTTCCCTCACAAGCTTCGGATCCAGCCCCAATTGCTTAAAATACCTTTCAATATATTGAGGCCCATATCCTTGCCCCATCTTCTGCCGTAAAACAGCCTCCCCAAAATCCGCATCCGACACAATCCCCATTTTTTCCATCTCTTCCACGACTTTTCGACAGAGCGGATGAGAAAATTTTTTCTCCCTTAACTTCTGAAAAAGAGTCTCTTTCGAAAAACTTCTCCGAGAAAGGAATCGGTAGGCCGCGGCCTTCGCCAATTTCTCTTCCGTTTTTTCAAGCCATGCAAAAATCTCCTCTAAAGAAGAAAAAGATCTTTCCAGGTTCTTGATTGGACAAGGAAACCTAACTTCCTGAACGATAACATGATCAAGAATTATTTCTAAAAACTCAGGATCAAACTCGCTGCGGCGTAAAGAATATGTTTGCATGCACCAATTTTATTGAAAAGGGAATCTAGATCAAGTACTATCGAATTTGGAGTGTGAAATGGTTGATTCCGCAAAGCCCCCTCATCCGATACCAGGACCTTCTAACCCCGAAGGGCCTTCTCATAAACCCAAAGGCCCGCCCCCGGCCTATGGAGAGGCTACGGCTCGGCCGATGACTTTGCTCGGAATGAAATTTACGGGCCCCGAAGCCGAAAAATTTTGGGACGCCCTCATGCAACAAATTAATTCACAAATCCAGCACGAACAGGCCCGCGCGCTCAAGGCTTTACGGAAGCTCCGAAAAAGTTCCTCTGATGAAGATTAGACCTCTTAGGTTGTGTCGATTTTAAAGATCCTACCCTATAAAAAGAAAATTCAGGTAAACTATGCCCAATTTATGGATCAACCTTCATTTGGACCTGACATTTACGACACTCTTTTCGTAGCCCCGGAAGAAGAGGGAGAGCGGATTGACAAGCTTTTGGCTGCCCGCTTTTCAAATTATTCGAGGACCTACTTCCAGCATCTGATCGACATTGGCTGCGTTCTTTTAAACGGCGATCCGATCAAAAAAAGAGTTTGCCCCGAGGAAGGAGATGAAATCGAGATCTGTTTTCAGGCCATTCCCGGCCCCTCTTTACTTCCCGAAGCGATCCCTTTAAAAATTATTTACGAAGACGAACATATCCTCGCCGTCAACAAACCCCCCGGAATGGTCGTCCATCCGGCACCGGGCCATTTTTCCGGCACCTTCGTCAACGCCCTTCTCGCCCACTGCGAGAATCTTGCCCCAAGCGCAGATCCTTTGAGACCCGGCATTGTCCACCGTTTGGACAAAGACACTTCGGGAGTTCTTTTGGCGGCAAAAACACTCCCCGCCCATCAAAAACTCATCGAAGACTTCTCTTCTCGTAAAATAGATAAGACCTATCTCGCCGTTTGCATTGGAAGGCCTGCCAATGGAACCATTCGCGCCTCCATTGGGCGCCACCCGACGCAAAGAAAAGAAATGGCCGTACTCTCCGATGGACGGGAAGCCATCAGCGAAGTGCAAACCCTCGCCTTCAACGACCAGATCAGTCTCGCGATGATTCGTCCTAAAACAGGAAGAACCCACCAAATCCGCGTCCATTTGAGACACGTTGGATGCCCTATCTTGGGAGACCCCATTTACGGCAGCCCAAAAGCCAATGAAAATCTTGGGCCCGAGAGGCTTCTTCTGCACGCCTATCGCCTGAGTTTCAACCACCCTGTCACAAAAGACCCTCTTCGGCTCACAGCTCCGATTCCGGAAGATTTCAAGCCTTGGATGCAGCGGCTTTGCGGACCTACTCTCTGCGCTTCAGC
>CAYOMT010000007.1:17814-22631 GCA_964405125.1 uncultured bacterium
CTCTCCTTAAACGCCAACTGATATTCTTTGGCCTGAGAACCTATAAACTCCGCTTCCATTGGATTGTTCTTCAATCCGGGAGATTCTTGGAATGCAATCAAAAAGCGCTTGAGATGTTCCAGCGCAATTTCTTGGTTTGGAATCCAAATCCACATTTCATCTCGATGCGCATAGAGGCCATTTTCCCCTTTATACACCTCGTCTGCGCTGACAATCGTACTCACCATGTGAATATGCAAATCAATTTCAGGCTTCTCTTTGGAAATGCGCATGGCGTCCAAGAGCCAAGCGCGCTGAATCGACTCAATATGCGTTGCAAAAAGAGGGATATTTTTTGAAAAAAGCTTCGTCTGTCCAATGCGGCAGCATCCATTTTGCACTTTTGTGTCTGCAAATAAATTCGACGCCTGCCCTTTCGATGCAAGAAGAATATGCTCCGAAAGACCCTTTTCCCGATGCGCGTATACTTTGCTATAAAGAGAGTACATCTCCTCATTTTGCAAAATTCTTCGCGCCGCAGCTTTTGGAAAATGGGCATTTCTCGGGATATCATCCAAGGCAACCACTTCCACTTCTTTGCCGCTTGCCAAAGTTTTTAAGCGATTCAACAAAGAAACAACGCATTCGACATCTAAAACGCTCACTTTGCTCAAGAGATCGGTATCATCCAAAATCGCATAGAGAAAATGGAGATATTCGAGAGTTTCTCTTTCGATATGCACGAAAAAATCCGTTTTCTTCATCAAAAGATTTCTCTTCTCCAGCAAACGCTGTAAAAGACGATTCGAAGAAGCACTCGGCTCCCCTCGATTCAAACTCTCAATCTGCCGTTCAACGCCTTCCGCTGTTTGACCTCCCAAACTATGGGCATCATTCATCAGAAAAGCTTGTCTTGCAACGAGCGTATTGCATGACTGCGCATCTGCAATCACAGCAAAAGGAGGCGTGAATGTCTGGAGCTGCGATTTATGGTGATCTATCACGCTAATCACATCTAAATAAGGAGGAATTGCCATCTCCTCGCGATTGCAGAAATCGCGCAGCGACACAGTGCCTAAAATCGACTTTCTCAAATCGTGCGCTTGAATCACGCCGACAGGAAATAATTTCCCCTGATCTGGGTACGCTACTGTCAAAGAAGAATAGCTCCCGATTTTCTGCCGGATCTCATCGACATCGGAGCGAGTGGTCACAAAATTTAAGTGGCGCCCAAAAACCCCCGTTTTTGTCGTCAAAGCCACATCCAATTTCTCCAATCGAATGCGCGTTTTTAAAATGGCTTCATGCAATTCTCTCACAACCATTTCTAAAAACGAAAAAATCTGCGGGCGGTTTTCAATTAATTTTCCATCCCGATCAAAAAGGGTTTTCATGACGCTAAAAAACCGCTCCACTCCTTCAAAAGGGAGAGAAACAAAACGGGCAAGAGAAATTCCGAGCTCTTCAAAATTCACAGAAAGACCCTCTTTAATCCCCAGAACAAGAGAAATAAATTGAGAGACTTCTCCCCTTTGCTTCTGGGTCAATTCCCTCGCAGGATCGCAATCTTTCAGAAGCATCGAAAAAAGATGCATCATCTCTTTTCTAAATTGGGAAAAATCCAAATCTTGTTTTGCAAATAAAGAAATCAGTTGAAGATGCAAATGGTTTTCAAACCAACGCAAGCAAGTGCTTAGCAAAATAATCACCTGCCGCACCTCTTCCCCATCAAAACTGCGCCAGTCTCCGAGATAAAACCCTTCCTCGTCGACCACTACAACCGCGTGATGATCCCTCTCGTGATCCGAGCTGATCATCGGATCGGAAAGAGTTTTTAGCACCATCCCCGATCTTGTCATCAAATCTTTGCCTGTCAAATTCAGAGCAGTTCTCGTCTTCGGCAAGTGGGTGAATACGGCGCTTCCAAAAACATCTTCAAAAAGCCATTGGATTTCAATCTGAGAAGAAGGAGGTCCTCCGGGAAGATTCCAAATATGCAAAGAATCTCCCACTCTCGCTCCAAACGCGTCCACCCATCCCCAAAAAGAGGCAATCGTCGTATCTAAATCGGGAGACTTATGCGCTGTAACAAAATGAGTTCCCGGGAAAACTTTGTTCATTCCAACGGGAAAAAATACCTGATAATCGCTTCGATCGACCCACTTCCCGACGATCTTTCCTCGAACGCGGAGATTTTCCTCGCGGGCAAGTCCGGACGATTGATTCAACCAAAGCTCAAAACTTGCAAATGTATAATGGTCGAGAATTTTCTCCCGGCCGACCCTTTCGACAAAATCGAGAACAGGCGCTAAAAGAAAACAGGGCTCCGGCTCTTTTTGGATGAGCTGAAGAAGGAGGGAATTGACCTCATCGCTTCGCTTTCGATCTCCTGAAACAGGATTTGCTTTGAGCTTTTTAAAAGCGGAATCTAAATCAAATGTTTTCTTTTTAAAAGAGAGACTTCCAAGGTGCATGCCGTACCTAAAAAAATTCGGACTGAGTAGGACTCGAACCTACGACCACCCGCTTAGAAGGCGGGTGCTCTATCCACTGAGCTATCAGTCCAGAACACAATCCCCTTTAAGTTACTCTCTTCCAGTACTATTTTTCAAGAACCTTTCTAGGATAGAAAATTATTTAAGTTCACTCCAATCGAGCAAGACCTTTTTCGCGGCTCTTTTTAAATGAATACGAGAATAACCAAAGGGCAAAAGATAAATAGATAATATTTAAACCAAAACTCATCCAAAAATAGTACGTTGGGAAAGATCCGTGGCGCAAAATCATCCGCATTCCTTCAAAGACATATGTCGTAGGAAGGCACCATGAAATCGCCTGCGCCCAAGCAGGGAGTACGGATACGGGGTAAAATACGGCGCTAAAGGGGGCGAAAAGATACCCAATCATCCAAGCAAACGACTCGAGCTGATGACCCCATCTGACAATCAGGCTGGAGGCAATAAACCCCAAAGACCAGCCAAAGACAAGGAGCATGGCAGCAAAGGGAAGAAAAACCCAGCCGATCATATAAATTTTTAAGGCATATAAAAGATATACGACGAGAATGCCAAAAGAAACCGTGACAAACAGCTTGCAAAGGCAAAGGCAAATCACTCCGAGGCTCCACTCTGCAATCCGAAGCGGGGTGGCAAATAGATTGATTAAATTGCGATGCCAAAATTCTTGCAATAAACTCACCGACACATCGACCGATCCGCGCCATGTAATTTGCCAAAAAATCAAACCGGTCATCAAAATGAGCGGGAGAGATGAAGAATCATCTGTGCTTGCAATCCAAATAGAGGTAAGACCCCAAAGCAAAATATCGATCAAAGGCCAATAAAAAAGATCGCTGAGCTGCTGAGGGCCTTTAAGAAGAACATAAAAATAGCGAAAAAAAATTCCTTTTATCCGACTAAGAGATTGCACGGCTATTCCTCGCGATTTTTAAAAAATAATCATCCAACGACGGCTCTTCAATGTGTATGGCCGAATATACAACGCCAAGCCGGCTTAAGCTCTGCAAATACTGCGGAATTTGAGCCTCTTCCATCTCGACTTCTACAGTCCGATGATCGCTCTTGCAAAGATATTTAAAAGAGACGGCTAAATCGACTGCCTTTTGCAAATCTTCGAGGATCACGAGACGGATTTTGAAAAATGCACTTTTTTTCGCAAGATTTTCCGGTTTATCGTCTGCAATGATCTTCCCTTTATCCAAAAAAATCACCCGATCGCACACTTGGGCAACTTCTTCCATTTTATGCGAAGTAAACAGAATCGAAAGGCCTGTTTTTTCTCTTTGCTCCAATAAAAAATCGCAAATATCGCGCGAAATATCTGGATCCAAAGACGCTGTCGGCTCGTCGAGAAGGACGATTTTGGGCTCAATAAAAAAAGCTTTTACCATCATCAGGCGGGTGACTTGGCCTGCCGACAAAACAGAGACGCGGCAGTCCCGATATTTAGAAATCCCAAATCGCTCGAGCAAGGGATTGAATCTCTGCCTGCTCTCTTTTCGATTCAGGCCATAAAGGAACCCCAAAACTTCGAGATTTTCAGAGACGGTCAAGATATAAGGAAGGCTCAAATAAGTGCTTGCAAAAGAAACATTTTGCAGCACTTCCTCTCGATGCAAGAAGAAATCTCTGCCAAAATAGTGGATCGTCCCCTCGCTTGTGAGCAATGTCCCCAAAAGCATTTGAATTGTGGTGGTTTTTCCGGATCCATTCGGACCTAAAAACCCCAAAATCTCCCCTTTTTGCAAATCAAAAGAAATCTGGTTCACCGCAACATAGGGCGGCGTACCCGGATAACGCTTTGTCAAATCTCGGACTTTTAAAACTTGCGGCATGGAAACAATGTAGCAGGTATCAGAAAAAAACACACCTGGAAATAGAGTCTTGATGGGCAATCGACACCTCGGCTGCCATCTTGAGCCCGTCCAAAGCCTCTCTTGCCCCCTTGAATGCAAGATCGGGAGAGTTGCATTCGCTCGACAAGTGGGCTAAATGGACGTGTTTTAACTTCGGATGGGCAATCGCCTTTAAAAGAGAGACGCAATCTTCATTGGAAAGATGTCCCTGGCGGCCTAAAACTCTTTGCTTATAGACCTGAGGGCGAGGGCAAGCGTGAACCATGGAAGGCTCGTGATTGGCTTCGAGGTATAGATAATCGCACTCTTCGAGCTCTTTTTTCACTCGGGAAGTTACATGCCCAATATCTGCGCAAAACCCGAGCTTCAATCCCTCGACCTTCACAGTAAAAGCCACCGGCTCCAATGTATCGTGCGGGATGCCGAAGGGGCGGATTTCAAGATCGCCAAAAATAAAAGGCTC
>CAYOMT010000007.1:22731-23840 GCA_964405125.1 uncultured bacterium
CGCGTTGTCTTCGATCCAATATAAATCGAATTACCCTTTGATCCGGATGCAAGAGGACAAAATCCAAACATGCGTCGAAGATATAAAAAACAAAATTAAAAATCGATAAAATTTATTCTTTCAAAAATCATTGAATTCATTTAAAGATTGAAATTAGATGATGTTCTAAGGAGAAATCATGATTAGCGAAGAAATAATTCTCGAAATTGACGCAACATTAGATCGACTTATTTGCAATGCAGAAGCGATTGGCAATGTGAATCTCAATGAGCTTTCCGAGACAGAAATCGAAGCTTTTCAAAAAACGCAAGAGAGTCTATTGCAGCATTTCATGCACATGGATCAATTCTTAGGAGGCAAGCACCTAAAAACAGAGCACAAAAAATCGTCTCGCAATCAAATCCGGGAAAAATTTGTGAAATTTGAGAAGATGAAAGAATCCTATCACAAAGAAATCTGCAATACGCTCACTCGCAAATCGGAGATTCTCTCCAAAAGACGAGGGAAAAAAATATTAATAACTCGCTAACTCGCGCAAAGCCCTTTCAATGTCCTTCTTTTGAGGAAGGACTTCTTCTTCTAGATCTTTGCAATAAGGCACAGGACAATCCTTCCCTCCCACCCGCTGAATCGGAGCGTCGAGATAGTGGAATGCCTCTTCAGCAGCTCTAGCCGCAAGCTCTGCGCCAAAGCCGCAATTGCGCGCCGCTTCATGAGCGATCAATAATTTGCCCGTTTTTCGAATCGAAGAAAGAACTGTCGCAAAATCCAGAGGAACTAAAGTGCGCAAATCGATCACTTCGACCGAAATCCCTTCTTTGGCCAAAATGTCAGCCGATTCAGTGCCCATGAGAACAGTCATTCCCCAGCCGACAAAGGTCAAATCAGTCCCTTCGCGAACGATCTCCGCTTTTCCAAAGGGAAGAAGCTCTTCGGATCCCGTTTCTTCGCGCGCGCAAAAAAGGCGCTGGCGATACAAGGCTTTGTGCTCGAGAAAGATCACCGGATTCGGATCGCGGATCGCTGTTTTTAAAAGACGCTTCGCATCGGCTGCGTTGCTTGGAATCACCACTTTGAGTCCTGGGCAGTGAGAAAGGAACGCTTCAATA
>CAYOMT010000008.1:0-12184 GCA_964405125.1 uncultured bacterium
TTGGCAGTTCTTCCCGTAGCTCTTTTTGTCTCTCTGCCTGCAGTTCCTGCATACTGCATTGTCAAAGTGAACAATGTCTATAACAATATGAAGGGATAAAAAGCAGTTAGTGTAAACTATAAACAGGAGTTTTTGATATGATCCTTGGTGATTATGACCTTCCATCTGTTGCTTTAGGCATAGGTATTGGCCTAGTGGCAACTCACGTTATCAATGCAAAAGTTACAGAAGAAACAGTTATCAAAGTAGGTCGAGCCGCAAAATCGGTGTATAATTCTCTTACATTTGATAATGTTGCAACATTTACTATGACTTGCATTGGACTTTCGGTCGCTGCTAGTTTTGCGATTCCAGCCGTTAAAGACATTTTGAATCAACTAGCAAAATAATGATGGTGGTATACCCAAAGCACTTCAAAATTTTGTTTTTGAGCTAGCGCTAAATCTATCGAGAATTACTGGGAAAGTTGGGGCAGCGGGGGCTTCTCCCGACTGTCCATTCTAATTGAGTAGACAGTCGGGAGAGGCCCCCGCTGCCCCAACTTTTCGAGTTCGGATTCTATCTCTTCCGATATTTTATGAGAGGCTGATATTCAGTAGATAGCTTGTATTTTCTTCCTTTATTTGAGGAGTCAACCATATTGAGAAAGCCGCTTTCTACCCAATTTGCGCAAAGGGCTGTACTTGTGCGCGGCTTAAATCCAAATAATTCACCAATTTGCCGACTTGTAATTGTTTCAAACTCTTCGAACAACGCAAGAACTTTACGTTGCTTCGGGTCGAGCTTTCTAAGAAAAGCGCTTTGGTCGGATGAACCTTGAATTTTGGCTTCGTCCATCCGTTTTAAAACATCTTCAAATGCAATAGCCATTCCTTCTACAAAATATTCTACCCATTTTGTGATATCTGCTTCCGCACGCCCCATATAATAATTATGAGATTCCCCAATACTAATTGCCTCATAGTAAGCACCTAGATTTCGGGCATAATATTCCTCTAGAGAATAGAGCCCTTTTAGATCATATTCGCCTAAATGTAAGGTCAAAGTGGTGAGAAGTCTAGCTGTTCTCCCATTTCCATCGTAATAAGGGTGGATGGTTGCAAACTGATAGTGGGCAATTCCTGCAATTACAGGACATGGCAGCTCGGTATTTTGATTCATCCAATCAACCAGGCCTTCCATCAAATTTTTTACATCCTTAGCTTCAGGAGGCATATAGACAATTGTTTTTGTTCTGCTGTCTCGGATCACATTTTGACCGTCTCTATATGCTGTGGGCTTGGCATTTTCTTTGCCGCTGGCCATGACAAGCCCATGAAGCGTTTGGATCATTTTTTCGGTAATTTTTACGCCTTGCGCAGCCCATTTTTCTACTTGAGTTAATGCAGAGTAATAGCCTTTTACCTCATGTTCGTCCCGTTCGCGCCCAGGAAAATGACCCTCGTGCTTCAAAACTTTTTCGACTTGGTCCGGATCTAGCCTATTGCCTTCAATCATTGTCGAGTAGTGAGTCGTATAAAGACGTGCTGTTTCTCTTAAAGAATTAAGGACTGTCGGCGTTAAAGGTAAATGCAATATTTTTTGCTTTGCCGTCTCAATCCGAATCAGACAATTCGCGATTTTTGATGAAATGGTGTAGTTTGGTTCAAGTTTTATCGGCATAATAACAGCTCTTTATCAGCATTCATTATGCAGATAAAATGCCGAAAAAGCAAGTCGTTTTCGTTAAAATTTTAAATATATTAAAATTTGATTATGTTGTTTTAATTGTATTTACAATGTATAATTAATGCAATTATGTGTAATAGTTTGCTTTTTGATTCTTTATTAAAAGTAGCAGATTCTAGGCTTCAGAATGGACCTAGGAAATATGTCCGTTTTAACTCTGCTTTGGGCCGTTTTTCTGCAGAAGAGATGTCTCGCATTGATAGAGTGAAAAGATTTTTTGGGTTTTCTGAGTTTGCTCCCAAAAGGCTTGCTGAAGCTATTGTGAAGCATTTGGGTGGCGAAGAGGCGAGGGGAGCGGAGGAGACGATTCGGGCGCAGAGGGTTGCTAATAAAATATTTTATTTGGCAGGTAGCAAGCCTTCCGATCTTTTTAAAGGAAAAAATGCGCATTGGATGCGGGATCTTCCCGAGGAAATAAAAGCAAGGAGGCTCCATCAATTGCTTCTTCCCGCAACTCACAATAGCGGCGCTTACAAGGTCGATTATACCTCTTCGTTTGAGATGAAAAGCAAGCTGTATCGGTCTTTAAATTGGGTTTGCAGGCATATAAAAATACTCGGGAAATTCATCGCCGGATGGACCAAGACGCAGCACTATTCGATTCAGGAGCAGCTCGCAATTGGCGTTCGCAGTTTTGATTTCCGCGTTTCATATTCCAAGGGACAATTTTATTTAACTCACACGTTCAACTGTTCTCCTTTAGGGCAAGCGTTGGAAGAAATTAGGCTCTTCATGGAGAATCATCCGGAAGAGGTGTTGATCATTCGCTCTAAGCCCGATTGGGAGCATAGAGAAGGGATGGAGGGCGACGCTTCCAAGCGGTATGCCGAGCTTGTTTTGGCCCATTTAGGCAATTTACTTTGCCCTCCGAAAGAGAGTTTTGATGCATCGATGACTCTTTTGCAGATGGCGCAAAGCGGGCAAAGGATTGTTTTTTGCCACGAGAACTTCTTCTGGGATAAAACTCTATTTCCCGATCAGTGGGACGATACTTCGGATCTCAAAGAAAAACAAAAGGCCCTCGAAGCAAGCATTACGGCATACAAGGCGCAGAAAGACTCTGCAAATGCCCTTTTATTTACGTTGACTCCGCAGAAAAAAGACATCGCTCTTGGTTTATTTCGCTCAAAAAATTCTTTGGAAAAAATGAATCTTTCAATTCAGAAAGTCATCCCTTCTTATTTAGATAGGCTAGAAAATGTC
The DNA here is from genome assembly GCA_964405125.1 of uncultured bacterium. GTDB lineage: Bacteria > Chlamydiota > Chlamydiia > Chlamydiales > SM23-39 > DAIDHZ01. The sequence continues at coordinate 2,932 of CAYOMT010000008.1, forward strand.
ACAGAAGCGGTCGGCGATTTTATCACCCCCGACATCGCTTCTCAAATCATTCGCTCTCAACCCCATTTTAGGGAATAAAGAGAGACGCGATCTGGTATGCCAGAGCGCCGACGATTCCGGCTCCCGGAAGAGTCAAAATCCAGGCAAGAACCAATCTCTGAGGAACTTTCCACCGGACTGAGGCGGCGCTTTTCGCGGTGCCCACTCCCGTAATTCCCCCGGCAATCACGTGGGTCGAGCTCACGGGCATTCCTAAAAAGCTCGCGGTTAAGATTACGAGAGAGGCAGAAGCTTCTGCCGCAAATCCCTGTACCGAATTAATCTTTGTGATCGCAAATCCCATCGTTTTAATAATTCTAAAACCTCCGGAAGCAGTTCCAAGTCCCATCACAATGGCGCAAGAAAGAATCACCCAGAGCGGAATTGCCGGATTTGTAAGGTACCCCCCCGCAAATAACCCGAGCGTAATCAACCCCATGCTTTTTTGCGCATCGTTCAATCCGTGCGATAGTGCGACAAAGCAGGCCGACCCAATTTGCAGGTGGCGGAATAATTTCTTGTCTTTTGCCGAAGGATCTCGGCTTAAGTAAAAAAAGAGCCCCTTCATCAAGACCAATGCAATCAGAAAACCAATCAAAGGAGAGAGCACCATCGGAATCAAAACCTTATTCATCACCCCGCCCCAAATCACAGTACCCAATCCCGCGTGGATCCACGAAGAACCAATCAAACCCCCGATCAATGCGTAGGATGAGCTGCTTGGGATGCCGTAATACCAGGTAACTAAATTCCAGGTAATGGCACCAAGCACAGCGCATAAAACGACAATTTGCGTCGTCTTCAATGGGTCGATAAGTCCCGTTGCAATGGTTTCCGCAACCCCGCTGATTTGGGTCGCCCCTATAAAGTTTAAAACCCCTGCCATGATGATGGCAGAAAACGGCGCTAAAGCGCGCGTGGCAATCACTGTCGATACCACGTTTGCAGCATCGTGAAAGCCATTTGTGTAATCAAAGATCAGGCCAAAAATGACGATAAAAATAACGATTTCCATAGGTTTTATTTATACAGGAATTTATGAAATATTTCTATAGGCAAAAAATCGAATCTTGGCTCATCATGGGAATCTATCCAGGAGAGGTATATGTCATTATTCAAGAATGTTTTGGTTTTGTTTATCGCCGCTATCTTCCCATTTTTTTCTATTCATGCTCAAACAATGGAGTCTTCAATGAAAAATACAGTTGTTGTGCTGGAAACCAATTTAGGTTTGGTGGAAATCACTCTGATGCCGGAAATTGCACCTAAAACTTGTGAAAACTTTTTAGGTCTAATCAATCAACACTATTACGATGGTTTGATCTTTCATAGAATCATCAAAAATTTCATGATCCAAGGAGGAGATCCAACGGGCACAGGCGCCGGAGGAAATTCGATTTGGGGAAAATCTTTTGTCGATGAGTTTTCTCCCTCAGTCAAATTTGACAAGCCAGGTCTTCTCGCAATGGCAAACCGAGGCCCAAATACCAACGGCAGCCAATTTTTTATCACAACATCTGCCACTCCTTGGCTGAATATGAAGCATACAATATTCGGTCAGGTGACAACAGGCTATGACATTGTGAAAAAAATGGAATCCGTCAAGACAGGTCTCAATGATAAACCTGTAGAGGCTGTTCGGATTGTCAAAGCGTATGTAAAGTCTTAAAAAAAGATCCCTCCCTTTTTTTTTGAAGAAGAGGGAGGGGATGTCTATTTACTTAGAAAGCATCTTCTTGATGGCTGGGTAGGAGCGATGTAAAGCATATGCAGCTCCGACAAGACCTATCGCTGCCAATCCTGTTTTTGTGATTTTAGGATGGGCATTGTGTACTGTTGCTGTCAATGCAGCTGCCTTCTTCACACCGGCAGAAACTCCTCCTGCAATCGAAGTCAATCCATTGATCGTAGCAAAAGCGCATGCTTTGCCCGTCGATGTGACTGCAGACATTGCTGAAGCCGCGTATCCTGTCAAAGTTGAAAGAGAAAAAGAGTCTTCTGGAATGGACATAACGAATTCCTTATATTTATGGGTTTCTGAAAAACAAGCGGGGAGTCTACGTGATTGTCTACGATTTTGTCAAATCACTTCTTGACTCTTGAATTGCGAATTTTTGTTTGACGAAATTGGGGATAAAACGAAATTATAGACCTGTACTAAACAGGAGTGTCAAATGGAAGAGATGCAGATCGATTGGCTTGTCGTCGTCATTGCAGCTGTCTTAAATATGGTCATTGGGTATTTTTGGTATTCTAAATGGCTTTTTGGACCTGCTTGGGCCATGTTGTCAAAGCATAGTGGAAAAGAAATGGATCCCTCGGGCAAAACCCTTGTTTTAAGTTTCATTACATCTTTAGTCATCGCATTTTTCTTGTCTTTATTTGAAGGATATATGGAAGTCACCACAGTAACAGACGGAATGTTTGTTGGGTTTTTACTTTGGTTTGGCTTTGTTGCGACAACGCAGTTTTCCTCTGTTGTTTGGTTGAAAAAACCATTTTCTCTATTCTTGATCAATTCTGGATATAAATTGGTTTCTTTCTTAGTCATGAGCGGTGTCATCGGTGCGTAAGTCTGTATTGATTATCACTTCTTCTGCCGGCGGCGGCTTATTGCAAGCTGCCGTGGCCCAAGAGCAGCATGTAGCCATGCAAAACCCTTCCGTGAAGATCATCAAGCGGGATGTTCTTAAAGATTGGGTTTGGAGCTGGCTCGGCAAATTTTGCATCGAATCGTGGAATCGAGCCCAGAAAAATGGGGATGTGAGAATCCAAAGATTTTTCGTCAGTTTTCATCGCTTGTTTGATTACATTGCTTGGCCTAACGTATTTCTTCACACCCTTTCCTCTTTATTTAAGGAAGATGTAGATCGGGTGATCGATACGCAAACTACATCGACTGCTGCGATTATGAAAGCCATCCGCTGTTTTAATTGGTGGCGATCGAAGCATGTTGTATTAGAGAAGCTCATCGTCGATTTGCCCACAAAAAAAGCGACCCATTTTTTTCGACCCATCAAATCTCTTTCCTCGACAGATAAAAAATTTCTAAAGGTGAGAACGATTGCCCCTTTATTGGAAGAAGGGCAGTCTAGAGAGGAGTTTTGGCGATATCATTGCGGCCTTCCCGAGTCTGAAATTCACTATGAAGATGTCAATGTAAGGCAGCCTTTTCGCGTACTGCAAGGAATCCCTCGGAATGTAGATTCCGTATCTTTGTCTTTTCGATTTAAAAATTCTGAAGAATTAAAGCTCATGCGCGAGGCGTTTGAAAAGGGAAGTATTCAAGCGGAAGTCGGCGAGGATTTAGTCTCTTTCACAATTCCAAAAGAGGCGCGTGTTGCCACAGTGCTTCTCGGATCTCAGCCAGCGAGTCAAGCGACGTTGAATTATGTGAAAAATTTTGTCCAGATTGCGCAAAGTTTAAAACCGGATTCTCCTCCCGTAGTTTTATTTGTTTTTTGCGCAGATCATCCGATGCATCAGGACAGTTTATTTCGGAGAGTTTCTTCTTTTTTAAAGGAAGTGGAAAATTATCCCCCTTTCCTCACTGTGATCCCTTTTTCTTTTCAAAGCGAGGAGGTCATTGCCCCCCTTTTTCATCGAAGTCTTTTGACCTGTTCCCGTTCCGGGGGAGGTACAGCCATGGAGCTTATGGCTGTCAGTACGGGAAATATTTGGATCCACTCTGAGACGAAGATGAAAAATAAAGATCTCACTTTAAAAGAGCTTCTCCAAGGAATCCCTGTTTGGGAATCGGAGAGCGCTTTGTATCTTCTAAAGCTGAATGGGGCTAAGATCGTGACTCCGGAAACCTTTTCCCCGTACGCATATGAGCTGCTTAACGGTTGATGAGAAACCGGACAAGGCCTTCCCAATCATGATTGAGGAAAAACTTGCTCAAGTGTTCTCTTGGCGTATTGACCTCTTCTGAAAAATCGCCGATGTACTGATTCAACTTCCCTTTATCGGATTCTCGGGAAAGGGAAGGGCCAATTCCATCCATGAATCCGTTCCGCTTGAAATAGTCGTCGAAAATTTCATATAGGTAGGATTTCAATTTCTCGCTCGTGATGATGGTAGAAAGAAATTTGAGCGGATGTACATGGTTAATTTGGGCCCCTAAATTCTGTAAGTAATTTTTCTTTAATAGAAGCGAGAGTTTCCCATTTTCTGCCATGAGGGTAATGATTTCTTGGATATTGGCTTGATCCGCTTCTGTGCACGTTAGATCTTTGTAGGCCTCGGATTTATTTTCTGGGGGGAACTTGATCATGGACGCTAGGAGCGAAAGAGTTGAAGAAGGGATATAAGTGGCATAATCATAGGGGATCTCTTGCATGGGGCCTCGTTTTTTTAGCGGTATTTATAGCGAAAAAATATTTTTGGTGCGAGAGATTTTTACTGGATTATGTTCCCTTGATGGATATGGATTGGGTGCGCCTGGTTCGATAGGGAAGGGGAGGGGGTTGTAAGAAATACTTGTCCCATTGTCTGCAAAGAGGCATTCAAGTGATTCTGCCGATGCATATCGAGAGTCCCTTCGTAATCATCGATGGCAAAAAGAGGCAAAATCTCCTTTTGTTCTTTCATTTGCTCCCATTGACTGAGTCGAAGAGCTGTCAGAATTGTTTTTTTCTGGCCTTCGCTTGCGAAGGTGCGCGCATTTTTTGCATTGGTTAAAAAAATCAAATCGTCTCGGTGGGGGCCTTGTAAAGTAAGCCCAAGGTCTTGTTCCCTTTTTCTCATTTTTTTTAGCTGCTGTTCATATTCTTGCGCGAGTTTTGGATAGGTCGATTGAAGAGAAATTTCTACGGTTTCTTCGTTGAGAGAGAGGCGATTGCTTTGCAATGAAAGGGGGTTTTTTAGTTGATCGAGAAGACTTTTTCTCGCTTTAAAGATGTATTGCGCCGAATGGGCCATTTCGGTTTCCCAGCAATCTAAAGAGTCGAATATTTTAGATTTCAATAAACAGTTGCGCTGTTTCATAGCGCGCCAAAATCGGGAGAGGTGGTGTACATAGAGGGGATCGCTTTGGGCCAGATGCAGATCGATCATCCTGCGGCGTAAAGTTGGGGAGTTTGTGATTAAATCGGTATCATTGGGAAGAGAGAAAATCGAAGGGAACGCGCCCAAAAGAGGAGTGAAAGAAGAAAATTCATTCGCATTTAGATGAATTTTTTTTGTTTTCCCATCAAAAAAGAGTTTGATCGTCTGGGTGATTTGGTCTTGGAGGATTTCCGCCTCCAGATAGAAAAAGGACTTCCCTTCCTGGATCAGGTCGGGGAGATGATGGGTTCTAAAAGATCTCCCGGTAGAAAGGAGCGAAATGGCTTCCAGAAGGTTTGTTTTGCCCTGCGCATTGTTGCCAAAAATGACGTTTGTCTTTGGACTGAAGCCAACTGCCGCTTCTTCATAGTTGCGAAAGTTGCGCAGGTATATATTTTTTAGATACAGGATATCCCTCAGTGAGCTATAACGGCTGTGGCTTCTTTACGCGTTTCTATCGCTTCGTTTAAACGCATCGGCATGATGACAAAAAGCGCCGAAGTAGAGTCTGTAATCAACCCCGGATTATGAGAGTCGATGAGTCCAAATCTCACGGTTTCATCCTTCGAATGGCGCAGGATGTCGATGAAAAAATAGGGGTTGAATGCAATGTCCAGCCTCTCTCCAACGAAGTCAACCGGCATGCTTACTTTCCCCTCTCCCACTTCTGCGCTAGTTACCGAAAGATGGAGCTGGCCTGTTTCAAAACTAAACCGGACAGAATGGCTCGTTTCCGAGGTAAATAAAGAAACCTGTCTAAGTAAAGAGATCAGCTCTTCCCGATGGATTGAAAATTGATGGATCAGTTTTGAGGGGATCACCCGTTCTACATCTGGGTATTGTCCGGTTAAGAGCTTGGCTGTCAATAACGTAGAGCCATTTTCCAGGCAAATTTTATCTTGGGATACGCTGATATTTACATTCGATTCGCTATCGTCGAGTAATTTGATCATTTCTTCGACGGCTTTGAGAGGAATGACGTACTGCCCTTGGATTGTGGAGTCGATGTTAATCAGGGAAAAAATTTTGGCGAGCCGTTTTCCGTCGGTTCCGATAAAGGTGGCTTTTTGATTGGCAATTTGGAGCTGCACTCCGTTGAGAGTATACCTGCTATCTTCTCTCGCTGCGCAAAAAGAAGTTCGATTGAGCATCGCCTTTAGCATGGCATGAGAAACAGCAAATCCCGGGGCTCCGGAAAGATCGGGCATTTGGGGGAATTCGGTTTTATTCATGCCGTGGATTTTGAAGACCGATGTTCCCGTTGTAATTTCTGCGCTATCTGCACTTTGCGAGCTGATTTTAATTTGAGGGGCCGTGAGTTCTCTCACGAGCTGAAAAAATCTTCGGGCCGGAAGGACGATGGCTCCCTCTTCGACAACCGTTGCAGCCGCATGGCATCGGACGCTGACGGATAGATCCGTTGCGCTCACGATGAGTTGATCGTCAATGGCTTCCAGTAACACGCCGGATAAAATAGGGGAGGCGGGTTTGCTGGGAACGATGGTTTGAATTTTTCCAATGATCTCTACGAGGTCTATTTTTGCGATGACGACTTTCATGTGTTTGAGGCTCCGCTGAAATTGCTTTTGTTTGTATCACAAAGTAGTGCTCAAAATCAAGACCCAGAAAATAGGTTCATAGAACGTTTATCTTCTCTTTCTTTCAAGGCGGCTCGTTTGTCGTATGATTTTTTCCCTTTGGCCAGCGCAATTTTTACTTTTGCAATCCCTTTTTTATTGAGATAGATAGATAAGGGAATGAGAGCAAGACCCTTTTGGACTACCGTGCTTCGGAGTTTTTCAATTTCTCTTTTGTGCATCAGTAATTTGCGAGGACGTTTTTCTTCGTGGTTGAAAAGATTGCCGAATGTATAGGGAGCTATGCTGCTATTTACGAGGATCAAATCGGGCCCTTTTACATCGATGTAGGCATCTTGCAAAGCGCCTCCGTGATTTCTTAGGGATTTGATTTCAGTTCCAAGTAAGATGATCCCGGCTTCAAAGGTTTCCAGGATTTCGTAATCGTGGCCGGCCTTTCGGTTTGAGACAAGTTCGGAGGGAGATTTTTCTTTAGCCATATTTCCTCTGTCTTTTTGTGAATCCGAGGCAGAATAATAAAATCAGAACCCCCCAGAAAATGGGTTCGAATATCGGAGGGTGGGGGAAGAGTTCATAGACGAGTTTTAAGGCAATCCAGCCAATCATGAGATGCGCTGAGGATTCCATTTTGGGAAATTGTTTTAAAAGAAAGCTAAATAGATGCGCTGCATAGCGGATTCCGAGAAGACCTATCATGCCCCCGACATAGACAATCCATATTTTGGAATAGAAAAGGTGGGGATCGTTTGCGCTAATGAACGCAACCCCTGCTAAAATAGAATCAATTGCAAAGATCACATCAAAAAGCTCGACTAAGACGACAATTTTCCAAAAACTATGCTTTTCTTCTTTAGAAACCCTTTTCTTCCTTTGTTTGAAAAAGTAATTCAAGGAAAGATAAAATAGATATGCCGATCCGAGGATTTGCATCGATCGATACTGAATGAGAAATCCCAAAATCAATAAAGCGAGGGCTCGGATGAAAAAGGCGGAAATCGAGCCGATATAAAGAGCTTTGGCCCGTAATTTTTCAGGAAGGCGGGAGGCTAGAATCCCAAGAACAATTGCATTGTCTGCAGAAAGGATGATTTCCAAAAATGCCAAGAAGAAAATCTTCGGCAGATCCGAGATTGCAAAAGATTGGTCAAACATCCTTTCACTCCTCAAAAAAGAAGCGGCCAAACGGGGTGACTGTAAAACAGTCGTTTCCTTCGTAAGTTCCCGGACATATCATTCCCGCCTCAAATAACCATTCTAAGATTACGATCTTGATAAACAAACATTCTTTATCTGTATAGGTAGGAATAACATATTTCCAGATTTTGCCAATCCTTTTTAGAGAAACATGATTTGAGTCGTTTAAGCAAACAATCGCTCCCTTGATAAAATCATCAAAAAGGACCCATCCTTTTTTTAAAGCGCGCCGGATCGATTTTTCTGCTTCCCTGATATTTTTTTCCGTGGCGATTTCTTGAGGAAGCGCGGAATTTAAAATTCGGTTCAGCGGGTTTTTATATAAATAAAGAGCCCGTTTTTCTGGATTCATATTCAGGAAATGGGAAGAGGCTTCGGTTGCGAGAAGTTTTCCATCTTTAGATTCTACGAGCTGAAGGATTTCGAGCTTATTGATCAACAAAGAAACGTATTCTAAATCCTCCAAACAAAGAGAAGAGGCTATCTGTTCTAAAGCCACTCGATCGAGAGGGGAGGGGATGTTTATTTTTTGGCTTAAAAGAAGTAAAGCGCCCAAATCTTCGACAAAGGCATAGTCATTTTTTCTTTTTCTTATGATTTTTTTTTCTTCCGCAATAGAAAGGGCATCGGTTGTTTTAAAAAATTTCAAATATTCGTGCCATTCGTGAAAGGGGGAAACCCATTCGATCCATAAATTTGTGTCTTTGGTATAGGTTACGCAGCACACGAAGCTAAATTCCAACATGAGAAGGATCTCTTCGAATTCGGGGCGGGAGAGGTTGTATTTTGCGATGAGGTCGTTTGCGGGAATCCGGTAGTCTGCCGAAGAAAAAACATCGCGCATGATCTGATGGGCGAGAGGATTTGTGAAATTGAGTTCCGATACGTAGCGATGGAAGTATTGAGGAGTTAAAAGATACTTATCTACGATCGATTCAAAAATATTATTGGACGTTCTGGGAATGGCATACCAACTGGGGAGAAGATGGATCGGCACTTTGCGTAAAATGCCTTGTAAATATTCCATGTCGGGTTTGAAATCGGAATCAAACCGCTTCATGTGGAATTCAAAATATTTTCGCATCTCTTTATCGATGAAGATCATGTCTTCTTGAATCGAGAGGAGGCCCGATCGGGAAAGTTTTTCGAGGATAGGGGATAGGGAATCTTCTTCGCAGCCTAGGTTGCGGGCCAATTTTTTGAGGGGGAATTTAGTGGGGCTGAAAAAAATTTCTTGCAAAACTTCGTGTTCAAAAAAAGAAAGATTGGCTAAAAGAGAACGGTTTTCGATATCTTGCCGACAATTGTAGTCAGAGAGAGTTACTTTATTTTTTCTTGTCGAACTTAGTTCCAGCATAAACTCCCATCAGGTT
>CAYOMT010000008.1:12284-16679 GCA_964405125.1 uncultured bacterium
TATGCTGAAAAAGCTCTCTTTGCTTCTCTTGACAGGATGTATGGCCAGCGACAGCCTTCGAACGATGTCGATGTCTCAGGATAATGTTTGGAATTTATCGAGGCTATCCATCGGAATGGATGAGGCGGAAGTTTTGCAGATTATGCACTATCCATATAAGAAGCAAGTACTTGAGAATGGCGAGTCGGTGTATCACATTTGGTTTTATGTAACGCGCCCCTCGGGGTTGCCCCAAAGCCGCTTGGTTCGTCAAAATATGACCCCTCTGACCTTTCAAAATGGGGTTTTACAGGGGTGGGGTTTTGCCTACTATGATTATATTTTAAGGCCTAAAGAGGCTTCGCAAGAAAAGCCATCTAAGGCGGATCAAAAATCTCTTGAGCATGTCATTGAGGGGATTGAACAGAACCCCAAAACCTCGAAAAACCAGACAGATTCTCCCGAGACAAAGAAAGGAGACAAGAAAGGGAAGAAAAAAGAGGGGAAAAAGCCGAAGGAAGACGATCAACGCCTAAACGATGAAGATCGGAAGATGATTCAAGAGGAAAACGAGCAAAATTTTGATTTTTGGTGATAAACCTAGATTTGGAATGTTTTAGGGGTCATGGGGAGGGGGCGGATTCCCAGGTTGTTCCAATACGAGCTGCCATCGCCTTCGTAGCAGACGAGGAGTTGCTCTCCGGGGCAAATTGTTTTTTTGGCGACGTAGATCACTTCGATTGGGGAGGGGTCTAGGCCAACTGAGTTTTTTGGCACTTTAAAAAGATGGGCTATGACATTTGGTTTTGTGGAGTGGTTGATAAATCGGATAAAATTCCCCTCTTTTTCGGCATCGACATCGAGCGCATAGAGGCGGTTTGGGCGGTATTGGCTTTCCTTGTCAAATAATTTCTGTTCTTTTTTCGAAAGGACGATGTCGACAATCGGGGCGAATGCATAGGAAGAGTCTCCCGGGGCATTTTGGGGGAGCAAGGCGACTTTCCCCGAATAGGGCCCGATGATTTGCCCTTTTTGAATCGGTTTTGCTTTGGGGTGTAAAAAGATGCCAAACCCGAGGTTTTTCGGCAGTTTTTTACAAACGAGATAATCCGGCAGCCCTTTTTCTTGGATCTCAAGACAAATTTTCGCAAGCTCTTGAAGATTTTTTTTACCTATCTTCAGAACGTCCATTTTTTGTTTTCGGATTTCTCTACGGATGATTCCATGCATAGAGAGGGGAATGGTTTGCCGAGGAAGTTTGTATTTCATTTTAACTCTTCTAAGTTTTGGAATGCAGGGGATTTTTTATTCTTTGTCCAACAGAAAAAAGTAGATGGGTTGGAAGGGGCTTGCATATTGACAACGCATCCATCGTTTATATCCACTCCTTTTTCTGCAAAGACTTTAAGCCCATCTTTCAAATCATCTTCCGTGGGAGCGTAATGGCCGCTTTCGTTGCTAATCCACAAAATTTCGCCTCGATTGTTCAGTGCAATTCTCCCTGCGCAAATAACGGCTTCTCCGCCCAATAAACTTGAGTGGTGAAAAGAGCCTTCTTGTTTTGGCGCTGCAAATATATTTCTATTTGCATCTATGACATAGATGAGAGTTCCTGTGAATGGATTTTTTGTTCCATCGAAGAGTTTAGTTTTTTTCATCAAACAAGTTTTAAAATAGACGAGATATTTTTGTCTTTTTTTCTCATCCAAATATTCTACTTTTATTTTTGCTAAATCGACTCTTGCGCAGAGCTTACCCGTTATCTTATCGGTTCCAATTGTTCTAAATTCCATCTCTACGTTTTCCGGATTTCGTTGAAATCGTTCTATGATCCTATAGCACGCGTCGCTTTTTCTCCATTCTTGATATCTAAGGGTTGTCGCGCTTTTTTCCCATCTGTCAAATAGTTTTTCCGTTAGTATTATACTATAGTGCTGAGGGTCTAATTTTTCTGGCCAATAATTTCTTTTTATAAAACATCCTCTAAACCCTTGTTTTTTGATTTTTTCAATTCCTTTTCCCAGCTTAAGTTGAATGATCTTTTCTACGCACTGAACAAATTTATTTTTCATCTGGAAGGGCTCTTCCAACTGATACAATGCAATTAAAACTCTTCCTGTGATCATTTTTTCTGAAAGATTTTCTTTTTTGCGAAAGCAGCAAAGCCGCCTCTTAAAAGCTTCGAATCTCGATTCGGGGTCTTTTAGATAATATCTAATAAAAATGGTATCTTCTTTAATCGAAATTTTTTTTTCGGTGTCTCTACAGAAACGCGAGAAATCGCAAGAAGGATCGTCTTTATGCTCTAGGTAGTATTCTTTCGCTTCTTGCGTTACTTTTACTATAATTGACATATTTAAAAAAGTGTTTTTACCCAATTTAGAAAATATAATGTAGTATTTCTAACAACGCCTTCTTCGATATCGAGACCCTTGGATTTAAAAACGGTAAGAGCGTCTCTAAAATTTTCTTCCGTAGGGTAATAGTGGCCGCTTTCATTGCTGATTCTTGAAATTTCACCCTTGAAATTTGTTGAAAGTCTTCCTGCGCAAATGACAGCGCCCCCGTTTAAAAAACTAGAGTGATGAAGGAGTTTTTCTTCTTTCTCCGCTGCATAGATGTTTTGATCCGCATCGATTACGTAGATGAGTGTTTTTTCTGTCAAAGGATTTTCTTCGATATCTAAGAGCGTCGTTTTTTGATTTGGGAAACTCTTTAAATGGACAAGATATTTTTTTCTTTCTTTAGCTGTGAAGTGGTGTATTTGAATTTTTGTTAGATCAATTCTCGAGCATAGTCCGCCGGATCGAATATCCGGTTGGATTTGAAAATATGCGATGAGTGCATGACATCTGCTTGTTTTTCTCCATTCTTGATAACTGAGGGGGGTAGAGCTTTCCTTCCATGCGTTGAATAACTTGTGACTTAGTGTTTTATCGTAATGGTCGGGATCTATTTCTTCAGACCAATAGTTTTCTTCGATTAGACGCCCTTTAAAGCCTTGTTTTTTTATTTTTTCAAGCCCTTTTCCGAGGCCTTGTTGGATCACTTTTCGTACGCATTGAATGAATTTTTTTCGAATCTGAAGAGGCTCTTCTGATTGATATACGGGAATCAAGGCTCTTCCTGTTCTGAAATCTTCCAGAGCCTCTGTTTTATTGCAAAGACAGAACTTTTTCTTAAAAACTTCAAATCTCGATTGTAAAAAATACCTGATAAAAACAGTTATTTTTGTTTCGTAAACATCTTTTCTTGTGTTTGAGAACTGTTTTGTTACAGACCTGCTAAATCGGGAGAAATCGCAAGAGGGGTCGCCTTTGTGTTCTTGATAATATTGTCTAGCTTCTTCTGTAGCTTTTATTATAATTATCATAATTGCCTAATTAATTATAACATTAGGTATATTTATTATAAAAATATTATTATTAAGATGTGTAAAGTGTCTTATAATCAATAAGATAAGATGGGGCGGTGGATAGAAATAATTGAAGGGTCGTCTGTCGCTTGTAAGAGAGTTATTTAAGCTAGTAATATTATAATAAAACAACGTATTATATCGGTGAAAAATATTTGTTAATGGGAGGAAAAATGGTTCAGGGTATTACTAAATTTTTGGGTCGAGTAAATATTGAACGCGATTATTCTCCCGGCGCTATCTCAGAATCGAGTCTGCCCGATGGGCTTCGGAAGCTCATTATTTCCGCTAATCAAATCCCTATCCCCAATCACTTGGCTTTTATCAAAAAAAATTGGACACGGGTCAATCAAACAGTCGCTGATTTTCAGTACCGTCTAAAGAAAGAAAGTAGAGAGAGGGCTCAAAGAGAGAAAGACGTAATGCTTTCTGCGGTTTTGCGAGATGGCCTGGCGCTTCTCTATGCAAGTCCGGAACTTAAGGACGATAAGGATGTAGTTCTATCTGCTGTGAAGCAAGATGGGAGAGCGCTTCGGTATGCGAGCCAAAATCTTCGAAACGATAAGGATGTGGTGCTTGCGGCAGTGAAGCAAGATGGCTTGGCGCTTCGGTATGCGAGTCAAGATCTTCAAGACGATCCGGATGTCGTGCTCGCTGCGGTGTCTCAAAATAACTTGGCCCTTGAGTTTGCAACTCCAAGACTTCAAGACGATAAAGATATAGTTCTTGTTGCCGTGAAACAAAATGGGTTGGCGCTTGGCTATGCAAGTCCAAGACTTAGAGACGATAAGGATGTAGTATCTACTGCCATTATTCAAAATCTCTGGGCATTTGAGTATGTCGGAAAAGAGCATAAAAACAATCCAAGTACAGTTCTCGCTGTAGTTTCGCAAAATGGCTTGGCTCTTGAACATGCGAGCATAAAGCTTAAAAACGATAGAGGTGTAGTTCTTGCCGCTGTTTTGCAAAACGGCTTAGCCCTTGAATATGCGAGCGTAAAA
>CAYOMT010000008.1:16779-23703 GCA_964405125.1 uncultured bacterium
TTAGTTCTCTTTGCCTTGAAACAAAGCGGCTTAGCGCTGGAATTTGCAAGCGAACAGCTTCAAGCCGATAAGGATGTGGTTCTTGCTGCGGTAAAGCAAAATGGGTTGGCCCTTGAATTTGCAAGCGAAAAGCTTCAAGATGATAAGGATGTGGTTCTTGCTGCGGTAAAGCAAAATGGGTTGGCCCTTGAATTTGCAAGCGAAAAGCTTCAAGATGATAAGGATGTGGTTCTTGCTGCGGTGAAGCAAAATGGGTTTGCTCTTCGGTATGCCGGCGAAAGCCTTAGAGACGATAAGGCTGTGGTATTTATTGCGATGAAGCAAAATGACAAGGCATTTTTTTATGCCGGAGCGCAACTGAAGGCCGGTTATTACGCTAGTCAGCAGCGCAAAAAGGAACCGAGCCTGCCCAAATAGGCGTCTTCTTAGAACGTCTGATAATACGTGTTATGTTTGGGTTAGGGGGGAAGAAAGCCCCGAATAACGGTTCTGGAAGACGCACATTCAACCTTGTTAGTTAAGGTGGGTTCATCCCTGAAGAGGAACTTTCGTTCAGTCTTCAGCCTTCTGATCCCTTTTAAAAAAAATATCGTTGAAGAGCATTTCTTTACCAGGATGTCCAGATTTTCAGGGCAAGTAAAGATGCTAAAACAAGGCGTTGTTTTTCCGATAGTAATTTATTCCTAAACGCTCTAAAATCCATTGGATTATCTCTATAGATATAGGAAACATATGAAGATTATTCATTCGATGGGACATGTTGTAGGCGGAACGCTTTTGATTGCAGGAACAACAATTGGCGTTGGCATGCTCGCCCTTCCCGTTGCAACGGGCCCTTCCGGATTCATCCCCTCCATGGCCATTTACCTCATTTGCTGGCTTTTTATGCTTTGCACAGGCCTTCTCCTCGTCGAAGTTTGCCTCTGGATGCCTAAAGATACGAGTTTTATCTCCATGGCCGACAAACTTTTGGGCAGGCCGGGCCGGATCATTTTTTGGTTCATGTATCTTTTCCTATTTCTCACTGTCATGATTGCCCACGTAGCCGGAGGCGCTGAGGTTTTTAGAGAAATCACAGGAACCAACCTGCCCGATTGGGTGGCTGCTGTTTTATATACAGCCGTTTTTGCCCCTGTTATTTATCTAGGGGCCCGTTCGGTTGATCGATTGAACATGTTCTTAATTAGCGGCGTTGTGATTTGCTATTTGGCTTTTTTTGGAGTCTCCATTGGTTCTGTCGATACCCATCTTTTGTCTTATGCGAACTGGGGCAAGGCTTGGTATGCCTTACCCATTTTGTTCACCGCCTTCACCTATCAAATCATCATCCCCTCCCTCATGACGTATATGGAGAGAAATGTGGCTAAAATTCGTTTGGCCGTGATTTTGGGCTCTATTATCCCTTTGATTATTTATTTGGTTTGGGAATTTTTGATTTTGGGCATTGTTCCGTCTGACGGACCCAATGGTTTGATCGAGGCGGCTATGGCTGGTCAAAATGCGGTGGGGCCTTTGCGCCATTTTCTCCAAAAACCAATTATCTTTGAGATCGGCAAATATTTTGCTTTCTTTGCTTTGACAACCTCTTTTATTCCCTTGGCTCTTGCCTTCTTTGATTTCTTGGCAGACGGGTTGAAATGGAAAAAAAGCGGGGTTCATAAAGTCATTCTTTGCTGCATTGTTTTCGGGATCCCTTTGCTCATTGCGCTAAAATATCCGCAGATTTTTCTCGTGGCTCTCGGTTATGCAGGGGGAATTAGCTGCGCATTTCTCTTCGGGTTGATGCCTCCTTTGATGGCGTGGGTAGGTCGGTATATCAAGCGGCTTCCTCATGGGCAAAAACAGCTTCCCGGAGGCAAGCCCGCATTGGCAGTTTTAATGGCATTTGCTTTTTTAATCCTTCTTGGGCAACTTTTTCAACAGATCATGTAGAAAAAGGAAGTGCGTATGAGTAAAGATCCCCGATTGATTCAAGCGAAGTCGGATGTCATGGATAATTTGCAAACGCTTCAAGTTGCCTTAGACCGCTCCATCAGCGAAGGGATGCTCGATTACGAAAGCGTTTATTACAACGAGCTTTTGGATCTTATCGAAGATGCCCGAATCGTTGGAACATGGGAAGAGCTTATGGAGATCATTTCTCTTGCCAAGACAATTGAAGTAGACATAGATGCCTGGGTGAGTTTTCGCGGCGGAGCGAGCATTTCTTTGGTCTGGCCGGAAAACTCGCCTTCTTAAAATTTTTAAGATAGTCGCAAAAGGATAGGATCTGTTAATCTGGCGGCCCTTGGGTTCTTTATTCTGGACGAATCATGCTAAGCAAAGATTCTTGGCTGCGCTTTCCTTCTCATCTCACCCCCCCGGCTCTTCGCTCATTGAGCCTTGTTTTTATTCTTGAGGAACTTGCCATTCAATTGGAGAAAGTCCATAGTTTGCAAAAATCCATTCCTTTGTTTAGCAAAGAACTGTTTTCTTTTTTTTGTTTAAGCCACTCTTACCCTCAAATGGGAATGTGCCCAGACAAACTTTGCTTTTATTGCGATATCTTGCTACAAGCATCTAAAATCAGGGATCGTTCTCTACGAAATGAGTTAGACGAAATGCGTATCTTTATTCTGCAATGCCGCTCTTCCTTGTATTTTTCTAAATCCGTAGATTCTGAATTTCTTGCCTTATTTTCAAAGATTTACCAGAAATTATGCGCTGTTTTTACTGCGCTGATCCCTTTTCTTCGCGAGGCAAAAACCGATGAAAACGTCCTTCTTGCGCTCGTTGAAAAAAGGGAGATTCTCAATTGCCATTTAGGTCCTCAGGCAATTGAGAAAATTTTTCAGGATTTTTTCCCGAAGGGCCATGTTCATTTAAAAGCATTGATCTCCGAAGGCCTGATGCGACGCGGCTTCATTTCTTTTTTTGAGGAAAAAGAACATTTAATCGACGAGATTGAATGGAGGAATGCATGTCATCCGATCACAGATTGATCATTCAAGAAGCCCTTTTGCTTTTGCAAGAAGAGACAACTCTTCTCGCCTCTTTGGAAGACGCGGCCTACTTTCGCTCCTTTGCAAAGCAGGCTCCAAAACGGGTTCGGGAAGAGCCCTTGCCCCAAGAAATCCCAATTTCTCCTCCTGTCTTGCAAAAAGAGAAGGAAGAGCCAGTTTCTTTGCCCCCCTCCCCTCCTCCCCCTTCTTTGGTTGTAGAAAAGGAAGTTTTGGGGTGGAGAAGCGAACCGAACCTCAAATCGGAGTCCCTCCCCTTTGCTTCGTTAAAACCGCTGTTTCAGAAAGCGTTTCCGAACGTGATTCTCGTCGATGATATTCCAAGCGACACAATGGCGAAGAAAATTGCGAATCGTTGGAAAACGAAGAATCAGGTGGCTCCGATTTCGATTCTTTTTTTAAGCGAGCCTCCAAAGCAAAGAGATCTGCTTTGCGAGATTGCAAAAGCAATCGACGTTTCTTTTGGCTCTGCCCGTTTGATTGATGCCGAAGCCATTGAAAAAGAAAAGCAATGGGAAACGTTCCTCGCAAGCGAGGAAATTCAGCTTGTGATTGTATGCGACTATACTCTTTGGCAGCTGCACGATCTTTTGCGCCATTACAAGGAAACTCCCGCGCAGCAAATGAGAACTCTTGGCAAAGTCCCCCTCCTCCTTCTTCCCGATTTATCTCTTTATCTAAAAGATCCTTTGCTTAAGCGATCTCTTTGGAAAGCGATTTGCAAGAGACTGTCCTGAGATGGCAAAAACTCCCCTTTTTGTTTCTGTTTTTCTCGATCAGAGTTTGCAAAAGCCTCTGGATTATGCGGTTCCAGATGAGCTAGTAGATGTAGTTCAGGTGGGAATGCGGGTTGAGGTTCCTTTGCGAAAGTCCATTGCGAAAGGGACGATTGCTTCGATTCAGTCCCATTCGCCTTTTTCTGAGGTTCGCTCCCTTTTGAAAATTCTTTCTTCTCGAGGAGAGTTGTCGGAAAATCAATGGAAGCTTGCGGAATGGATGTCCCAGTATTATGCGACATCCATGCAGAAGATTTTTAAATGTTTTATCCCCCCTCATATTCGATCCAATGTAAAGCAAAAAACGGAAATTTTTTTGACTCTTGCGAAAACCAATGAGGAGACGGCCTTTTTCTGCGAACAACTGCGCACCAAAAACCCGGAACAAGCTCATGTGCTCGATCTTCTTTTATCTCGGCCCAAGGGAAGTTTTCTCGTAGATATTTTAGAACAAAAGGGTTCTGAAAGTTCTGTGAAAACTTTGGCGAAAAAAAAATGGATTGTATCCAAGGCAATTGTTCCCAATGAAGATCTCCTCCTCGAGGAAGATTTTTTCCCAACGTTTCCCAAAGTATTGAATGAGGAACAAAGTAAAACTCTTCAAAAGATCGAGTCTGCGATCGAAGAAAACACATTTTCTTCCCATCTTATTTATGGAGTGACGGGCAGCGGCAAGACGGAAATCTACCTCCAAGCCATTCAAAAGGCTTTGTCTCTTGGCAAGGGATCGATTCTTCTCGTTCCAGAAATTGCTTTGACATCTCAAACAATTGAAAGGTTCCGCGCGAGATTTTCCGAGAAAATCGCCATTCTTCATCACAAAAGAAGCTTAGGAGAAAGGAATTCGGCTTGGGAGGATTTGCGTAGTGGGAAAGTACAGATTGTCATCGGGGCAAGATCGGCTATTTTCTCCCCCATTCAAAACCTGGGGCTCATTATTGTAGATGAAGAACACGACGGCTCTTATAAACAAAGCGACGAAGCCCCTTGTTATCAAGGAAGAGATGTGGCTGTCATGCGGGCCTATTTTGAAAAATGCGTCGTCTTGCTCGGGAGCGCGACCCCTTCGATTGAATCGCGCTACAATGCAGAAATCGGCAAGTATCAACTCCATTCCTTGCGCAGTAGAGCGACAAAAGCCAGCCTTCCAAAGATCCATGTGATCGATATGAAAAGAGCTTTGGAAATGACCGGAGGATTTACCCATTTTTCTCCGGAGCTTCTCGAGGCGATCAAAGAACGGATGAAAGTGGGCGAACAAACGCTGCTTCTCTTAAATCGGCGCGGGTATCATCGGATGCAGCTTTGCATGGAATGTAGGACGATTGTGAAATGCCCCCATTGCGATTTGTCCATGGCATTTCATAAGCAAGAAAATCAGCTCAAGTGCCATTTTTGCAATTATTCACTCCCCCCTCTTCGCTCATGTCCTCACTGCAATGCGCAAAGCTCCCTTGAATTTAAGGGGTTTGGAACTGAGCACGTCGAAAAATCGCTTCACGCGATCTTGCCGAGCGTCCGCACTCTTCGCATGGATCGGGATACGACGCAAAAAAAACATAGCCATGAAGAGTTATTTAAGCAGTTTCGTTCCCACAAAGCCGATGTCCTCATAGGAACGCAGATGATTGCCAAGGGATTCCATTTCCCTTCTGTGACTTTAGTTGGCGTGCTTCATATCGATTCCTCTCTTTCGATTCCCGATTTCCGCTCTCCGGAAACGGTGTTTCAGCTCCTGATCCAAGTGGCGGGGCGAGCCGGCAGGGCAGATTTTCCTGGGGAAGTTTTTTTGCAAACGTTTATGCCGGATCATCCCATCATTCAGATGGCTAAAAATCAAGACTACGATCCTTTCTATCGCGCGGAAATAGAGGAAAGGAAGATGTTTAGTTATCCCCCTTTCTGCCATCTTGCAAAGCTTTCTTTTTCTTCGGTAGATCAAGAAGCTGCAAGAAAGTTGGCGGAAGCAGCGCAAGAATTATTGAAAAAGGAATTTCCATCGACAGTACAGGTGTTTCCTGTATCTCCTGCGGGACATCCAAAAATCAAAGATTTATACAGATTCCAATTTCTCATCAAAACTCCGAGAATAGGAATGATTTCAGAGGCGATTAAAAAGTTGCCCACCCAATCGATGAAGATTGACATTGATCCACTTTCTACCTTTTTTTGATCATGGAAATTCAAGGATACGCAGCTCTACAGCCAGGGAAGATTCTCGAGCCATTTACTTATACAGCAAAAGAGTTAGCCCCTTTTGAGATTCTGATTGAAATCACCCACTCCGGACTTTGCCATACAGATCTTTACATGATGGAAAATAGCTGGAAAAGATCTACTTATCCCCTTTTGCCTGGCCATGAAATTGTCGGGAGGGTGGTTAAAAAGGGGCCTTGTGCTGTGAGAGAGCTTCGCGATCGAGTCGGCGTGGGCTGGATTCACTCCACTTGTATGGCTTGTCCCGAGTGCAGGCGGGGCGATACAAATATTTGCCAAAAGAAAACAGGGATCTACAATCAAGGGAGGTTTGGAGGATTTGCCAACTTTGTGGTTGCAGACAGTAGATTTGCTTATCTTTTGCCGGAAACTCTCAATTCCGCCCATGCAGCGCCCCTTCTTTGCGCAGGGGCCACTAGCTATGCGGCTTTAAAAAAACACACGGGGAAGGGACCTGTTGGGATTATTGGAATTGGCGGATTGGGACATCTCGCCATTTTATTTGCCAAGGCGATGGAACTGGAGGTCTCGGCAATTTCTAGTTCTTCTTCGAAAGAAGAGGATGCGAAGGCCTTAGGGGCTTCCCATTTTTACACCTACGAGAATCCTCCCGATCGGAATTCTTTTGACTTTCTCCTTTGTACGGTCAGCAGCCCTCTTGATTGGAACCAAATGCTCTCGTTTTTACGGCCGAATGGGGTTCTTTGTTTTGTGAGCCGTCCTTTGGGAGGACTTCATATCGATCCGATGTATCTGATCTCTACTCAAAAAACAATTTGCGGAAGCAATAATGCCAATGCAGAGGAGATGAGGGAAATGTTTGCTTTTGCGGCAAAGCATCAAATCCGCCCCTGGATTGAAGAGGAACCTCTTTCCAATATTCATAGAGCAATCGAAAGATTGCGGGAGAACCGGGTCCGATACAGAATTGT
>CAYOMT010000009.1:0-9348 GCA_964405125.1 uncultured bacterium
CTCTAAATTATAGTTGCTTCCATCGGGATTGGGAATCCACTCGCCGACTTTCCGTCCATAATCGAGATAAAGCATCGAAGCCACGGCATCGACTCGAATGCCGTCTACGTGCATCTGCTCTATCCAAAAAAGAGCGCTTGCAATCAAAAAATTGCAAACTTCTTTGCGGCCATAATTAAAAATCGCCGTATTCCAGTGAGGATGAATCCCTTTTTTATGATCTTCATGCTCATAAAGAGCCGTCCCATCAAAGCGATGCAAAGCAAAATCATCCATTGGGAAATGAGCCGGGACCCAATCCAAGATCACCCCGAGACCCATTTCGTGCATGTGATTTATGAAAAACTGAAAATCAGAAGGAGAGCCAAACCGGCTTGTCACAGCATAAAATCCCGTGACTTGATATCCCCACGATTCATCCAAAGGATGCTCCATGATGGGCAGCAATTCTACGTGGGTAAATCCCATTTTTTTACAATACTTGGCAAGATCTATTGCAATATCCCGATAATTGGGAAAATGGGCCTCTTTTCGTTTCCAAGAGCCGAGATGCACTTCATAAATATTCATCGGACAGTTGAGTGTGGCGCTCTTTCTTTTTTCTAACCATCTATGATCCGTCCATTGAAATGCTTGCACATCGGCCACAATAGATGCCGTATTGGGACGCATCTCTGAAAAGGAGGCATAAGGATCGCTCTTTAAAAGAAGAGCTCCTTTTTGGGTTCGAATTTCAAACTTATATTTTTCTCCCATTCCAATATTCGGGACAAATAACTCCCAAACGCCAGAAACTCCTAAGCTTCGCATCGGATATAATCTGCCGTCAAAATGATTGAAATCGGCAACAAGCGATACACCTTCTGCACCGGGAGCCCAAAGAGCAAAATGAACTCCTAAAACACCTTCGATCGTCCTTAAGTGAGCCCCCAAAACCTTGTGCAATTCATAGTGGCAGCCTTGATTGAATAAAAAAGCATCCATCTCTCCAAAAAGAGGCTTAAATGCATAAGGATCGCACCCGATTGTTCCGTTTTGATGATAAATCCGATAGTCGAGCGGGCCTATTTTTTCCTTTGGTTTATAGAGAAATAAGCCCTGATCGGAGACTCTCTTCGCCTCCACAGCACAGCCCAAGACTTCGAGATGAATCTGCAAAGCCCCGGGCCTCCACAAACGGATTTCCTGAGAGTGCAATCCCAAAATCCGATGCGGGTCGTAATGCCTTCCTTGGACAAGAAGAGAAAGGTCCTCGTGCAAAAGCGGCTTTCCTCTCATTATCTTCTGCGTCGAAGAAAAATAAAGAATCCCGCGCCCAAAAGAATTAAAATAATTCCGCCAATTTGCAGATCTTGAGCTAAAGCCTCGTAGTCGGAAATTTCCAATTTAGCATGGGCAATTTTCCGATCTATCGGCTTTGCCACCTGATCTCCGATTTCCTCAGATACGGGATTCAAAGAAAAAAGAGATTTCCCCTGATTGATCTTTTTTTCCGCGCTAGCCACCTGAAGCTTCCCATGCGCCACTTGATCTTTAATATAAAAAGCGCCGCCTAGCATAGCTACGCCGACGAAAAACACAATCACTGCGATCACTTTCTTTACATTCATAGACACCCCATGTTCAATTTTAAAGAAAAATATACATATACCCAAATAGGGGAATTTTTCCGACAAGAACCTGTCCCTGTTAAAAAAAAATTGCAAAAATTAAAAATTATTCTTGCATGAATAAAAATTTTCTTACATCAGTAATTGGTAAAGAGGAGAAAAGAAAAGCGAACCTTTCGCACAAGCATTTCTCTCAAGTTAACAAGGAATTGATCATGAAGAAAAAAGCAGCAAAGAAAACAAAAGCAAAAAAAACTTCTAAACCCAAGAAAAAAGCAGCGCCTAAAAAGGCGAGAAAAAAGTCAGGTCTGACTCAAATCACATACGGACTTTCCGAAGAACTGCAAGCCGTTGTGGGATCGAGACAACTGACACGTCCTCAGGTTGTAAAAAAATTATGGGAATACATCAAAGCCAAAAAATGCCAGGACACAAAAAATAAACGAATGATTGTCCCCGATGAAAAATTATCAAAAATAATTGGCCATAAGCCAGTTGATATGCTAAAGCTCGCTACTCACCTCAATAAACATATCAAAAAATAATCTTTCTTCCTCTCGTTCCCTTCGAATAGACAAATCTCTCCCCTCTTTCCTAGAAAGAGGGGATTTTTCATTACTCTCAGCAAAACATTTTTAGAAAACTCATAAGAAGCAAGAAATAAATCTGGCTTTAAAGAGATTCCAATTGATACTATTTAGCCGACGCTTCCGAGAGGAAAGAAAAGGAATGGAAAAGCACCCATGGCAAACAAAAAAATAGTTGATGGACCTAGATCCAATTATCGCTGGGTCGTTTCAGGGCTCATCTTTCTAATTACGTTAGTCAATTTTATAGATAGATCGGCGATCTCCTTCATCATCGACCCTCTCAAACAAGAGTTCCATTTTACAGATACAGAGTTCGGACTGATTCTCTCTGCATTTGGACTTGGGTACTTTCTTCTAACCATCCTCGGAGGCTGGCTAGTCGACACTTTAGGGGCTCGTTTGATTTGGCCTTTAGCCGCTATTGGATGGTCTCTTTGCGTCGCATTCCTAGGTCTTGCGGCCGGTTTCTGGGGATTCATTGGTCTTAGATTCCTTCTTGGCGTCGCAGAGGGGCCCCATTTCCCCGCCATGACCCGATCGATCAGCAATTGGCTTTCGCCTTCGGAAAGAGCCCGCGCCCTATCTTTGGGCCTCGTAGCCATTCCTCTTTCCTCTGTGGTTGGAGCCCCCATCACTTCGTATCTCGTGGCCGATTACGGCTGGAGAGCGATGTTCTTTATCATCAGCTCAGTGGGTATTCTATGGGCCATTCTATGGTATTGGCTTTTCCGCGATAAGCCGGAAGACTCCAAATACGTAAATGAGGCGGAAAAGCAGTACATCAATGGATCTATTTCAAAAAAAGACGATCTACAAAATTCTCCGAGATGCTGGCGTTTTATCCTGACGCACCCTGTCTTGATTGCAAACAACATCGCTTACTTCGCCTTCGGCTATATGCTCTTTTTTGCGACCCTATGGCTTCCCGGATATTTTTCTTCACAATACGGACTTCCTCTCAAAACCGTCGGCTGGTATCTCACAATCCCTTGGCTTACCGGCGCCGTATTTTTGAAAGCGGGGGGAATTCTCTCCGATTACCTGCATAAAAAAACAGGAAGAAATCGACTGGCAAGATCGCACATCATCTGGGGCAGCCAACTGCTTGCCGCAATCTGTTTTCTCATCTTGAGCTTCACAAACACGCTCGGCATTTCCATCCTTTTCCTAAGCCTAGGCCTTGGATTCGGCCTCATGCCGCAATCTGTTTTCTTTAGCGTAAATATCGATGTAGCCAAAGAACGGGCCGGATCTGCGCAGGGAATCACCTCGGGATGCCTTTCTCTTGCAGGAATTATCGCTCCCGTCCTCACAGGATGGTTGATCGATCTGACGGGAAATTTCCAAGGCGCTTTTTTGCTCCTCGCAGCGATTTCTATCATTTCCGTCTTGA
Organism: uncultured bacterium; assembly: GCA_964405125.1. Lineage (GTDB taxonomy): Bacteria > Chlamydiota > Chlamydiia > Chlamydiales > SM23-39 > DAIDHZ01. The sequence continues at coordinate 3,594 of CAYOMT010000009.1, forward strand.
CTGTCGTCCTATTCCACCATCCGGACCGGAAATGGTCGCTTCGGACGGCAGGATCGTTCAACGACAATTTCTGAGTCAGAGGAAATCAGGCTATACAAATAAATCGCCTTATTTTATACAAACAAATGTATTACATGAGGCTTTATGCATCCAATGATCGGTCCTATTATTTCAATTATCGCCGGAATTCTCGTGTTAGTTTATCCCAAACTCTTAAATTATGTCGTCGCGATATACCTGATTGTTTTTGGGATTATTGAACTCGTGAATCGGGCCTGAGAAAGTTTTTTAAAAACCTGAATGTGAAATATTTCTCGAATTTGATATAAGATGATCCGCTCGTAAATTTAGGCGGACTTCTTATGAAAAATTTTGTGATCGCATTGTGCGTGTCAGCACATCTTCAAGCTTCCATCTTCGATTGGTTCAGCCCTCTTTCCGATCGAGCAAAACACGCTCAAGCCATCATGGAGGGATTTGACGAAGTCATTGAAAAAGCAATTCAAGACTATCAAATCCCCGGAATTGCCGTTGGCGTCATTGTCGATGGCCACATCGTCTACTCCAAAGGTTTTGGATATAGAGATGTAGAAAAAAAATATCCCGTGACAAGCAATACTCTATTTGCGATTGGATCTTGCACAAAGGCATTTACCTCTTTTGCAGTAGCTACTCTGATCAACGAAGGCCTTCTTCACTGGGATGAAAGAATTATCGATATCGCTCCCGATTTCCGCTTGCACGATCCTTACGCAACGCAGAACCTGACGATGAGAGATCTTCTCACGCACCGCTCAGGCTTGCCGAGACATGATTTTATGTGGTATAACTCAACGCTTTCCAAAACTGAAATCGTACGGAGATTGCGCTATTTAGAACCGTCTTGCAATTTCCGCGAAAGATACCAGTACAACAATTTAATGTATTTGGTCGCAGGCTACGCGCTAGAACAGCTCACGCACAAATCCTGGGAAGAACTCGTCCGCGAAAAGATCCTCGCGCCTCTCGATATGAAATACACTAATTTTTCTGTAGAAGACATGCAGAAAACCTCCGATTTTTCATTTCCCTACATCGAAAAAAATGGGAAATTAGAGAAAATGAACTTCCGCAATATTTCTTTGATCGGCCCTGCCGGGTCCATCAATTCAAATCTTCGCGATCTTTCTCATTGGGTCGTCATGCAGCTCAATGGAGGAGTTTATAAAAATACAGCGCAAATCAACCCTTCTGTTTTACAAGAAATGCATACGCCTCAAGTCGTCGCATCGGGAACTCCGGAAACTAAGGAATCTCTTCTCTATGCCTACGGAATGGGTTGGGGGATTGCCTCCTATCGAGGACAATATTTCTTAAGCCACGACGGCGTTTCAGACGGATTTACCTCAACTATCGGCCTTCTTCCCGCCCATAAAACGGGAATCATTATTCTCTCCAACCGAAATCTCTCCGCATTCCCCCGGCTTTTATCTGTCCAGATCATCGATGCGATTCTCGAACTCCCTTTCATTGATTGGATGGCAGAAGGGCTTGAAGGGATCCAAAAAACGCAATTGGCAAACGGAGAAGATTCTTTGAGAAAAAAAGGGACCTCTCCTTCCCACCCCCTCAAAGATTTTACAGGATCTTTCGAACACCCCGGATACGGCCTCTTGAATATCTCGCTTGAAGAAGGAAAGCTCCGCGCCGATTTCAATGGAATCTTAAGCGAACTAGACCACTGGCATTACGATGTCTTTACCATCGCAAAAGAAAATCAACATACTTTTTTCTCTCGGATTGGATCAAAAATTACTTTCAGAAGCGATTTAAACGGCGATATTCAAGAAGTCCTCATCCCTTTTGAACCCACTGTCGGCGATATCCTCTTCAAAAGAAAAAAACAAGACACCCTCTCTTCTGCCGCCTACCTGCAAAAATTTACGGGCCTTTATGAAATTTACGGATACACAGTCGAGGTCGCTATCCGCAATCACTCCCTTTGCGCAATCATCCCCGGCCAGCCAATTTACGAACTCATCCCCGGCGCAGAAAATGAATTCACAGTCAAATCCATGACCGGATATAACCTCCGCTTTGTCTTTTCCTCCAATAACAAAGTAGAAGAAGTGCTCTTCATTCAACCCTACGGAGCCTTTTCCGCAAAACCCAAGAAATCTTGACTAAAAAAATCATATCTCGTTAATAATAAACATGTTACATGTTTCTTTTTTTCTATAAATTCTTTTTAAACACACAAATCCGTTGCTTTTGAGGGCCCATTATGATAAAAATGTTGGGTCTATGATCTCTTCGATTTATACATTGATCGTCTATCTGATGCTGGCGATGAGTTCTCCTGCGCACGCAATGTCCAAAAGCGGGTCTGAAGGTCCCTTTGCGCACGAGGCCATTGGAGTTAGGACCTTGCATTATCAAGATCCTGCGAGAGATCGACCCGTCCTTGTCGAATTCTGGTACCCGACAGACGAGACAGAGTATTCCCTAGAATCGACGGACGATAGCGTCTGGATCCATCCCAAAGAAGCGAGAAATGTAGCGATCTCCTCAAAACGAGCCTCCTATCCTCTGATTTTGATGTCTCATGGGCATCGAGGCGACCGAAGAGAGAGAACCTGGCTTGCCGACGGCCTGGTTCGACAAGGATACATCGTTGCATCGGTAGAGCACCATGGCAATGCATGGTATCAATACAATCCTCTTTCGGGATTCTGTTTCTGGGATCGGGCAAAAGACGTTTCTTTCACAATCACCTCCCTTCTCAATGATACAGACTTACAAAAGCATATCGATGCAGAAAGGATCGGGTTTGTCGGCTATTCCATGGGAGGGATGACCGGTTTAGCGCTTGCTGGAGCCGAAGCAAAGTACGCGAAAGAAATTGCGAGAGCCCAGCAAAATCTGGCCGGAGAAGTTTCTCAAGAAGCCTTCAATAAACTCGACTTCTCAGAGGCTGAAAAAAGTTATCGCGAACCGAGAATTCGATCGATTCTGCTCATCTGCCCTGCGACATTTGCCTATCTCCCCGAAACACTGAAGAAAATCAAAACGCCAATTGGTCTGATTGTATCGCTCGACGACGAAGTTTTGCCGCACAAAGAACACGCACATAAAATCATTAAAAATGTGATTCCCCGCAAACTCAAAATTATGCGCAATAAAACATCCCACTACGCATTTTTGAATAAAATGAGCGAAAAAGGGTGTCAAATCCTTCAAAAATCCACATCAAATCCGGCCTCTTTAAATTGGACTCCTATCCACAAAGAAGCGACCGCTTTTGCAATCAAATTCTTTCAAGAAACGCTCCCTCCAAAAACAGAAAACCAGTAATAACTTTGAATCTACGTCTGACTCAAAACAGATAAGGAACCATTTTATAGGGAACTTTTTCACAATATTGATCCCAGAAAGCGCCATATTTATCTTTGCATCTTTTGTCGTGGCGAAAAGCCCGGTCGACTAAAAGAATCGTCAAAAAGCAAACATAAAAATAGGGGAAAAAATTTGAAAAAAGAGCCGGCGCGCTCCAAAAAAATGCTGCGCAAAGCTCCGGAATATAGTGGAAATGGCGAGAGACTCCCCACCAGCCAGAGGCAAGCAGGAGGCTTTGCTTGATTTCTCCCTGTTGCGTCTGGTACGCAGCTTCAATGATAGACGGAGAAGAACCCCAAACGAGACATTTCCCATTTTTCGCACGCACTTTCTGCCGCTGCCTATCTGCTAAATAATTCACCAAAATGCCCGTAAACCCCGAGATAAAAATGGCAAAAGCCACAATAGAATGGAGTTGGATCGGATGATGGACGAGATAAAATGCGGGCGATGTATAAATACAAGGCACCCACACAAGACATCCCCAGCAAATCATAAAACCAGCCCGATCATGCATAATATCCAATGACCGAAAATACCCCGTCTCCCAGACAAAAAATTTGGCCACATAAATAAGCTGCAAAGCCACAGAAATAAGCATCGAATTACTCAGGCCATACATTTCACTTTGCTTGGCCGCAAAGGAAAGAATCAAAATAGGCCATGCCATCATCCCAAAACGGCAGTTTGTAAACTGTTTTACATCCCACCCCAAAATCCTCGGATAGAGCTCGGTTCCCCAGTAGTAATCAAAGAAAAAATTCCCCGAAGATCCCGCATCTGTTGTCGAAGGAAAAAAAATCCCCTTCCCATACAGCCCTAAGCAAAGCAAAAGACTAAAACAATTCAAAGCGCCAAGCAAAGATCCCAAATGATCGTACAGAATCGTCGGAGAAAACCAATGCAGGCCATAAGAACAAATAAGAAAACTTGCCACGGTAATGAGAAAACAAGGAACTCCGTTTGCCTTATATAAAGGGATGTTCCCTTTCAAAGTCACAGGCCCAAGAAAGGGTTTCCCCGGAATAACGCGCATTAAAAAAAGCTGAAAAGCGCCATATATGCCAATGATCTTCCAAGCAATGGGCGATCCAAAAAAAACAGGCTTCCAAATTCCCCAAACGGTCGCAAATAAGCCCTTATGCCATACAAGACTCCAAAAATCTGCAAACGAACCTTGCAATTCAGAGCCGACGTACCAAAAAACAAATACCGTAGGAGGGCAAAGAGAAAGAAGAACAAGAGGAACCAAATATTGATGGATCCAAGGATGTGTACGCAGTTTTGATGATGTCACGCAGATTCCTCATAAATATACCCGCGACAATCGACCATTTAAAGAACAAAGCAATTCATAAGGAACGCTATCTGCAATCAAACTTGCTTCCTCTAACGAAATCCTCTCGAATCCTTGACTTCCGATCAATGTCACTTCGTCTCCAATATATACTTCATCGCTTCCAATATCAACCATAAACTGGTCCATACATACAACTCCCGAAATTTTGTATTTCCGATTGCGAATCAAAACAAATCCCCGATTCGAAAAAGAACGCCGATATCCATCTCCGTATCCCAAAGGAATCGTCACAACGCGCGTTTGCTTTTTTGTTTTGTATGTATGTCCGTAACTAATCCCTTCATTGGCTTCTACAACTTTAAAGTAAGAAACCTTCGCTTTCAAAGAAAAACAAGGCGCTATTTCTCCGAAAGGATCTACGCTTCCATCGGGAAAATATCCATAGCACAAAAGGCCCGGCCTCACCATATCAAAATGAGATTCGGGATACAGCGCAACGCCCCCCGAATTGGCAAGATGCCAAATCAAATCTTTTCCAAAACAACTCTTAAGCTGACTAAATTGCCGAATCTGCTCCTTAGCATAAGGATGATTCGGCTGGTCTCCCGTGGCAAAATGAGAATAGACGCCCACTACATTCAATTCTTTTTGACCCATCAGCCAAGGAAGCAGATGCATGGCCGTTTCGGGACGAACCCCCGTTCGGCGCATCCCCGTATCGACCTCCAAATGGACTTTGCAAGACTTTCCTATGCGCAGACAAGCCTCCAAAACCAAATCCGCTTTGAGTTTTGAACTGATAGTAAATTCTAGATTCCACTCAATTAAACCTTGAATTTGATCCTCGTGAATCGCCCCCAAAACCAAAATAGGAAGGCTTACCCCCGCAAGACGCAAGGCGACCCCCTCTTTCAAACAAGAAACCGCCAAATAGTCCACGACCCCCTCTTCTTGGGCCGCCTTCCCTATTTCGGCAAGGCCGTGGCCATAGCCATCCGCCTTGACGCAAAGACAAAAAAGAACGCTGCCGATCCTCCGCCGGATAGATCGTAAATTTTTTTTAAACTGCCCTAAATCAAT
>CAYOMT010000009.1:9448-22507 GCA_964405125.1 uncultured bacterium
TATACCACAGTTCTTGATCTTTAAGATAGATCTCGGATAAACTTGGATCCGCGTATTATGGACAACCCTTTTCAGATTTGGATTGACCGCCTTAAAAACGGCCATACCCAACTTATCAACGAATCTTTTACACCCGACTTCCTCGATATCCAGGAAGAGGAATTGCAACTCAATTCCCCTGTTATCGCGATCGGAGAGGCATATACAACCGAAAGCGAACTCATCCTTCGTTTGAAAGCCTCTACGCGGGCCTTGATGCCTTGCGCGGTTTGCAACCAAATGATTCAATTTGAAATATCTGTAAAAGACTTTTATCATGCGCAACCCCTCGGAGAAATCCCCAGCGGGATTTACGATTACAAGGCCCCTCTGAGAGAGGCCCTATTGATCGAACTCCCCCGGTATGTTGAATGCAATCAGGGCAAATGTCCAGACAGAAAGGTCATTGCTCCCTATCTGCGTTCAGAAAAAAAAATAGAAGAAAACACCCATTTCCCATTTTCCAATTTAGACTCATAGGAGATTCCCATGGCAGTACCTCGTAACCGCGTATCCAACGCAAAGAAAAATTCACGCAGATCGCACCACGCAAAGACGCCTAAAAACCTATCCGCGTGTTCAAACTGCGGCAAACACCGCCTTCCCCATCGGATGTGCTCCTCATGCGGCCACTACAAAGGTCAAGTGATTGAAGCGCCCGCTGTGTAAAATTGGCATCGACTTAATGGGGAATGACTATTCCCCGGCCATTTTGTTAGAAGCCTTGCACAAAGCTCTCCCTTCCGAAGATGTGGATCTTATTTGCTTTGGCTCTCCTGACTTGGCTGATCGCTCCCCTTTTCCTTTCCATAGCTCCCCCGACTTCGTTGCCATGGGCGACAATCCGGTTTCCTCTCTCAAGAAGAAAAAGAAAGCTTCTATGTTTGAGGGGCTAAGGTTTCTCAAGCAAGGGAAAATCGACGCCTTTGTGACCGGAGGCAATACGGGAGCCCTCGTCTTAGGATCTAAAATCATCCTCTCCTCCTCTCCCCGAATCAACCGCCCGGCTTTCCTCTCCTTTGTCCCAACCAAAAAACATCCCGTTGCCATCTTGGATCTCGGCGCCAATGTGCAATGCAAAGCAAAACACCTCGTGCAATTTGCGCTCATGGCGACAGCTTTCCTTCGCACAAAAGGGATCTCTCAGCCCAAAATCGGCCTTTTAAATATCGGAGAAGAACCTTTGAAAGGAACCTCTGAATTAAGACAAGCCTATCATCTTTTGCAAACATACCCCAATCCCCCCTTTAAATTTACGGGAAATGTCGAGGGAAAATCTGTATTCGACGGAGACGTCGACGCACTCATTACAGACGGATTTACGGGAAATGTCTTTCTCAAAACAGCAGAGGGAATTGCCAGCTTGATCCTAGATAGAATCAATACAAACCTCTCCTCGGAAACACTAAGAATCCTTGGACCCCAATTATTTGATCTACAAAAACACCTCCATTATGCCGAATATCCCGGAGCCTTGCTTCTCGGAGTTAGAGGCGTTGTCGTAAAATGCCATGGGTACTCTACTCCGCAAGCATTTGTCAATGCAGTTCGAGGAGCCATCGACCTCACTCGAAATAATTTTATGGACGCTTTTCTAATATCTCTAGAAAAAGGATTTTTTATTCGGTATGATGGGTGAAAACGCGAAAAAAATATGAATGACATTTTACTAAACATAGAATCTAAAGAAATCCGCTACGCGCATTTAAAAAACGGCCAGCTCCACGACCTCATCTTCGACCGCAAAAAATCGCGCCAAATTACGGGAAACATCTACCGCGGGAAAGTCACCAACATCCTGCACAATATCCAATCCGCTTTCGTCGACATCAATGAAGGAGAAAATGGATTTATCCACATCAGCGACATTCTTGAAAACACGAAAAAATTCGAAGAAATGTTCGATATGGATTTCGATTTAGAGGCCGATTCTTCCAAACCCTCGGCGAAACTCAAAGACATTACGCAGATTTTAAAACCGGAACAGCCCGTTCTCGTTCAGGTCGTCAAAGAGCCAATTGGAAACAAAGGGGCCAGGCTGACATCCAATATCTCGATTGCAGGACGCTATCTCGTCCTCCTCCCCAATAACCCTCATCGAGGAGTTTCTCGGAAAATCGAAGATTCAGGCATGCGCGATCAGTTAAAAAAATTGATCCGTTCTTTTGAAATGCCTCAAAACATGGGCCTGATTTGCAGAACGGCAAGCGCTCATGCGACGACGGATATGCTGATTGAAGAAGCCACAGATCTATTCAATTCCTGGCAGAGCATTGTCGAAAAATTCGACAAATCGAGCCATCCAACCCTCCTTTTCGAAGAATCCGATCTCGTCAAAAAAGCGGTCATTACCTGTATCGATAAACGATACGACAGACTTCTCGTCGACGATTATGCAATCTTCCAAAGATGCAAGCAAATTTATCAGAAATACGAAGGCGAACACCCTCTTAAACTCGAATTTTACCGCGATAAAATGCCCATGTTTGAAAGGTTCAATGTCGAAAGGGAAATCGACAAAGCCATGCGCAGTAAAATCTGGCTTAAATCCGGCGGCTATCTCTTTTTCGACCAAACAGAGGCCATGCACACAATCGATGTCAATTCCGGAAGAAGCTCTACCAATCCAACAGGCGGAGATGTCGAAGAAACGCTCGTCCGGATCAACCTAGAGGCGGTCGAAGAAATTGCCCGGCAAATCAGAATCCGGAATGTCGGAGGATTGATCATCTGCGATTTCATCGATATGCGCTCGCGCAAAAATCAAAAACGGGTTCTCGAACACCTCAAAGAGTGCATGAAAGAAGACTCCGCAAAGTGCACCATCTTAGGGATGAGCGAATTTGGCCTCGTGGAAATGACCCGCCAAAGAAATCGAGAATCTCTCGCCCAAACCATCTACACAAACTGCCCTTATTGTTTAGGCAGCGGCCTTGTCAAAAGCCACGAGAGCATCTCTGTCGAAATCGAACGAGCCCTCAAAAAATTGATCCTCTGCCAAAATCAATTCGCGCTCAAGCTCGTCACGCATCCAGAACTCAACCGATATCTCGAACAAAGCGATAAAGAATATTACTCTAGCCTGGCTCGAAAATCAAACGCGCATCTCGAATTTGCAATCAATGACAATATCCATTTGAATGATTACATATTCTATTCAACTCTCAATGGACAAAAAATCGATGCGTGAAGAAGAGTTCTACAAAGAGCTCGAAGCCCTATCTCATCAAATCCCTGCGAAATACCATAAACTTCTCATGGAGTTTTTTGATGCATATAAAAGAGCTGTTTTATCCATCCATGAATGCCTCCCGACTCTTTTTCTCTACCTCTTATTTATCAAACAGGAAATCAACTCTCCCTTTACCTTTGAACCTTACCACAAAAAAGTCCGCCATCCCTTTGACTATTATAGGTTTGGAATTGACTTCATCAAACCCCTTGTAAACCTTCCCCATTCAAAGATAGAGGGGTTTGAATCTCTCAATACAATCCATCGTTTGTTGCAAAAAAAAGAAAACGTGATTCTTTTGGCAAACCACCAAACAGAAAGCGATCCCCAAGCCATCAGCATCCTTTTAGAAAAAACGCACCCCGAAATTGCGGAATCGATCATCTATGTCGCCGGAGAAAGGGTTGTCACAGATCCCCTTGCGATTCCCTTCAGCATGGGATGCGATCTTCTCTGTATTTATTCAAAACGGTACATCGATCATCCTCCTGAAAAAAAAACAGACAAACAACTGCACAACAAAAAAACCATGCAGTTGATGAGCCGGTTGCTGGAAGAAGGAGGAAAAATCATTTACGTAGCTCCCAGCGGCGGCAGAGATCGAAAAAATAAAGAGGGAAGAATCGAGGTCGCCCCCTTCGATCCCGATAGCATTGAAATGTTCCATCTCATGGCCCGCAGAAGCCAAACCCCCACCCACTTTATCCCCTTTACTCTTGCCACATACGATCTTCTCCCTCCGCCGGAAACTGTCCAAAAAGAACTCGGGGAATCGAGAAACGCCAAAAGAACGCCCATCCATATTTCTTTTGCGCCTCCCTTTGACATGGACCACTTTCCAGGTTCGGATAAAACAAATAAATTAGAAAGAAGAGAGGCGCGCGCAAAAGCGATTTGGAATATCGTTTACAATCACTATCAAAATCTCATAAAATAAGAAATATGATACTTTGTCATTTTTTTATGCTCGCCGCGAATCTACTTTGTCCAAAAGAGATCGAAGACACTTCGAATCTTCCCTTCCTTTCTTTAGATCTCAAAAAACGGGAAACGGCAAAAATTTTACTCGAAAATGGACTGGAAATCCTCCTCATCTCAGACCCAAACGCAGACCAATCGGCAGCGACAGTTGCTGTCCGCGTTGGATCTTGGTCGGACCCTTCCGAATATCCGGGAATGGCCCATTTTTGCGAACACATGCTATTTATGGGAACGGAAAAATATCCCGATTCCAATGAATTCTCCTCGATTGTTTCCAATTTCAATGGCGCCACAAACGCCTTTACGGCATCGGATAAAACCGTATACATGTTTTCTTCCCATGAAAACGGATTTCTCCCCCTTCTCGACCGCTTCGCCCATTTTTTCATCGACCCGATCTTCGATCCATCGAATATTTCAAAAGAACTGCACGCAGTCGACCAAGAATTTGCTCTGATGAAAGAAAATGACGGTTGGCGCAAATATATGGTTCTCAAAGAAACCGGAAACCAAGACCATCCAAATCGCCTTTTTTCCGCGGGCAACTCAAAAACTCTCTCCAAAATCCCGCAGCAAGCGCTCAAGGACTGGCATAACGACCATTATGGATCCAATCGGATGCGCGTTGCCATCTACTCCTCTCTCCCTTTAAGCGATTTAAAAAATGCGGCCGAACAATCCTTTTCCTCTGTCCCCATACTTTCTAAAGAAGCAAAAGATTTTAGCAGCCAACTCACCGCAAATTCTCAAAAAAAGCAAATCATCTCGATTGCTCCCATTAAAAATATTCAGATGCTCAGCCTTTGCTGGGAACTTCCGCCCCATTTGGTAGACGATTCGCTCTCGGCGGATCTCATTGCATATACCCTGAAAAGAGGGAGTCCCCATAGCCTGCTTCAGATCTTAAAAAATGAGCAGCTCGTCGATGAAATGCGCATTCAAGCCCAACCCTACGCAGGAAAGAGCCATCTCTTTTTTAACATCGATCTTGCTTTGTCGGATCTCGGCGCTCAAAACGTAGAAAAGGTCATTACCTACATATTTCAAGCATTGAAAGGCCTCAAAGAAACAAATATTCCAGAAACCATGTTCTTCGAGAAAAATGCTCTTGCAAAGCTAAACTATCAATATCAGCCGAAAATCGATGCTTTCCAATTCATCTCTCAAATCGGAAGGATCATTCTCGATGAAGAGCTCGAAAGTTTTCCTCAAAAAACTCTCCTCGCCAGTTCCTACAACCCGGAAAAAATTCGGGAGACCCTCGATTTTTTAACCCCAAACGAATGCATCATCACCTGGATGAGTCCAGAGAAGATCTCGCATGAAAAAAAAGAGCAATGGCTCAACGTTCCCTACACAATCCGGCCCGTTCCCGCCGAATGGATCGCCTCGTGGGAAAAAGCGGCTCTACACCCGGAAATTCGCCTTGCAGAGCCCAATCCGTTTGTTCCCGAACATCTCGATCCAATTCCCGATCCGGGTCTCGGAAATATTCCCGTTTGCATTGCCGCATCTCCTTTAGGAAAAGCTTTTTACATTCGATGCAGCGAATACCAAACTCCGGAATCGGCCGTCTATCTGCACATTGCCACCCCACTGCTTCAACCCACCGCAAAAAGCCATGTGCTCGCTTCCCTTTACTTAGATCACTTAACAGATCAACTGAATCCTATTTTAATCAACGCGGAAAATAGCGGCATTTCCTCTCAATTTGAAATCGACAAAAACAAAATCCACATCGCAATTACCGGCTTTAGCGAAAAAATCCCCCTTTTGCTTCAGGAAATTGTAGAGCAAATGCCTATGCATCCGCCGACAAAAGAACAATTTGCCCTGTATGTTGCAAGGCACGCGAAAGAATATGAAAATAGCGCAAAAACAATCCCGGTCAAACAAGCGAAAGAACTTCTCTCTACGCTGATCAACCAAGATAAAACGACAAAACAAGAAAATCTAGAAGCCATCCAAAAAATTTCTTTTGAAGACTTTAGCGCTTTCCATAAAAATTTGTTTGAAAAAACCTATTTTGAAGCCCTTTTTTCCGGCAACCTGACACTGAAAACAGCAGAATCATGCTGGATTGATATTCTCCACGCTTTAAGTAAAACGCCCTACCCCAAAAATAAGCACCCCGCAATCAAAACGCTCTATCTTCCAGAAGAAGAAGGTCCTTTTTACATCTCTAAAGAAACTGCGGCGCAAGGAAATGCCGCGATCCTCTTGATTGACGAAGGAGATTTCTCGCTTGAAAAAAAGGCCTCTCAAAAAATTCTAAGCGCAGCTTTGCAAGAACCTTTTTTTGATACTTTGAGAACAAAGCAAAAAACCGGCTATATCGCGCAAAGCAGCGATGCGGAAGTGGAAAAAAGGCTCTACCAATATTTTCTCGTCCAATCCAATACGCACCAGCCGGAAGACCTCCTCCATCGATTTGAGCTTTTTTTAGAGGAATTTAGAGAAAATTTTGCAAATCGCATTTCAGAAAATAGGTTCCAAACTTTAAAGCAAAGCGCGATTGCAACGATCAAAACAAGATACAGGAACCTTCGCGATAAAAGCGCTCTTTGGGATTTTTTAGCCTTCCAAGAAAAAGAGGATTTCTCGCTCATCGAACAAAGAATCGATGCCATGGAAAATCTGACCTACGAACAATTCTCAGAAACGGCCCACGCATTCCTCTCTCGCGAAAATAAAAAAAGACTAGCGATCCTCTATACAGGAAAAATTCCGATGCCATTTGCATATACGCCTATCAATCCATCGGATCTTTCCAAAATCGCATCGGATCATATGAGAAAATAATTCTTTTATTTTTTCTCTACTTCTTCGTATACTCCCGCTCCTTTTTGATCCACAGGAGAATCCAATGACAGCAGCCATCCAAGTAAGCAATAAAAGAGGTCTCGACTTGCCTTTTTCGCCAAATGATTCTAAAAGTCGAGAGATCTTTGCTCACGCCATCGAAATCTTTGGAACCCTCAAAAATCTGCCTCGAGGAAAACCCTCGGAAAACCTCCAAAATATTCACGTTGTTGAGGCGCGCAAATTCTTAAAGACAGTCCCTCAGTTTTTAAGAAAACACCGCTGCATCCAAGCATGCAAACGAGAACTATTGGCTTATCAGCTCGGGATAGCGAGCTCAATATTTGAACTGCGCTGCAACCAAGGATTTGAAACCTTCGCATCATCCCCTCCCTTGGCTTCTTATCTCGCAGTATACAATCACGAAATAAGACTCGATCCGCAGCAAAGAATCATGCTCCAACAAAAGGGGAGAGATATCCAATGGATTATGCTCCGTTCCTTAGTTCAAAGACCCCAGGCAACTACTCCGACAAATCAACCATGGTTCTATGGGCCGCAAGGGATTCAAAACAAGGATATGTTTCAATGGAATCAGCTTGAACCTTATAAATTTGAAGATCCTGCAGCTTGGGGCAATCAATATGTATTCGAATTTTGCTGCTGCTGCGAAGAAGTTCCCCAATTTATAGGAGACCACTCTTGGCTCAGATTAAAAACTCCAAAAGGAGCCATCTATTCTGTCGGACTATACCGCCCCTACAAACGGGATAAAAGAGAAAACTATAAAATGCCTTTGCGCGTTCAAAAAGGACATCTTATGCAGCCCGATGTCAGTGAATTTTGGAATCTTCCGATTCACCGGATCGCTTTTACAATTACAGAAGCTGTATTCCATGAGATGAAACAAGCCATAGAAAAAGATAAAAGGCAAGACGACCAAACTTTCCAACTCATCGGACAAAACTGCACGCAATATGTCGAAAAAATCGGAAGAATCGGCAATATCCGGCTCCCCACGGAAAAACCGATGTGGCAGCTACTGAACAAACGCTTTGGATATCCCCGGATTCAAACGGGAATCGAAACTGCAGCCTCTAAACTTCCCTCCAAAGTCAATTCTGTTTTCTCCCATTGCTGCGCGTTTATATGCAACACAACTCTTTTATGCGCCGGCGCTGCATGTGTCGATTCTGAAATCAGACAAAAAGAAACCCCGGTTCGACCTCACCTAAATACCTTTAGAGATCTTTGCAATCCGAATAAATTAAATATAAAACATCCATTTACAGTGGGTCATGACACAAAAGAATACGTCAATCAATTGCGCGCAAATCCTCCAAGACACCTCATGATTTAGAGCTAAAAAGCAAGCCTTCTTTCAATACTTTGTAAGAAGGCGACTTTTAACGACGGATCTCTTTCCCATTCTTCTTTCTGCAATGCGGAGAGTTTCTCTTTTAAATAAGAACGGCCCCATATCGTCCAATTCAATATCCCCCCTACATATCCCGTTTTCCCTTGATACGCTTCAATAAAATAACACATATCATCCAATCGGGCAGATAAATGATCTTCAAAACTATTCATTTCTTTATGCGTGGCCTCGATGCTCAATTTTAAAGATCCAAGATTCTCTACAAACCGATGGAACGCTTGAATATCTTCAATGGGAAATCTCAACCCATGCAGCGTAGCCAAAGACTCTTCATCTATTTTCTTATTCAGAAAAGATTCATGAATATGACAAATACGGGACTCCACATTTTCAAATTTTCCCAATTTATGCAGCCACCGATTATATCCAACTACGCTCTCATTCACTAACTTTTCAAAAGAAACGAAACGGCTGCTATCGCTTTGATTATTTTGTTTCAGTTGAACTAGTTCCGCCTGAGCTGCAACCATTTTCTCTAATTTACTTAAAAAATCTTGTTGGATTGTTTTCAGTTCTTTTTCGAATTGACTGGCTTCTTGCACATAAGAAAAATAAGGAAAATATCGGGAACTCAGGCCTAAACGAAACTTTTGAACCGCCACGCTCACATGCTTTGGCGCCTGACAAGAAGAAGGACATTCTCGGCTAGGGAACAAATGGACTAAACTGTCTATAGACTCAGAAGAAGAATAGCTCGCCGGCGTAAACAGAGCCTCTTCTTGAGAAAGGATATCTACGGCATCCAACGACTCGCAATATATATCCATAGAGCTATCCTCCAATATTTCTAAAGAATCGATCGGAGACTCTGGAATAAAAAAATCAAAAGGCTCGAGATCTTCTCGAGAAGCCAATTCGCAAGAAGAGGCTTCTAGCCGCCTATCCAAGTTTTCAAACGAACCTTGTGAATACGATCTTGCATTCATGATCCTTCGGATGTCATAGGTCGATTTCTTGCTGCACAAAATCGATAAAGCGCTCAAAATTGTCTGATCTCCCGGCAGAAAAGTCTCGAGAGGTCGATGGATCGCCTTTCGCAATAAAGGGAGCCTGGGCCTGACGAGTTGATAGGGCTCTGACGCATCCGTTGTCTGTGGATAACAGACAGGCTTTTTCCCCCAAAACCGATCCCAGAAAGAAGCGGTTCCCTGTTTCGCGTCCTCATAAGATTGAAATCCGGTCCTTAAACAAAGATCCGCCTCCCTTTTTTTCTCTTGGAAAACATCGATTCTTCTTTTTAACTTTTCCGCCTCGCCTGTCAACCACTGGCGGGCATATCTCAAAGCCTCTTCAGAAGAAGCGATAGAAACGGGAGAAAACCCATGATATTCTAGTTGTCTTTGTACTTGAGATAAACTCGGTCTATCCAACTGTTTTAACGACTCCATCACATGGGCATAAACAGTGTCTGCAAGCTTCGATACCTTTCCATCGATGCGAGCAAAATCTCTTTCTCTTGCCAAGAGTCCGGTATAAAATCCCTCGAGAGGGATCTTAAATCCTTCCATCCCCTCTCGAAAATCTGCGACAAAAGATGAAATTTTATTGAGAAGAACTCCCATGGCATTGGAACTCTCGTCGAGATACTCCACCATTTCTCTGGCTTGGCGCCCGCTTTTCTCTACCCGCTGCCCGTAACTTTTCTGACTGAGAACCAATGTCATAAGATTACACCCTTTTTACGAACCCAAGATTTTCATGTTGTGGTAAACCGCATCGACATCGTCGAGATTTTCAAGCCATTCAATCAACGCGATATTCAAATCGGCATCCGCATCCGACACTTCGACCCACGTTTTAGGAACCATGGCAAGGCCCGACTCTTCAAACCGAATCCCTTGTTTTTCGAGAGATTCTTTGACTTGAGTAAAAGCCTCTACAGTCGTTAGGATCACATATCCTTCGTCCGTTACTTGGAAATCATCCGCTCCGGCTTCCGTCGCCAAAAGAAATAATTCATCTTCAGCCATGGAAGATTTGGGAAGAGTCATCTGTCCTTTGCGCTCAAAATTATAAGCCACAGCGCCCGGGGTTGCCACCGTGCCGCCGCATTTATTCGTCGCAATTCTCATGTCCGAAGAAATCCGATTTTTATTATCGGTCATGACATCGGCAATCAACCCAACGCCCCCATATCCATAGAGTTCATAGCTCATTTCCGTATAATCGCCCTGATCCCCTGAAGACGCCTTCTTAATATTCCTCTCTACGTTTTCATTGGGCACATTGGCTTCTTTTGCTTTCTGGATCGCAGCGCGCAATTTTGTATTGGACTTCGGATCCGGGCCCCCTTGCCGCACAGCAGACATGATCTCTTTAATGATCCGGCTGAAAATTTTCCCTTTCTTCTTGTCTGCCCTTTCTTTGCGATGCTTCGTATTCGCCCACTTACTATGCCCTGCCATGTTTCATAACCTTTTTTGCATTAAGACTTTAGAAAGATACTCGCCATTTTCCTTAATAAAACGGCGTTGCACTCCATATTCAGTAAACCCCAATTTTTGATAGAGGCGAATCGCAGGATTGCCTTCGTAGACTTCGAGATGCAAAAGATGAATCGAGAATTTGTTTTTTGCAAGATCCATTAAGTCTTTCATTAATAAAGTGCCGACTCCTTTTCCTCGGTAGGCTTCATCGACAATGATCGCAAAAAGACATTGATGAGAAAGTTTCTTGAACGGCTGAATATAGAGATTGGCAATCCCGCAGGGAACGCCATTCCAAAGAGCTGTTAAAACAGCTTGCTGCTTAGAATAGCTCATCCAAATGCGCGCTGCATCCTCGATTTCCCTTAAATCGGAAAGGGGGAACCACTGCAATACGCCTGGCTGGGATAGCCATTCGATGAGATATTTTTGATCCGATTCTTCAGCGAGACGAATGGAAATGCCGTTCATACAAAAAAATGCTCCAAAAGAAGCCTTGGCCTAAAATGATCTTCATCGATTTTCACAAAATCATCTTGCTTGGCAAAGGGATGAAAATCTTGGCCCGTTAAAATGGTTTCTAAAGCGCAAGGGAGAAAAAGTTCAGCATACACTCCGTCCAAGCGAAAACGGCTCTTTGCAAGGTGGAGCAAATTACGCACTAAAGAGGTTCCAATTCCTTTGCGGCGATGCTCTGGATCGACGATGAGATAAAAAGAGCAAAGATGGGACACTTTTTTATAGGGCATCAGAAATAATGTTCCTATGGCGACGACATCCCCGTCCATTGTCCCTGTGAGACTTGCCTTATACTTGGAAAAGCCAACCCAGTTTCTGACCGCATCCTCCTTTTCTTCAAACGAGAAAGGAAAAGGATCGCAAGCGTCGGGATAGGAGAGCCAAGAAGAGAGATAGGCGGCGTCGTCGAGTTCTGAAAAACGGATATCAAACCCTACTAAATCCATTAGCCGAATTCCTTCAAATAAGCGGTCACAAAATCATCGATCTCTCCATCCATGACTGCTTGAATATCCCCCTTTTCCACTTTGGTTCTCGCATCTTTTACGAGAGTATAGGGCTGGAATACATAATTGCGAATCTGGCTCCCCCACGCAATATCTTTTTTTTCTCCACCCATTGCCGAAATCTTCGCCTGACGTTCATTGACCTCTTTTTCATACAACTTGGATTGGAGCATCTTCAAACAAGTTTCTCTATTTTGAATTTGACTTCTCTCGGACTGGCAAGATACGACAATTCCGGAAGGAATATGGGTCATCCTGACTGCCGAATCGGTTTTGTTGACGTGCTGTCCTCCGGCGCCGGAGGCCCGATAGGTATCGACCTTCACATCCTCCATATCGATTTGAACCTGCACATCTTCGACAATCGGCGTCACATCGACAGAGGCAAAACTCGTGTGCCTGCGGGCATTGGCATCAAAAGGGGATATCCGAACGAGCCGATGAACCCCTTTTTCCGACTTGCAATACCCAAAAGCAAAAGGAGCGCTGAAGCGGAAAGTAATATTTTTAATACCGGCGACATCGCCATCCAACCGATCGACAATCTCAACTTTCCACCCCTTGCGGGAAGCATAGCGCTGATACATACGGGAAAGGAGCAAGGCCCAGTCGCAAGATTCGGTTCCCCCGGCGCCCGCATTGATCTCGAGATAGCAATCCTTGGCATCCAGCTCCCCGGAAAGCATTTTACGCACCTCGAGGTCGGCCAATTTTTGATCGATCTCTGCAAGAGATTGCATGAGTTCTTGAACTAACGAAGAGTCCCCTAAATCGATAGCTTCGGGGAGAAGGTCTTTTACGTCTTGAAAACGGGTTTTGAGCTCGTGATAAGGGACAGTCCAGAGCTTCAGCTCATTGCAAGCTTGAATGACTTTCTGGGCTTTTGTTTGATCGTCCCAAAAATGATCGAGAGCCATCTGCAGCTCTAATTCTTTGACTTGTTCCTCTTTGACACCTAAGTCAAAGATACCTCCACATATCGGAAAGACGCTTGCCGATTGCGTGGATCTTTTCCTGCGTTGCAAAATCCATAAATCCCAACTTAAATTTTGGATCCATTATCCCATTTTGCCCCACAACAATTCAAGAAAAATCAAAAGAATTTAATCTCCTGCC
>CAYOMT010000010.1:0-16786 GCA_964405125.1 uncultured bacterium
ATTATCCATTTAAAAATGAGGTAGTGACTATTACGGCTCATTATAAGATGAAGAAGACGCAGAAGGATACGATTTCTTTAGAGGAGGCAAGGGGAATGATTCTCTCGTTAATGGGGTCAATCTTGGAAAGCGTTAATTCAGATCTTGAAGTAAGACCATATCTGGAAATATATCCAGTGACTTATGATTTGTTAGAAACATCCATTAGTTTTGAGGATGAGAATTCTATTGATTTGGGGACCGGTATTTCGCAGGTCTATTTTTATCGTGGGAAAATAAAATATGAGCGGTATGATATCCATGAATATACAGGAGTCTATCCCGCCCGAGGCAAACACTATTTTATCCATGAAGAAACGTATCCGGAAGCTCTTGCGATTGTTCAGCTTTAAATGACTATAGGAGGGCGCCTTTGGATAAAAGGAGTTGCTTTTGGCAAAGCTGGGCGAGGGTTTGGTCGTGGGTGACGAGGATTAGCCCCTTTTTATGCTTCTCGACGAGGTCGATTAAAAGAGATCCAATTGCCTTTGCGTTCGCTTGATCGAGGTTTCCCGAAGGTTCGTCTGCGAGAATGAGGTCGGGATTATTGCAAAGAGCTCTTGCGATCGCTGCCCTTTGTCTTTCGCCGCCGGAAAGGAGTTTCGCGGGGAAGCGCGCTCTATGCGCAAGTCCCACTTGCTCCAGGAGATAGAGCCCGTATTCCTGTTTGATCTCTTTTCTTGCAATTCTCGCCGGCATGAGAATGTTTTCTAAAACAGTAAAATCTTCGAGAAGATTATAGGATTGGAAAACAAATCCAATATGTCGATTCCGAAGCTCAGATCCGTTGGATTTGGAGGAAAGAACGTCGTGGATGAAAATTTCGCCGCTATCCGGCTCTTCAAGAGTTCCTAAGATGTGTAAGAGGGTGCTTTTCCCTTCGCCCGATCTCCCCGTGATTGCGATCGATTGTCCTTTTTCTACCGAAAGGGAAAGATTCGAAAAAAGGGGGACTTCTTGAGGAAATCGGAAAGATTTAGAAATGTTTTGCGCTTTGAGAATCATTCTTCCCTCAATGCTGCAGAAGGGCGGATCCGGCTTGCCTTCATTGCAGGAATCAGTCCTGCGATCAAAGAAATTAGGGGGGTTGCAATCAGCACAAAAAAGAGCGCTTCCATATTTAAAGAGTTGGGAAGCTTTTCTCCAAAAAAGGCAGGGTTGAATGCCGATCTTCCTTGAATAAAACTAAGGAATGCAACAATTGCATTCAGATAATGCAACGTAAAGAGGGCAAGAAGCGAGCCCAATAGGCAGCTAAGCGTTCCCATGATAATCCCGCAAATGCCAAAAATTGCAGCGATGCTTCTGAAAGAAGCTCCCATCGACTGGAGGACTGCAATCTCTTTTTTCTTGTCATTCACAAGCAGCGCAAGCAAAGAAATAATATTGCAGCAAGCCACAATCAAGATAATCCCCGCAATGATGAGAAGAAGCGTTCGATCGCTCCGAAATTGCTGCAAAAGATCTTTCGCAAATTCAAAGTTTTCGTAAGTCGTTACTTTCCAATAGGAAGCAATTCCTGCTTTTTGCAGTTGTTCTGTGATTCGGCTAGCCAGTTCTTTTGCCTGAGACAAGCTATCTATCCAGACAAAAATGCCATTGGTTGGCGTTCCGTCCGGAGAAAATGTTTGTGTCGCGGCGTAAATATCCCGCGTGATTTCTTTCGGAACGAGGATGCACTTATTGCCAACTGACATGATCCCCGGATCATAAAATCCGACAATGCGAAAAGGGACTTTTTGCTCTTGCATTGAAACGGCGGAGAAAGCCGCGAAACTAAACGTTCCTCGATCTCCTATTTGAGCCCCGTTTTCTCTGTAGTTTTTAGGGATAATCACCGGAGTTTCTTGGGGGAAGCTCGGCAGTTGCAATTGCCCCTGAACAAAATGTGCGTAGAGAGGGGGCGCCTCTGGAGGCTCTGCAAAATCTAAGGGTCCATCGGGGACATTGAGAAGAAGGGAGCGGAGGTTCGGATTTTGGTCGGGAATCGAAAGAAGGTAGGCCATTTGAGAGAGGGCAGAGGCCGAATTTTTCAACGCAAGGCGCATCAGCGCGCCTCCAATTTCATAATCTTGGAAGGCGAGAGACGGAAATTCTTTCTTGGCGTCTTCAAGTACGGAAAATACTTCTTTGACAGGGTCTTTTAAACGGCCGTCCGACATCCGGTCGGCCGGAGGGAGATACATCGGCGTTTCCGCGTCGTCATCTACAGAGTAGGGATCCGATTTTTGGTTTTCCCCTTTTTCTCCAATTGTCTTGTAGGTGTAGTTTGAGGCGATTGCAAAAGCGTCGATCTGATAAAAATAAGAATTATAATAGGCTTCCGTCGGAGAAATCCGGACGGGAGCATGCATGGAAGTGAGTTTTTGGAGCCAATTTCTTTCGATGCCGCCCGTTACAGAAAGAAATACGAGCACAAGCCAAACGACCAAAGAGATCACTCCCACTGACATGATCGAAATGAGAGCAGATGAGAGAGATCTCTTTCTAGGCAGAAGGTATTGAAGAGCTATCCGCAGCTCAAACACTTACTTTGCTTCTTTATACATAACATGGCGACGAAGGGTAGGATCATATTTTTTCAGCTCCATCCTTTCTGTTGTATTGCGTTTGTTTTTTACTGTCCAGTAACAGTCGTGGGATTCTGAACTTTTTAAACGAACTGATTCGCGAGCGCCTTTTTTTGCCATGACAAGTCCTTAAATAATTTTGAAACTCGAGTATACCTAATCTGTAGAAATTTAAGCAATTGGAATGCGGGAAGAGACTTCCATATCCAGAGGATCGCCCTTTGGATTGAGTAGAAATTTTTGAAATCCGAGTCCAGCGATCATGGCCGCGTTATCCAGGCAGAGGTTTTTCGGGGGCCAGAAAATGGGGTATGTCGGGAATTCTTGGGCAAAAAGAGAGCGAAGGCGCTCGTTATTGCAGACCCCTCCGCCGAGATAGATCGCTGTGGCGGGAAAATCTTTGAGGGCAAGTTTTGTTTTATAGGCGATATCGGATAAAGCGGCTTCTTGGAACGAGGCCGCGATATCGCTTTGGTCCTGCAAGGAGAGGGTATGTTTATTTTTGACAGCATATAGGACGCTTGTTTTGATGCCGCTAAATGAGAAATCAAGCGGGCTTCGCTTCACCTTGCCCGCCTTAAAAGGATAACTTTTAGGGTTCCCTTGAAGAGCGAGTCTTTCGATATGGGGGCCTCCCGGATAGGGAAGGCCGAGGAGGATCGCGACTTTATCGAAAGCCTCTCCTATCGCATCGTCCACTGTGGTTCCAATCGGAGTATATTCCCCGATATTATGGATTTGGAGCAGCAGCGTATGCCCTCCGGAAAGGACGAGTCCTAAGGCCGGGAAGGGGAGTGGGGGAGAAATATCCATCATCGCTGCATAGAGGTGGGCCTCCACGTGGTTGACTCCAATCAAAGGTTTATTCCAGGCAATGGCAAGGCCTTTTGCCGCTTGCATTCCGATGAGCAGGGCGCCGACAAGGCCTGGCCCTTTGGCAATGGCAATGGCATTGATGTCCTCCGGGGTGATCCGAGCTTGGGCGATCGCATCTTCGATGACGGGGATGATGGCTTCGATATGGCGGCGGCACGCGAGCTCCGGGAAAACCCCTCCGTATTCGGCATGGATATCCGCAGAGGAAGCTGTAGACAGGGAAAGGATTTCTCTGCCGTCTTTTACAATGGAGGCGGAGGTTTCATCGCAGGTGCTTTCTATGCCAAGAATGTTCATGGCAAAGAGTATACTTCATAGGAGAATAATACCCAAAGCACTTCAAAATTTGTTTTTTGAGCGCGCCAAAGCGCCGAATTTCAACTACGCCAAGTGCTTTTGTATTTCTAATACTAACGCACTTGGCGTAGTTGAAATTCGGCAGCTTTCGCGCAGCTCAAAAAACCAAATTTTGAAGTGCTTTGGGTATATACCCAACCTCAAAAATTTATTTTAACGGGATGGTCGAGGACCCAGAGGGCGGGGCTTTCCGCGGTTCCCAGGCGGCTGGCTGGATAGGGCGATATGATGGGGGCGTGAAGGACTTTTTCGACAATTTCTTGTTTTGATTTTCCAAGAGCGTAAATCGCTATATTCCGACTCCCCTGAATGCAGGGAAAGGTGAAGGTCATTCGCTCTGTGTTTTTTGAGGGGACTTCATTCATGACAACCAGCTTATCTTCTATGGATAAAGCGGCTGTTTCGGGAAATAAAGAAGCGGTATGCCCATCTTCGCCAACGCCAAGCATCACTAAATCAAAGAGGTGTTTTCCCACGTAGTGATGGATTTTTTCTTCGTATTCTTCGGCTTTCCCTTTTTCTGCTTGCATCCGAAAGATTTGAGAGGGGGGAATGGGGACTTGCCGGAAAAATTCCATCGCCATATGGTAGTTGCTCTCGGGATGATCGGCGGGGACTTTTCTCTCGTCGCTCCAAAAAAGAGAGATTTTGCTCCAGTCTAAATCTTTATCCAGAATCACTTTTTGATAGATCGCCTTCGGAGTGGACCCTCCTGACAGGGCGACGCAAAACCGTCCTCTTTGTTGGATCGATCTTTTTGCGGTATCTAGCCAGTGTTCCACTGCAAAAAGGATCGCCTCTTCCGTGTTTTTCCCAATAAATACGTTGCGTCGATTGTCGAATGTCAGCATAGGTTCTTATCTAAAATTGTGAGTTCTTTGAGCATTTCTAAATAGTGAAGGCTTGTTCCTTTCATGCAAATTTCCTGAACAAGAGATTGCCCTGTCGCCGTTTGTCCCAGGACAAATTCGTAGGGAAGTTCGCAAGAATCCGGCGAAGAAAGGTGGATTTTTACGTAGTGGTATCTTTCGGGGATTCTTTCCGCTAAAAAATGGTGGTTTTCTGAAGAGGTCATTTCCACTGCGATCACCGTGCCGGATCCCAGTTTTTCCCAAGGGATCGATTCGATAGAAGCTTGGATGGTTCTTCCCTTTTTGAGAAATTGAAATTGTAGGTTTTTGTCCGCTTTTTTTATTTCCCAGCCAAGTCGATTTGAAAGCCATGCAAGCAGGTACATCGACTGAATTTTTAAGTGGCAAAAAAACTCAGATTCCCTCGCATTGAATGTCAATCGGATTGAGATCGCATCCTCTAGATCCTGCAGTCTATGCGGCGCGTCAAAGGTCGCTTTGATTAAATCCCTCCATCCTTGTGTGCGGGCCCAGTTGAGATCGGCGATATCGATATTTGTTCGCTCTTTTAAAGAGAGGAGCTCTTTTGCAAAATGCAAAAGATTATCGGCCGATTCCGAATCGAAAATCACGCGCGTGGCAAGGCGCGTTAAAGGCTCGAAAAGGGGGTGGGGTAGGCTCGGATCTTCTGCCCAAAGGAGGTAGATCGGAAGATCGGGAAGCAGGTGAGGGAGGAGCAGAGACGGGACTTTTTCGATATCTTCCCCCGCAACGCCGATATCGATGAGATCGCAGGCAATCGAGCTTTCTTCGGCTTTCGGAATTAAAACCGAAACGGCTGTTTTGAGATACGATTGTTTCGCATCGGGATCTTGAGAGATAAAGATGGTTCGGCAAGGGAATTTTTCTACGACTTTTTGTACGATGCTTCGGATGTAATCCGTTCTTTTGGAGAGCCGATTGAATACGATGAGATTGAAAAGGGAAGCGCGCATTTTTTTTTCTTTCGACAGAGATTCCCAGATTTTAATCAGTTCTGTCTCGATGCGCTCGGGATCTACGATTTGTTGGATGGTCACAAGATTCTCCAAGATCGTTTGTCTTGTGCGATCATGTCGTCTGCTTGTTTAGGGCCCCAGCTTCCCGAAGCATAGTTGGGGAAATTGGTTTGGGGAGATTTTTCCCAAAATTGGAGAAGAGGTGTATAGATCTTCCACGATTGGGCGACTTCATCGGCTCTCGCAAATAAGGTGCTATCGCCTTGGATGCAATCCCAAATCAGTCTTTCATAGGCCTCCGGGGGCGTCCCTCCGAAATAAGAGCCGTAGCGGAAGTCCATTTTGACAGGCTGAATCGGGCTATTTGGGCCAGGCACTTTGCAATTGATTTTGAGAGCAATCCCTTCATCCGGCTGAATGCGGATGACTAAAATATTGGGATCGTGTTTTTTGCCCCCTTGCTGAAATAAAACGCCCGGAGCATCTTTGAAAATAATCGCGATTTCCGTTCCCCTCTTGGGAAGCCTTTTGCCGCCGCGTAAATAAAAGGGAACGCCCGCCCAGCGCCAATTGTCGATAAATAAACGGAGCGCCACGTAGGTCTCCATATTCGATGCAGGACTCACATTTTGCTCTTGTCTATATCCAACGACCTCTTTTCCATTGATGAATCCAGGGCCGTATTGCCCTCGGATCACCGTGTTTTCAAAATCAAAAGAGGTGAGAGGGCGGATCGATTGAAGCACTTTGACTTTTTCATCTCGTATGGCTGAAGCGCTCAAAGAAACAGGCGGCTCCATGGCAACTAAAGAAAGAAGCTGCATCATGTGATTTTGCAAAATATCGCGCAGCAACCCTTCTTCTTCAAAGAAATGGCCTCTTGTTCCAATCCCAATTTCTTCAGCTACAGTGATTTGTACGTGGTCGATGTGTTTGTAATTCCAGAGGGACTCAAAAATCGAGTTGGCAAAGCGGAATACGAGAAGGTTTTGGACCGTTTCTTTGCCGAGATAGTGATCGATCCGGTAGGTTTGGGATTCGTCGAGGTATTGGGAAATTTCTTTTTGCAGCGCCTCTGCAGAAGCAAGGTCGTGGCCGAAGGGTTTTTCGATGATGACGCGGGACCATTTTTCTTTTTCTTCCGCTTCGTAGATGAGGCCGTGCTGCTTTAGTTTTTGGATGATGATGGGGAAGTACTTTGGCTGGACGGAGAGATAGAAAACCCGGTTTCCGCGCGTGGCCAATTGCGCATCGAGCGTTTTGAGGAATGCATCTAAAGCTTGGTATCCCGAGTCATCGTCGAACCCCGATTTATGATAGTAGAGATGCTCTTGGAAATTTTTCCAAAACGTTTCGTCGATCGGTTTTGTGCGGGAGTATAAGCTGATATCTTGTTTGATTTCGTCGCGGAATTCTTGATGGCTTTTTTCTCTTCTCGCAAAGCCGACTGCGGCAAAGTTGGCTGGGAGCATCCCTTCTTTGCCCAAATTGTATAAAGCAGGGCTCAATTTGCGTCCCGTAAGATCGCCGGTGGCTCCGAAAATAACGAGAATGCAAGGGTCGATTGTTCGGGAGGATCTGTTTGGCTCTTCAAGAGGGTGTAGAGGATCAATCGTCATGATGAGCTTACTATATATTTTCAGGAAAATATCGGCAAGAGAGTTGAGAAATGAGTCTTGTGTCTAAAAATAGAAAAATATATATCTTTCAAAGTGGAAATATTAAATTCTGAAAAAGATTGGCATCTTCAGTCTCCTGAAGAGATTTTTCATGCTTTGCATACAAGCAGGGAAGGGCTTTCTTCTTTGGAGGCAAAGGAGCGGCTTGCCTCCGTCGGATTCAATCGGATTTCCCATTCAAAAGACCCTTCTTTATGGATTCTTTTTCTCCATCAATTTCTCACCCCTTTTGTCTTGATTTTAGCTCTCGCTTTGGGAGTGAAGTTTTTTACAGGCGATTTATTGGACGCAACGGTCCTTCTTCTGACGATTTTTTTGATGGTGTTGATTGGCTTTTTCCAGGAAATGAAGGCCGAAAGAGCGATTCGAGCGCTCAAGAAGCTGGCCGCTCATAAATCCAAAGTTTTGCGCGATGGGGAATTGCACATTGTTTCGTCGGAGACTTTGGTGCCGGGCGACATCATCCGTCTTGAGATAGGCGATACCGTGCCTGCGGATGCGCGGATCATTGAATCGATGCGTCTTAAAATGAAAGAATCGATGCTGACAGGGGAATCGGTTCCTTCTGAAAAAAGTAGCAAGACCCTTTCCGGATCTTACGTTCTTTCCGACCGGACGAATATGGTATACACGGGAACTGTGGTTGTGTATGGAAAAGCCGTAGCTCTCGTTGTCAATACGGCGATGCAAACGTGTCTTGGGAAAATTGCAAAGAGCATACAGGAGATCAAGCCAGAGCCAACTCCTTTGCAAAACAATATTCGCGCAATTGGGCGATGGATGCTAATCAGTATTTTTCTTGCTGTTTTGTGTTTTGCATTGATCGGGCTTTACAGAGGGATATCCCTTGTGGATGTTTTACTTCTCTCTGTTGCGGCGATCATTTCGGCAATCCCGGAAGGTCTTCCCGTTGCCTTCACGGCAGTGTTTGCAGCGGGCATGCATACAATGGCAAAGAGAAATGCGATCGTTCGCAAGCTTGCCGCTGTAGAAACGCTTGGATCGACGACGGTGATTTGTTCGGATAAAACAGGCACTTTGACCCTCAATCAAATGACCGTGAGCGAAATCTATTCTTTTGAAAAAAGCGATGTCGCGCGCCTTAGGATGCTTGAAATCGGGGCTCTTTGCAACGATGCAGAACTTCTTGAACATTGTCCGATGGAAGAGGTCATTGGAGATCCGACAGAAGGGGCTCTTTTATATATTGCGGACAAATCGGGCGTGAATCGGGAAAAACTCAAGGAAACATTCCCGCGCATTAGCGAGATCCCGTTTTTGAGCGAAAATCTTTACATGGCGACATTGCATCAAGGGAAAAATCAATCCTTGATTTATGTGAAAGGGGCGCCGGAAAAACTTCTCGCGCTCAGCGGTTTTATTTTGACTGAAACAGGGATTCTTCCTTTAGATGAAAAAACGAAGGCCGCGGTCAATTTAGCCATAGAAAAAATGACGGCAAAGGCATTAAGGCTTTTGGCTGTCGCCTATTTAGAAGTGGACTCTTCTGTTACGGAAATTGAGGAAGAGCAATTTCAAGGAAAGCTCATTTTCACAGGGATTTTCGGGATGATCGATCCTCCGAGAAAGGAGGTGGTCGATGCGATCCGCCTTTGCAAAGAGGCGAAGATCCGGGTGATCATGATTACGGGCGACAATCCGAGAACCGCCGAGGCCATTGCCAAGGAATTGGGGATTTCAACGGAAGGAGTGATTGTCGGATCCGAATTGGAAAACATGTCGGATGCAGAATTATCTCAAAAAATGGAGAGAGTTTCGATTTTTGCAAGAGTAGAGCCTGCCCAAAAATTGCGGCTTGTGCAGAGTTTGCAAGCCTCTCATCAAATTGTTGCGATGACAGGCGATGGAGTCAATGACGCTCCTGCTTTAGAAGCTGCCAATATTGGGATTGCCATGGGACTTTTGGGGACAGACGTTGCAAAGGAAGCGTCCGATATGGTTTTGTCCGACGATCGATTTGACTCCATAGTTTCTGCCATTGGCGAGGGAAGGGCGATTTTTAATCGGCTGCGCAATGTTTGCGCGTTTTTAATCACAACCTGTTTTGGAGAGCTTTTTGGGTTGATTTTATGTGTTTTTTTTATAGGGATAGCGCCTCTCTTACCATTGCAGATTCTCTGGGTTAACCTCGTTTCCGGATCTGTCATTGCCATCCCCTTGGGCTTTGAGCCCATGCAGGGAAATGAAATGCAGCAACCCCCAAGACACCCCCAATCGCAGCTCATTTATCCAGGCATGGTATATCGAATTATTTTTTTGGCAGGCCTTTTAGGGATAGGCGCCTTTTGTGTATTTAATTTTAGCTATGACAAGATATCTTTAGAAAAATCCAGGACAATAGTCCTTTGTTCAATTATTGTTTTTGAATGGCTGATTGGTCTAGAAATGCGAAGCGACGAAATCCCTTTGA
Source organism: uncultured bacterium (assembly GCA_964405125.1). Classification (GTDB taxonomy): domain Bacteria; phylum Chlamydiota; class Chlamydiia; order Chlamydiales; family SM23-39; genus DAIDHZ01. Next base: position 9,802 of record CAYOMT010000010.1, read on the forward strand.
GAAAGCTTGGCTTTTTTAAAAATAAATCTATTCTCTTAGCCATTGGATCCACCCTTTGTCTTCATTTAATGATTTTATATATTCCTTTTTTTCGCCATCTTTTCGATGTGGAACCTCTGTCTTGCATGGAGTGGGGCCTCGCTTTGATCCCGGGAATATCAATTTTTGTTTTGGAATCATTAAGAAAAGAATTTTTTCCTTATATATTTAGTTCTGGAAAGTGGAAATTAATATCGTAAATTGTTATAATTTGTGTATTAATTTATTAATGAGAGATTATATATGACGATTGAAACAAAAGAATTATTAACAAGCAGCGCAGGACTCGGCATTGCCGGAGCTGTTGGTTTAGGATGTTCTAAAGGGGTTAAATGGGGTTACGATTCTTTAATTTCCCATATCCGGGGCGTAGATCCTACAATTGCAAAAGTGGCCGTTGAATCTAGAATATTGAGCGGTTCATTCGAGTATAAGATTCCCGAATCTATTTTATCGGGTGTTCAAAAAGTTCTTAAAATTTCTGGGTTAGCCGCTCAAAAAGGGGCATTTGGCGCAGGGATGATAGAGACTTTTTGGAATTTTCAAAAAACTTGGCAAAGCAAAAAGAGCCCGTCTATCTTAAGAAATACTTTAGAAGGGGGTCTTAGAGGATCTCTTCTGGGCTTAGCTGCCGGGGGTATTTTCACTCAGGAGACAGGGTATTATAAGCTCATGCAGGTTGTTTCCGGAGCAAGCGCTGGGTGTCTCGTTGGAATGTTTGGCGCCTGCGTTGGAACAGTGGCAGGACTTGGGTTTAAAAAAGAAGAATCTAAATAACATTGCAAGAGGAGCGCTGCCGCGGTTTCATCCGTTTTTTCGCTCCTTTTCTTTCTCGTGTTCCCGGTTTCTCTAAGCATCGACTCTGCGTGTTTGCTAGAGAGTCTTTCATCGATTAAAATCACAGGTATTTGGAGCGTTTTTTCAAGCTCTTTGGCAAATTGTTCGACTCTATTTGCCATATCTCCTTTCGATCCATTCATGAGAAGGGGAAGACCCATCACAATGCCTTCGATTTCTTCTTTTCTCTTTTGAAGGGCTGCAATGAGAGAGGGAAATCCGCCGGAAACAACGGTCCAGGGAAGAGCCATTGTTTTTCCTTCATTAGAAATGGCAATCCCGCATCTTTTCATTCCGAAATCAATCCCGATCATTTTTTTTTTCATGAGGATACCGAAAGGGCGTCTTTAGGGGCCCATGTTTTTTCCTGCTGCCGGCTTTGGAGAGCTGCAATGAAATCTCGAAAGAGCGGATGCGGGTGGAGCGGCTTGGATTTGAATTCGGGGTGGAATTGCACTCCGAGCATCCACGGATGGTTTTTCACTTCCGCAATTTCGCAAAGAGTTCCCTTTTGCAAGGTTCCGGAAAAGAGCATCCCTTGGGCTTCGAATTCTTGTTTGTAGCCGTTGTTGAATTCATAGCGGTGGCGGTGTCTTTCAGAAATCAAGCCTTGGCGATAGGCGTTGATTGCCAAAGAATCTTTGGCTATCTCGCATGGATAGGCTCCAAGGCGCATCGTCCCTCCGAGATTTTCTACTCCCTTTTGTTCGCTCAAAAGAGAAATCACAGGATGGGGCGTATTGGGATTCATTTCGGTTGAATCGCTATTTTTAAGTCCTAAAACATGTCTTGCAAATTCGACAATCATAACCTGCATGCCGAGGCAAAGACCGAGGTAGGGAACGTTATTTTCTCTGCAATATTTTGCCGTTTGAATCATCCCTTCCCAGCCTCTTTCGCCAAACCCTCCGGGAACGACGTATCCATCGCATCCTTGCATCGATAGATCGATCGCCTTTTCAGATTCGAACTTTCGGATTTCTAGGCAAGCGCCGCATGCGATAGCCCCGTGGTGAAGAGCTTCAAAAACCGATTTATAGGCGTCTTGGTGATCCATGTATTTACCCACAATTCCGACCACAATTTTTCCCTTGGGATGGATGATTGTATGGACCATTTTTTCCCAGGCCGAAAGATCCGGTTTTCCCGCTTTGAGATCGAGCATCTTGCAAATCATGGCATCGAGACCCTGATTGTGAAGATCCAAAGGGACTTCGTAGATGCTTTGCTTTACGTCTCTTTCATCGAAAACAGATTCTTCGGGAACGTTGCAGAAAAGGGAGATTTTTTCTTTGATTTCTTGAGAAAGGGCGTTTTCGCATCTGCAGAGAAGAATATCGGGGAAAATGCCGATCCCTCGTAGAATCTGAGCTGAATGCTGCGCGGGTTTTGTCTTCACTTCGCCGGCTGCTTTGATGTAGGGGACGTAAGTTAAGTGGATGTTGATGCAATCTTTTTTTCTTTCGTAGCGAAATTGCCGGATGGCTTCGAGGAAAGGAAGCGATTCAATATCTCCGACGGTCCCGCCGATTTCTACGAGAACGACAGAAATATCTTTGCTTTGCTCTGCGCAAGCGAGGATCCTATTTTTAATCTCGTCGGTGATGTGAGGGATGACTTGCACTGTTTTGCCGAGATAATCGCCTCTTCTTTCCCTTTTAATTACGGTGTCGTAGATCTGTCCGGAGGTGGCATTGGACGCTCTAGAAAGGGGGGAATTGGTGTAGCGGTAATAATGGCCGAGATCGAGATCTGTTTCGGCGCCATCGTCTGTGACATATACTTCGCCGTGCTGGAAGGGGTTCATCGTCCCCGGATCGACGTTGAGATAAGGGTCGAGTTTGAGCATTGCGATTTTATGGCCGCAGCCTTCCAAAAGCATGCCAATGGAAGCCGAGGTAAGCCCTTTGCCGAGAGACGAAATAACGCCGCCTGTTACGAAGATATATTTGACTGACATAAAAAAAACTCTTTCAGTGTTTCAAGATCTTTTGGTGTATCGATTCCGAGAATCATTTCTTCAACAACGGCTATTTTAACTAGATAGCCATTTTCTAGCACCTTCAGTTGTTCAAGATCCTCATATTTTTGATTTGGCGTCCTCTCTTTATTAACCATTTCTTTGAGAAATGAGGTCTTATAGCAGTAAATCCCGATATGTCCATAGGCATTTTCAAGGCCGTTGAATGGAATGGGGGCTCTACTAAAGTATAAAGCATTTTTTTGAATATCGAAGACCGATTTTACGATATGAGGAGATAGGAAATCTTCCTTCTTTGTAATTTTTGTCACCGCCGTAGACATAGAGGCTCTTGGGTCGGATTTCAAGGCTCGAATGATTGCCGAAATTGTTTCCGGCTGCGTACAAGGATGGTCGCCTTGCAGATTCACGATATAGGCAGCCTTTTGCAAACGTTCGTCTTTATAAATGGCCTCGCAAATCCTCTCCGTCCCGTTTTGGCACTCTGCCGAGGTCCAAATGACCTGCCCCCCAAGACTTCGGACGTGATCCGCAATGAGCTCGCTATCTGTTGCGACGAAAAGAGCATCGATTTCCGGGCATTTGGAGGCCTGCTCAAAGGTGTGCTGGAGCACTGTTTTGCCGGCGGCTATTTGCAAAAGCTTCCCGGGGAAGCGAGAGGAGTTAAAACGGGCGGGGATCACGCAGGCAATGGTCATATGAGAGCTATTTTGGCGGGAGGATTTTAAAATGGCAAGATGAACAATCTTTTCAGGGATTGAGTGTTTGTTTGTTTTTTGATATTATTCGTAATAAACAATCATTAAAATTATGAGTTTATTAGCAATAGATAATTATAACGAAGAAGATGTCGATCTTTTGCGGCTGCGTCTTAATTGTCTGGCAACAGAGCAGGACGAGGGTTGGCAAGAAAAGTCTATTGCGCTGATTCGCAGGGCGCGTTTTGAGGATTCCGATTGTGAATTACGGCGTTTGCGGGCGCTTGGTGTGATAAATCCTGAAATAGAGGGGAAGCAAGAAAAGGCGATCTCTGGGGTTTGGAGTGTTACATCGGATACAATGAGACTTAAAGTGAAAGTCATGATGGGGCGTTGCTTAGAAATTCAGAATATATACAAAAGAACGCACGATGTTTTTATCCACGCTCAAAGTTCAAAGTGGCTCGTTTGCCCGGATCTTATTAAGGAATTGATGAAGGTCCATCATCCTAGCCAAGATTTTCATCAATTCAAGTTTCTTAGAATGCCCGGTTTATCGAGAAACTGGGATATATCTCACTATTCCCAAGATGAAAATGTGAGAGATAACGAGGCGATTCCAAGGGAAGATTTGATTTCGGCGGATGGATATTTTTATAATAGTAAAGGGTATGAATCTGCGCTGCATTTTATGTGCCAAAATTCGAATATATCCTCTTCCTCTTTGATTGTTTCTGTTGTAAAAAATGCGATCCAATCATTTTATCCAAGTTTAAATTCGGAATCATTTGATTTGGATGGTTATGCAACAAGAGTTGCGGCTCAAACGGAAGAGGATTGTTCTTCAATAGGGAATTTATTTGTCCTTTGTATTCCAAAAGAGAAAAGTTCTTCTATTCAATATCGGGCGCATCCTTTTGGAGAGCCTTGCAAGTGCCATGAAGGCGAGGAGGGCGCAAGCATTCTTAATTTGTTGCAGGAAGGCGTGTTAAATGAGGAAACGAAGTGTTCTTATTATACGATTCCTCAGTTTCGGATTTTCACACCGGAATTAAAGAAAGAAAATGGGGTAAAAATCTACCTGATTCCCTCTGAAAAAACGTATCGAAAAGCGCTTAAGGAGAGAGTTCGCAATATTGTCCAAGAGATCCACGGTTTATACCTACTTGAGAAAACCTATTTTGGGATGTTCAAGAAGAAAATTCGCAAGATTGTCGGTATATAAATTTTTTTAATTTACAATAATTGTGTTTTTGTTTATACTTATATAATAAATTTGGTTTAATTATGACGACAACAACTGCATTAACCCCAAGAAATCACGGCGCTCGATTGGATCTTATCCAGGAAGAGTCGTATGCCCGAGCGAAACTGAGTTTAACTGCATCTCTTGGCGAGGCATTTTTTCATAATTTAAATTTTAGTCTTCTTGTGACGGGAAGCACTGCAAGGAAGGAATCTCTTGGTTCCGGAAGATCCATTGAGCTTATTTTTGTTAAAACAAAAGATACCGTTCTCTCCCCCTTTAGTTTTCGTAGGCCTTCGGTTGAATCGCCTTATTCTACTTTTTCAGTACCTTTAAGCAGCTCTCCCTCGTCAGATCGAACGACAGAAACTCCGGATGGTTTTCTAAATCAATCTTTTGCCAGTAGCGAAGAGAGAGGAAGAGAGACTCCTTGCGAAGGGTTTGATCCAATATTCGACCCTTTAGTCAAGCAAGTCAAAGATGTGATTTCCCTGTTTCCTCTCTTGTTTTACCCAAAATTAGAGATTTGTGTTCTTGGTTCCGATCAAAATCCTTTAAAACATGAATCTCCGGGAGGAGGAGTGTATATTCCGAATCGCGCATTGGACGCCTCTTATTTACTTGGAAATCCGAATATCGCACATGAATATCGTTCTCTTGCTTTTTCCTGCCTGAAAGAAATGAATAGTAAAAATCGGATTAGTTTTGAAAAGCATTTCCATTCCCCTTCTGTTTTAGAGCTGGAAAATTGTATGAATGGAACGCAAAAAAAACCGATCGATATGAATGCCGGTATTTTGTTTTTTGATAACAACCGAATCATGTCTACAAAGTATGTTTTACTCCGGGCTGTGCAGTACCATTTGATGCATCTTTTGATGAGTGAATGCCGCCAAAAAGAAACGGCTGTGATGGATGGGATGCCTTTTAGGATTGTAGATCGTCTTTATTGGATGCATTCACTCGGAATGCTTCCCTCGATGAAACCAGAAGAATTGGAAGAATTATGCAAAGCATATGATTTGGGAATGCAATGGTATGAGCAATCTCAAATGGCGTATGAAAAAGAAGGAAAACAAGAAATTCGGGTTGATGCGGAAGAATTGGCAAGGGTTACGAGGATCATCCGCTCTTTTGTGGAAATCGCCCCTTCTTCTCCCATACAAAATCTGCAAAAAAAGAAATCTAAGTGATGTTAAAATAATCTTGCGTTTTATACCCAAATCATCTCAAAATCCGATTTTTGAGATGTTCCATGGATCCATTTAAAAAATATCGTCTCGAATACCAGCCCCGTGTTCCTTCTATTCTATTCAAGCCTCTAGAGATCTGCCTGCAGAAAAAGGGGGAGAGTCGCGCGATTCATCCTTCCTTGCGCCACGTATTTCCGAAAACATGGGATCAGAAAGGATACGATCTTGTTTTGGGTAAGTCTAAGAAAACGCCTTTGAGGGTAGGGCTCGTTTTTTCGGGAGGGCCCGCTCCCGGAGGGCATAATGTGGCCTCTGGGATTTGGGATATGATTCAGAAAATCCACACTTCTTCGCAGCTAATTGGCTTTTTGGGTGGTCCTTCCGGAGTGATTGAGAAGAAATGGCGCTATCTTAAAGCAACCGATATCGATGCCGTAAGAAATACGGGGGGCTTTGATCTTTTGGGATCGGGGCGGACGAAAATTGAAACAAATGAGCAGATGGCCTCTGCAATGCAGGTGTGCCAAGAATTGACATTGGATGGGCTTGTCGTTGTCGGCGGGGATGATTCGAATACGAATGCGGCGATTTTGGCCGAGTATTTTTTGACAAATGGCTGCGCAACGAAGATTGTCGGCGTTCCGAAAACAATTGACGGGGATTTGCAAAGCAGGGAGATTGAAATTTCCTTTGGATTTGATAGCGCTTGCAAAACCTATGCTGAGATGATCGGGAATATCGCAAAAGATGTTTTGTCTTCTAAGAAGTATTATCATTTTATTAAATTGATGGGGCGCTCTGCTTCCCATATCGTGCTCGAATGCGCTCTTGCCGTGCAGCCCAATCTCGCTTTCATCGGAGAAGAGGGGAAGGGACTCGACCAGATCGTGAGGGAAATTGCCGATCTTATTTGCCAAAGAAAAGAGGCGGGGAAAGAATATGGGCTCATTTTAATTCCCGAGGGATTGATCGAGTTTATTCCCGAGATGAA
>CAYOMT010000010.1:16886-21493 GCA_964405125.1 uncultured bacterium
AATCTCGCGCAAAGAGTTGAAAATTGGGAGTGTTCCTTTGTTCCGATTGTCCAGCTCATGCACATGGAAGAGCGAAAAGGGGTGCAAAAACAGGTGATCCAAAAGGCGCTTGTCGATCTCACTAAACCTCCCTTCTTAAAATTCTCAAAGCTCCGTAAATCATGGGAAATGGAGGATGAATACCATTTTCCGGGCCCGATGCAATTTTTTGGAGACCCGGAAATCACCGACTCTATCCCCTTTGTGATTGAAAAAACGGTTTGATAAAAATTTGAACCGAGGAATTTCTCGGGACAAGTGTTTAAAAAAGGATTTTCTGATATAATCCTTTCCCATGAAACCAAAATACGACTCCAGAGCCATTGAGAAGAAGTGGCAAAAATATTGGAAAGAAAAAAAGACTTTTAAGGCGGATATCGATCTAAATCGGCCGAAATACTACATTCTCGACATGTTTCCCTATCCATCCGGCGCCGGACTCCATGTAGGACACGTGACCGGCTATACGGGGACCGATATTTTGGCCCGCTATAAAAGACAGCGCGGTTTCAATGTGCTCCATCCGATGGGGTGGGATAGTTTTGGGCTTCCTGCGGAACAATATGCGATCCGGACGGGCACCCATCCGGCGGTGACGACAAAGACAAATATCGAGACCTACCGCCGGCAGCTCGAATCGCTTGGATTTAGCTATGACTGGGATCGGGAGATTGCGACGAGCGATCCTTCCTATTATAAATGGACGCAGTGGATTTTCACCAAACTCTTTGAAAAAGGGCTCGCCTATGAAGCGGAGGTCAATGTCAATTTTTGTCCCGCTTTAGGAACCGTTCTTGCCAATGAAGAGGTAGAAGGGGGCAAGTCGAAAGAGGGTGGATATCCTGTCGAAAGAAGACCTCTGAAGCAATGGATTTTAAAGATCACTGCCTATGCGGATCGCTTGCTTTCGGATCTCGATCTCATCGATTGGCCGGATCACTTGAAAAAACTCCAATCGAATTGGATTGGGCGGAGCGAAGGGGTTTCGATCTTTTTTGCCGAAGAAAGGACTAAAGAGAATATCCCCATTTTTACAACATGTCCGGATACATTGTTTGGCGTCACTTTCATCGCGATCGCTCCAGAACATTCTTTAGTCGAAAAAGCCACGACAAAACAGCAGAAAGAAGCGGTTCATGCATATCTCCGTTTTGCGGCGGGCAAAAGCGATTTGGATCGAACCGATTTAGCGAAAGAGCAAACAGGTGTATGGACAGGTTCTTATGCGATTCACCCTGTGACGGGAAGGCAGATTCCGATTTGGGTGGCCGATTATGTATTGATGAGTTACGGCACTGGCGCTGTCATGGGAGTTCCTGCACACGACGAGAGAGATTTTGGATTTGCTAAAAAGTATGCCATCCCCATTTTGCCTGTGAAAAATCCAGATTCTGAAGAGTTGAGGGATGCGGTGCTCGCAGGAGAAGCGTGTTGGACGGGAGAAGGGGTTTCCATTCATAGTCAGCATGCCGATTTTTCTTTAAATGGGCTTTCTGTCGCTGCGTCCAAAAAAGCGATGGCCGACTGGTTGGAAAAACAAGGGAAAGGGCAAAAGACAGTTCACTATAAATTGCGCGATTGGTTGTTTTCCCGCCAAAGATTTTGGGGAGAGCCGATTCCGATCCTCCATTTTGCAGATGGGACCATGCGTCCTTTAGAGCTGGACGAGCTTGCCTTAACGCCGCCGGATCTCGACGATTATAGGCCGGCTGCAAGCGGAGAGAGCCCTCTTGCGAAAGTCCGCAGTTGGGTCGAGGTGGTGGACCCTAAAACAGGTAAAAAGGCCCTCCGGGAAACGAACACAATGCCGCAATGGGCCGGATCTTGTTGGTATTATCTTCGTTTTTGCGATCCTCGCAATGCAAAAGAAGCGTGGGGGTTTGACGCGGAAAAATACTGGCTGCCGGTCGATCTTTACGTAGGTGGCGTGGAACACGCTGTTTTGCACCTTTTATACGCTCGGTTTTGGCATAAAGTTCTCTATGATTTGGGGTTGGTCCATTCTTTAGAGCCTTTTATGACCCTTCGCAATCAAGGACTTGTGACTTCTCGTTCCTATCGATTGCAAGGAGGGGGGTATCTTTCTTCAGACGATGTCGAGGAAAGGGAAGGCCGTTATTACGATCGGAAGACGGGAGAAGAGCTCATTTCTCAGATTGATAAGATGTCGAAATCCAAACTCAATGGCGTTTCTCCGGATGAGATCATTGAGGAGTTTGGCGCGGACGCTTTGAGGCTTTATGAGATGTTCATGGGGCCATTTGATCGGGAAAAGGTGTGGAGTACGGAGGCTGTGACGGGATGCCGCCGATTTCTGAATCGTTTTTACGATATGGTTTATAGCGATAAGGTTTCTGATGAAGAGACGCTTGAAGCGCTGAAACTAACGCACCGATTGATTGATTTTGTGACGAAAGATATTGAAGCGCTTCAGTTCAATACAGCCATTGCGCGGATGATGGAATACCTGAATGCATTTATTCATCTTTCTTCCTATCCAAAATCTTGTATGAAAGGAGCTATTCAAATGCTTTATCCTTTTGCGCCGCATATTGCAGAGGAGCTTTGGCAAAAGCTCGGAGAAACGGAATCGATTGCCTATGTTCCGATTCCGTCAGTTAATCCCGAATATTTAGTCGAAGATAGGGCCACTTATGTGGTCCAAATCAACGGCAAATTGCGGGGCCGATTCGATCTTCCGGTGAATATGGAGGAAAAAGAGCTTATGTCGATCATTCGCAAAAATGCAGAAGTGGAAAAATATCTCACAGGAGAGATTGTGAAGACGATTTTTGTCCCAAATAAGTTGCTGAATATCGTTGTAAAAAATTGATATATCATTTTGTTTTGCTTCTTTATTGCATTGCGATGATTCCCAAAATGGGGTTGGATCGTTTGCGAGGGAAGAGGCATCCTTCTTTTTTGCAGCGCCTTGGTTTTTTTCTCCCCCCGCCTTCTTGTCGAAAGGCGATCTGGATCCATGCGGTTTCTGTCGGGGAAGTGAAGGCGGCAGTCCCGTTTTTTCATCTTTTGAAAAGCAAATTTCCCGAAAGCTCGATCTATATTACAACGACGACAGCAACAGGGCAGGAAGAGGCGAGGAGGTCGCTAGGTAGTGCTTATGCTTTTTTATATCTGCCATTGGATTTTTCTTTTTCCGTTCGAAGATTTGTAAGGAAGATCAAGCCCTCCTTGATTTTTTTCATCGAGGGGGATCTTTGGCCGAATCTTCTTTTGGAAATAAAGAAGAGCGGATGCAAGATATTCCTTGTGAGTGGAAAAATGTCCGAGAGGTCTTTTTCCCGGTGGTTAAAAGTCCCTTTTTTTGCAAAGAAGATGTTTTCTTCTCTCGATCTGATTTGCGCGCAAACAGAGGAGATGGCAAACCGTTTTTTGTCCTTTACGACGGAAGTGTGCACGACCGGCAATCTCAAATTCGATATGAGATCGCAAACAGTTAAAAATTTGCCGGAACTAGGATTTCCCGCTTTGACTTTGAGCAGCACCCATGCACCGGAAGAAGAGATGCTTTTGGATTTTTTAAAGAAGGGGCCCTGGTTGATTTTTCTGGCGCCCCGCCATCCGGAGAGGTTTGAAGAGGTTTCTAAAATACTTCTAAAAAAAAATATTTCTTTTGTCCGTTGGAGCGAAATTGAAAAATATACGAAAGAAATCAAGGTGATTCTTGTCGATGTCATGGGACAGCTTGCCACTTGCTATGCAAAGAGCGAGCTTGCAATTGTCGGAGGGAGTTTTGTTCCTCAGATTGGGGGGCATAATGTTTTAGAGCCGTGCCTTTACGGTTGTCCTGTCCTTTTCGGTCCTTATACATTTTCTCAAAAAGAGCTGGTGCAAAAAGTTCTTGAGGCCGGATCTGGATTGCAAATTGCTTCATCTGAGGTTTTAGAGGGGGTGGAAAAGATTTTGTCTAGAAGAACGATGTTTTCGTTAAATGCTCGTAAATGCATAGAGGCGGCGAGGGGATCTTCGCTCTCTGCATGGGGGGAAATTGAGAAAAAATTAGGTATAAAATACGACTTATGATAAGCTCTTGATTTCTTATCGCGGGGTGGAGCAGTGGTTAGCTCGTTGGGCTCATAACCCAAAGGCCGTAGGTTCGAGTCCTACCCCCGCTATTTTTCCCATTTCATCGTACATTGGCGGTATAGCTCAGTTGGTAGAGCAGCGGGATCATAATCCGTTTGTCGCTGGTTCAAGTCCGGCTACCGTCATTCTCACTCTCAAGCACTTAAGTCAAAATCAATCTCTTCCAACACCTCCTCTGTATGTAAATAAATTATTTTCAATACTTGGTAGGCTTGACTATTATTCCCAATATAGGGGATAATTGTCCTGCAATAGTAAAGGTTTGGAAGTGAAAGATATCATCTGGATCGCCTCCTCTAAACAGGATCTCATTGCTCTTGCCGATGGTGCTAGAGAGGAGATTGGTCATGCCTTATTTCAAGCCCAACTAGGAGGTAAGAGTGAAAAAGCAAAGCCTTTTATCGGGGTGGGTGGATCCTCTGTTTTTGAAATAGTTGAATATAATATAGGTGGCACATATA
>CAYOMT010000011.1:0-5701 GCA_964405125.1 uncultured bacterium
CAAACATAGGGCTATTTTAATCCTTTTTCGACTAAACTTCAATTTTCTCGATTTTTTAAGAGAGCGCATTTCTCAAAGTGCTCTTAGAACTCTCTAATAGACGGGAGAGCTTTGTTTGTGAAGAGATATTTATAAGGTATTTATGTTGAGTGTCTTAGATTCTGGAATTCAAACGGCTGCCGAGAATATGGCGTGCGATTTTGATTTATTGAAAAGACTTCAAAAGGACCCGATTCTCCATCTATATAATTGGGAGGGTCTTTCTGCGACATATGGGTATTTTATTCGTCCGGAAAAGCACTTGAATCTGGAGGCTGCGCAAGAATTAAAGCTCTCTTTAGCCAGGCGTCCGACGGGGGGAGGGATTGTTTTTCACATTTGGGATTACGCCTTTTCTTTTTTGATGCCCTCTTCGCATATTCTCTTTTCGCAAAATCCTCTGGAAAATTACCGGTTTGTCAATGAGGTGGTTTTAGAGGTGATGCAGGATTTTTTCTCTTTAAGCCATCTCGATTTGACCCCCCACTCTTTCCCTATATCCGGGGAGGATTGCCAGAACTTTTGTATGGCAAGGCCCACGCAATACGATGTCATTTATAAGGGGCTTAAAATCGCGGGCGCCGCGCAAAGAAAAACAAAACTTGGATTTTTGCATCAAGGGACAATTTCGCTTGCTTTCCCGGATGAAAAGCTCCTTAGATCCCTCCTTCTTTCCAAAGAGGATGTTTTTGATGCAATGCGGATGTATTCTTTTGCGCCGCTTGGCTTGTCTTTTGAAGCCAAGACGCTTGCTGCAACGAGATCCGAGCTTGGATTGCGGCTTGAGAAAGCCTTTCGCCTGCGGCTGGATTTTAGCTGAAGGGAAATGGTTGATTTGATACCATGTTTCGACATGGCAAAAATGAAAACTGCAATTACACCGACGCGCAGCGAAAATTATCCCGAGTGGTATCAAGGGGTTTTGAAAGCTGCTGATTTAGCTGAGCATGCTCCGGTTCGCGGATGCATGGTGATCAAACCCTGGGGCTATTCTATTTGGGAAAACATCCAGCGCCGTTTGGATGCAAAGTTTAAAGAAACAGGGCATGAGAATGCCTATTTCCCTTTGTTTATTCCTCTGAGTTTCCTGGAAAAAGAGGCGCAGCACGTCGAAGGATTTGCGAAAGAGTGCGCGGTTGTTACGCACCATCGCCTCGAAAAGGGGAAAGATGGAAAGCTCGTTCCCGCCGGGGAATTAGAAGAGCCTCTCATTGTCCGCCCTACTTCAGAGATGATGATCGGCCATGTTTTTGCCAAATGGGTTGAGTCTTATCGAGATCTTCCTCTCTTAGTGAATCAGTGGTGCAATGTGGTGCGCTGGGAAATGCGCACGCGGATGTTTTTAAGAACGACAGAATTTTTATGGCAGGAAGGACATACGGTCCATGCAACGAGAAAAGAAGCCGAATTGGAATCTTTGAATATGTTGCAGCTTTATTCTGATTTTGCGCATGACTATCTTGCCATTCCTGTAGTTTGCGGAGAAAAAACAGAGAGCGAAAGATTTCCCGGAGCTGTAAATACCTATACAATTGAAGCGATGATGCAGGATAAAAAAGCTCTGCAAGCCGGAACGTCCCACTTTTTGGGGCAGAATTTTTCTACTTCCTGCGGAATTCAATTTCAGAACGTGGAAGGGGTGAGAGAATTTGCTTGGACGACATCTTGGGGGCTTACAACTCGCTTGATCGGGGCCTTGATTATGGTCCACAGCGATGACGACGGCCTTGTTCTGCCTCCTAAAATTGCTTCTGCCCATCTCGTGATCATTCCGATTGTCCACAATGAAGAAATGCGCGATCACGTCATGTCGTATATAGAGAATTTAGCGAAAGATTTGAGAAAAGTTTCTTACGATGGAGAGACTTTGAAAGTTCTCGTCGACAAGAGAGATCTGCGCGGCGGGGAAAAGAGCTGGTCCTGGATTAAAAAGGGGGCTCCTCTTCGTCTGGAAATCGGTCAAAGAGAAATTGAGGCGGGACAATTTCAGGTGGCAAGACGCGATAAGCCGCATAGAGAAACTACGCCTCTTTCAAGAGATGCTCTGCCTTCTCAAATCCCTATTCTTCTCGATGCCATGCAGAAAAATCTTTTGGATAAGGCGACTTCTTTTAGAGATGCAAATACAGTGCGGATAGACCGCCTCCCTGATTTTTATGAGTTTTTTAAAGCAAAAGAAGAAGAGATCGGGGGAGGGTTTGCTCTTTGCCATTGGAACGGAGATCCTTTGATTGAACAAAAAGTCAAAGAAGAACTCAATGTGACCATTCGCTGCATCCCTCGCCATTTGCCAGAAGAAGAAGGGCGTTGTCTTTTTACAGGAGAAAAGAGTTTGCGCCGCGTCCTTTTTGCAAAATCATATTAGTACTATTTATGAACAGTCTTTAAGAGGTTTCTATGCTCGGCTTTTTCCAAAGATACCAACGATTTTTTTTCATTTTCGTCACTGTCATTGTAGTGGCTTCTTTCGCCTTTTTTGGCGCACTGGATACTTTTGCAAGAAACGATAAAGAGCTCGCAGATGTTCAGATCGGAGAGATTTTTGATGGCTCTCCTATGATGCGACTGGAAGTGCAGAATTTATCCCGTTTTCTTGCAACGGACTCTGAAGACACATTAGAAAATCTCCGTTCTATGCCAAATCTTTGCAATGACGGGGTGATTCGGAAGGATTTACTTCGGACAGGCATTGCCGATCTTCTTGTGGCCGAGTATTTCGAGGGACTTCGAGAAGATTTAAAACAAAGACAAGATCGGGCGGAGCGGTATCGAGGCTATGAGCATCCCGAAGCTCCCTTCATTAGCGTTCGCTCTGTTTGGGATCAGTTTATCCCTTCGATTCCGAAAGAACTCGATGCCATGAAAGGGGAAAAAGAAGTTTCTTTGGCGACGTTTTCTCATCTTTCTCATTTGTATCAGCAGCAAGCTTCCTGCCCGCCGGAGTTTTTGAAGCGGGTCTTGATGTATTACGCGAATCAAGCTTCCTGGGTGAAGCCGGATCCTTATTTGCAGTATGCAGATCTTTCTCTTTTTGGATTCCATTCGGTTTCAGATTGGTTTGGCTCTAATTTCGTCGATCTTTGCTCGCAGTTTATTTTGAATGGCGCGAAATTAGCCGAGAAGAAGGGATATCAAGTGACTTCGGACGAGGCAAAAGGGGATTTGCTCCGCAATTTTCAAGTATCGATGCAGGCGCATAAGAATAAATACGATCCTTCCCTGACATGGAGAGATCTTCTCCAAGCTCTTGGAATGCAAGAAAAAGATGCTGTCGAGTCGTGGCGCAAGGTTCTTTTATTCCGACGCTATTTTCATACAGTGGGCGAGGCGACTTTTGTCGATTCATTGCCATATCGGGACTTTGCGGCTTTTGCAAAAGAATCTTTTGTGGTGCAAAAATATGGATTGCCCTCTAGCTTGCACCTAAAAACAGCTCAGGATTTATTCGATTTCCAGGTGTATTTGCACTCGATCGGAGGGAAGTTGAATGAGATTTCTTTGCCTACGCGGTTTTTAGAAAAAGAAACAATTGAAAAACAAACCCCTGAGTTTGTCCAAACCACCTATAAAATGAAAGTGGCGAGAGTTTCTCTTCAAGAAGTGGGTTTGCAGGCGACTTTAAAACAGGTGATCGACTGGCAGATCAAAGAAGAAAACTGGAAGCTTCTTGTTGCAGAATTTCCATTTCTAGAGAAGATGCAAACGAGGGAAGAGAGATTTCATCGCCTCGAAAATCTTTCTTTAGAGCAGAGAAAAAAAGTCGATTCGGTTGCGCGTCTTCATTGGGCCCGGCAAAACTCTCAAGCTGTGGAAGAGCAGTTATCGAAGGCTCCTTTTGTTGAAAAAACGGTTTTTGTCGCGCAAAATTGGATTTCTTTATCCGATATTTCCCATCCTCGCGAGCTTGGGATCTTGTTTGATCTTGCGGCAAATGGCGAGATTGAAATGAAGCGCCTTTTAGAAAAGTATTCCGATAGAGAAGATGTATTTTATCGCTTTGAATCGATTGAAAAAATCGAAGAGGCCCATATCCTTACCTTTAAAGAGGCAAAAGAGCTCGGGGTAGCAACCCTTGTTGCAGATCGTTTTTTAGAAACAGAATATCAAAAAATCCGCTCTCAATTTCCCTCTCAGTTCCAGGTGAAAGAAGGGGAGTGGAAGCTCTTTTCTTCTGTGAAAGAGGATGTGGCAAGAATTGTTTTTAAAGATTTGATTCGGAAGATAGGTAAAGAAAAAGAGTCGCTTGCATATTATGCCTTGCATCGTTTAGAAATACCTGCCAAGGAGGCGTTAGCGGCTTTTCAGAAAAATCGAGAGACGCTTCCTTCCTGTGAAGATCCGATTCAGAATCAATTTAAATTTGTAAAAAATGAATGTGTAATTCAGCGAACAACAAAGGACGAATGGATGAAAGAACAAGTTTTTATCATGACGCCGAATGAATGGTCGCCGGTATATGTGCCCGCAGACGGGGAGATTACATTTTTTTATTTCGAAAGAAAGCAAGAGAATCAAGAACCTATTTTAGAGCAAATTTCTTTCAGTAAAGAGGTCATCGCGGCCGATGCGCAAAAATATGTCGCGAGTTCCCTTTTGACAAAAACAAAACAGAAAAAATCGATTGTGATCCCCATGCATAATCAGGAGGTAGAATGAGTTTATTTGACGATGTCCCTTCTTTATCGCCTGTTCAGTTTTTCGGCGTCACAGCGGATTGCTTGTCCGTGAAGGGAAAATTAAAGGCCGAAAAAGATTATCTTCTGCCGAGTACATCCGATCTTTTAGGAGAGGAGTCTTTTGCAGATGTTTATGCCGGCTGGAATGTGGATAAGCTCGCTTTCCAATTTCTTGTGCATGCTCCTTTTCAGAAAATTGGAGAAGGAGATTTTCGCAGAGGAGATAGCATTGAGCTTTTTATCGATACGCGCGATATGAAGACAAAAGCTACGATTTCCAAATTCTGCCATCATTTCGTGTTTTTTCCGGAAATTACCCAAAATTTTTATGGGAGGGAAGTGACCCGTTTTCGGAGCGACGATATGCACAAATTGTGCCATCCCGAAGATCTTCAGATCGTGCCCAAAATCGGGGACGATTCTTATTCTCTTTCTATAGAAATTCCGTCGCATTGTCTTTATGGATATGATCCTTTGAGTTTCTCCCGCCTTGGATTTACCTACAGAATCAATCGCTTTGGATCTACTGCGCAGCATTTTGCCGTATCGTCTGAAGAATATACAATTGAGTTGCATCCGGCGACTTGGGGCACTTTGAAATTGCAAAGAGAATAATTCAATGAAGTATACCGATTCTCATGAGTGGATTGAGCTGGAAGGATCTATCGGGACTGTAGGCATTACCGAATATGCCAAGCAAGAGCTAGGCGATATCGTGTATATTGAGCTGCCCAAAATAGGGCAGCTCATTCAAAAAGGAGAAGAAGCCTGCATTCTCGAATCCACAAAATCGGCCGTGGATGTCTATTCTCCAGTTTCGGGAAAGGTCGTGGCGGTGAACGAATCTCTCCGTTCAAACCCAATCCATTTGAAAGGGGGATCTCGATCGGACGGGTGGTTATTTCGCTTGGAAGTATCGAATCCTTTGGAAGTGGAAAAGCTTCTCTCTTGGGATCAGTATCAAGGCCTTTGCCCTTCTTGATTCA
>CAYOMT010000011.1:5801-15462 GCA_964405125.1 uncultured bacterium
AGATTTTTTTTGTGGATCGTCCCGTTTTGTCTTTTCGTTTTTTTTGGGGAGTTTTGTTTGCTTTCCCTCGTGGGCGCTTCTGCAAAAATTTATTTCCGCCTTCAAAAGGGCTGGGATCTCGCATTTACATCGCTTGCATGGAAAGATAAGACTCTTGTTTTTTCAGATCTTTCTTTAAAAGATCATCGCACTTTTTCTTTGCGGGCTCCTTCTGTTTTTGTTTCGATTCAAAATAAGCATTTGGAGATACACGAGCCGGATATTTTTGTAAGAGAAACAATCCCGCTCGACGCTTCGAGCTCATGGACAATTGGGGTGGCAAAGGGAACTCTTCACATACGAGATGCATCCATTTCTTTGGAAGTGAAACAGGGTTTGGAAGGACAGATTGTTGAGATTGCATGCGAACAATTCCCTCTTAGTTACTTGCATCCATGGACCGGATTCGAATGGGAGGGGGAGATTCGCGGCTCTCTCCGCTTTGCAAGTCAGGGAGATCTTTGGACTCTTCTCGAGGGATCGATCGAAGGCTCCGAGATGGGCTGCTATGGGATTATGCAGGGTGTTTCGGGAAAAATAGATTGGAATAGTCCTTTAGAACAGAGAAAAGAGACTCTTGCGGCCCCTTCTTCGAAAGGGATCCATTGGGGTTTTATGATGGAGCAAGGGAGGCTCCGTTTACAAATTGACAAAGGAAATATTTTTGGCTTGCGGCAACAAGAAATTGCCTCTCATTTACAAGGATCTTTGAGCTATGACGGCATGGCGGGGGCAAAATGGGCGGTTGCATTCGATCATTTAGGGAAAAAAATGGAAGCGGCCGGAAGGGGTTTTTTCCATGGGTTGCAAGGACATTGGATTGAGTCCGAACTCTGCTCTGACGAGGCTTCGATTTTTGTCGAATGCCGCGAAAAGAAAGAAGGCTATGTTTGGGATGTAAAGGCAGAGTCTTTGCATGCAGATATGATGGGATGGCTCCAGGATCTTTCTTCTTTATTTGGATATTCTTCGCTCGAGGGATCGATTCAAGAGGGAATTGTCAATGGCTTTATGCAATTTTATTTAGATAAGACGGGCCATTTTCATCTGAACACTTTGGATGGATCTTTAGAAAATATTCGATGGTCCCGCGACTGTTCTTGGGCGGTTTGCAAAGAGGCCCGCATCCAAAATCGAGGCTATTTTTTTCGGGGAGGTTCCTTTTTTTGGAAAGATCAGATTTCCGGAACAAACTGGCAAGGAGAAGGGGATTTATCGACCGAAATAGGATTGATCTCAGGGCAAATAGGCGAGTGTTTTGTCTCCTCTCATTTGCAAGGGAGTTTTGACGCATTTTCGGCGTTTGTTAAATCGGAAGGGGCTTTCAATGGGGAGCTCATGATTCAGACAAAATGGGAAGGCCCTGAGTTTCATTTCCATGTAAATCAAGGCAATGGAACCCTTTTTTCCTTCCTTCGCATTGAAGATTTTCAGATGCAAGGAGAGGTGGGGAAAAGAGGTTTTTCTTGTTTTGATATCCGAGGCTCTCTTGGCTTGGAAGAAAATAAGGGGAAAAAAGTATCTTTCCATTCTCCCATTTTTCAGCAAGAAGGCCCTTTTGATTTTAGATTTGAGCATCCTTTATTTGATTTAGCCCGGATTGTCGGCTCTTCGCAAGGGAAAACATTCTCAATCGATGCAAGGCGGAGTCATATTTTTGGACAGAAGATTCAGCAGATCGAGGGAGTTTTTTCAGAAGAAGGGTTGAATCAATTCCGTATGCATTGCGTGATGCCTTGGAAATTTTTCTCTTTCTTTTTCGACATCCCCCCCTTTTTTACTTCGATCGGAAAAGAAGATTGCCTGACATGTCAATGTTCCTATGAAAAAGAAAAGGGGATGCGGCTAGAATTGCTTTCGCAATTTTCTTTTTTGGAAAAGCCCTTCGATCTTCACATGCATATCGTCCATCGAGAGGGAGTTTGGCATTTGGAGCCGTCCCGCATTTTAGATGGCCTTGTAGAAGGGAGTTTCCAATGGGGAAAAGAAGGGATTCACATTACGCAAGGGAAGGGAACATGGAAAGAGGGGGTCGAAGTGGCGTTTTCCGGACGGATCGCTTCCTTAGACCAGTGGGATCTCAAATTGTCTTCCCTTCGCGCCGATTTGCACAGCCTTCCCCTTTTCGATGATTGGAAGATCGAAGGGATTTTAGAAGGAAAGGGGATTTTGCACTGGGAAGGGGGCCTTGAATCGGATTTCGATCTGATTGCCTCGGGGCTAACCATTTGCGATCATCCCCTCGAAAATGAAGGGTCTTTGCACGTATATTATTCTTCGAAAAAGGGGGTCTATGTACGGGGATTGAATCTTTCTATGACAGATCCGGATGCCTTGGTTTCTTTAGCCAAGTGGAAGTCGGGCTTATTTCAATACGATCTCACGCAGGATCTTTTCAGTTTTATGCAGTTGCAATTTTATCTGCCTGCAGATTTTTCTTTTTCTCCTTCTTTGGATTCAAAAATTGGCCTTTTATCTCAAGCCATTGGATACAAAAAGGGGGGCGCCTCTTTCCCTTTGAAAATATCCAATGGATTGCAGGGGATTGCCGATCTTGCATTTTCTTCCGATTTCTCAAACGTTTCTTTGTCTATGAAAGAAGCCGAGATTTCTTTGGAGGATTCAAAATACCATATTCAAAATCTCCACTTTGATATGGATAAAAAAGATTGCAAGATGAATTTTAATCTCGACCATCAATCTCGCTTTATTCCGATTGATTTGGCGTTTCGTCTCGATCCCTTCCCTTCCGGACAGCTCACGATAGAAAATGGTTTGAAAGTAGATTGGAGTTATCGAGATCGCCTTATTTTGCAAACCATTGAAGGGAGATGTTCGGGGATTGACGCTTCGTTTCATCTCGAAGGAGATTCTCTCATTGGCAGCGCCCGCTTGAATTGCAATGAGCTAAAAGAGCTTTTGCCCCAAAAAATTGCCAGAGTTTTTCATGAACTCAAAATTGGAAACGGATATGAACTCATGGGAAGAGTTTTTTTATCGGATCAAGGGTTGGGTTTTCGGGGGATTTTGAGGGGAAAACAAATTGAATTATTCAATTTCGAACTAAAAAATATTTTGGCCCGCATTGAATGGGATGCAAATCATCTTCTCATTTCCGATCTCAAGGTAAGCGATTTTGCAGGGGTTTTGAAGGTCGATCAAATTCTTGCCCAAGGCGTTGGAGAGGCTCCTTGGACCCTTTCCATCCCTCATATTTCGATCACTGAATTGAGGCCGAGTTTATTGCAAGATGTGGGAGGGCCTCCCGGAAAATTGAGCCCGCTTGTTGTGAGAGAGCTTCGGCTTGAGAATTTCCAAGGGCTTGTGGAAGATGGGAAAACATATACCGCGCAAGGAGAGCTTTATTTCATCAATTCATATAAAAGGGAAAAATCGATTTTGGAAATCCCTTCTGATTTGTTGAGTCGGATTGTGGGCCTCGATTTGGATTTATTGATTCCCGTCTGCGGAACTCTTCGCTATGAATTGCACGATGGCTTTTTTCATTTCACGGAGCTTGAGGGGTCTTTTAGTGAAAATAAGCGATCGGAATTTTTTCTTGTTTTCAACAAGGATTCTCCCAAAATGGATCTCGATTGGAACTTGAGTATTTTAATCCAAATGAAACAGTTTGTGTTATTTAAATTCACAGAGGCATTCATTATTTCTGTGAAGGGGAAGCTCGATGAGCCAAAATTTCAGCTCCAAAGGAAAAAGCGTTTTCTCGGCGTTTTATAAAATCTGGAGGGAGCTGATTTTCCCCCCATTTTGCGCGCATTGCGAAGAGATCTCTACAACAAAACTATTTTGCTTTGATTGTTGGTCTTTATGTTCTTCTCCCGACCCAATAGAAAAGTGTCCCCACTGTTTTCAGGATTCTGAAGGATTGTGTTTTGATTGTAGAAAGGGACCCTATCTCCCTTTTCCTCAAGCGTATGTTTTTGAAGATACCGAACCTTCGCGCCTTCTTGCTGCCCAAGGGAGCGATATAGCGGCGGATTTTGCAATCTATAGCTGGGTTGGGCTCGACTGGGAGATGCCCGATGTGATTATTCCGATGCCGGGCAGCGAAGAGATCGCTCTTTGCTTTGCAGAAAGGCTCGAAAAGCCCCTCGTTCATCTTTTTGCGGGATTTTGGGAAAAGTATTCCAATGTGGATGCAGTGGGGGAAAATAAGGTGGTTCTTTTCATCAATGAGAGATCTTCTTTAGAAGAGTGCAAACAGGCTATCCAATCTCTTTCGGTTGTGTTCCCGAAAAAAGGATATTTGCTGAATTTATACCCAAGTCACTTCAAAATTTGATTTTGGTGAAGAAAGGCCGTCATCGTCCCAAAGACAAAAATCGCGGCATATAAGATCTTTTTTGTCAGGAAAGGCTGCGGCTCTTGGATGGGTTTAATCGTTTTTAGTTTTTCGTAAAGAGGAATCCTAACCTTTTCGGGAAGAGTCTCGAGATCGGTAAAGAATTGTTCGACGAGATCTTGGACTGAAGAGGGGGTATTTTGCGAGATGCAGATTTTTTTATCATTTGTAAGATGTAATTGGATATCGATCTCCCGTTGAATCGGAAGAGGGAGGCGGGAGATTCTCTCTGCTGTAAACTCAATTGCAGAAGGAAGGAGGTTTTCAATGCATCTTTCTTGTCTATTTACAACCATTTTTAGATATTGTTTGATGTCGAGAAGTGCGATGCGAGCACCCTTTCTTAAAGGCAAAGAAGCCACGACTTCTTCCAGGAGAGGATAGAGTTTTTTGATTTTTATTGTCCCATCGTCCGATCCTGAAATAATGCATTGGCAAGACCATACAATCGTTCGAATGATTTTTTCATGTTGTTTGAAGGAGTAAGTACATGCGCCTGAAATGAGATCCCAGAGTTTGATCGTGCCGTCGTCGGATCCCGAGATAAGAAAGTTGTTTTCGCTGATTTGGGCGAGCGTGCGTACAGTTTTTTCATGTCCTTTCAAAGTTTGGATGAGTGAGAAATCGGCCATATCCCATTCTTTGATTGTGCAATCATCCGATCCTGAAATGAGGGAGTTTTCTTTTGAAGTGAGAAGAATGGTTTGGACAGCTCCTAAGTGACCTTCCCACTCGCGAACACAATCGTTTTTTTCGATGTCTATGACTCGAATGCACCGATCCGTTGCTCCTGAAATGAGAAATTTTCCATCTCTAGTCAAAATCAAAGTTAAAAGACTTTTGGGATGCCTCTTAATCCATTGAACGGCTTTTCTACTCTTTAAGTCCCAAAAGATGATTTTTCCATCTTCTGAGCCTGAAATGATTTGTTGCGTATTCGGAGTGAGTGCAACTGTTTGAATTGGGCTTCTATGTCCCGAATGTCCTATTAAATAGTAAGTCTCTCCATGAACCAAAGAGCTGTATTCCGTATTCCATATTCGTATTGTAAAGTCTTGAGATGCCGCAATTACGTATTTTCCCTCGGAAGTAAGAATGATCTTCTGAATCTTCCCTTCATTCCTCGCGAAGACATGGCCTTGTAGGGTATTTACGCATTGTTTAGAGGCTCTATCCCAAATATAGATTGTATTTTTCACTGTCCCTGCAAGGATGGTTTTCCCATCTGGAGCGACATATAAAGCGTAAATAGGGCTTTTGAGCTCTTTGAAAATCTCTGAACTCATCGAAGGGGGGCGATTCTTTTTATTTGCAGAGATTGCATAGAGGGAATTTGCAATTTTCCGGTGAGCCCATGTGAGATTTGGGAGACACGAAGGGATCGTTTGATCGAAAAAATAGAGAAAACAGATTTCTTTGAATATTTTAGATGTAGAACAAAGAACTCTTTGTTCCTCGGAAGAGAGATATTGTACGACAATATTTGCAAAAGGGTCTCGGAATTCAGGGGAACATGCTTTGGAAGGAGCGTTGAGTGTCATATTTTTCGGTGGATTATAAAATATTTATTTCTTTTTTTGTTAAAGAATTATTTAGAAGCATCAAAGCGTCCTTGAAACCGTTCTTGCAAGGAATGGAGCCAATCGGGTTCAATACTTTTGTTTAAAGGAGATTTATGGCTGTTCAGATAGTACTTGCGATCTTTGGATTGTCTTTTCTTGGATTGATCCTCTATTTAGGCAGCTGCATTGTTCCTCATCAAGAGGTGTGGGTGATTCAGCGTCTTGGGAAATATCACCGCAAATTAGGTCCCGGCGCGAATTGGATTGTCCCGTTCATCGATCTTGTTGCCTATCGCCACTGTTTGAAAGAAGAGTCTATTTTTGTCCCGGAGCAAACGGCGATTACGCAGGATAATGTAAGCGTCTTTCTGGATGGGATCGTGTATGTCAAAATTGTCGATCCGATTGCGGCATCGTATGGAGTTAAAGATCCTTTGCAATCGGTGATTCAGCTTGTCCAGACGACGATGCGCTCGGAGATAGGAACCCTTCCTTTGGATCAGACTTTTGAAGAAAGAGAGTCTCTGAATGCAAGGATTGTAGATGCGATTAATTTAGCTGCGAGTTCTTGGGGGATTCGATGCTTGCGCTATGAGATTAAAGATATCAAAATGCCTGAAGAGATCCGCAAAGCGATGGAACTTCAGATGACTGCGGAAAGAGAAAAGCGGGCCCATATTTTAAAGTCGGAAGGATTGAGACAATCGAAGATCAACGAGTCCGAAGGGCAGAAACAAGCGGAGATCAATATTGCAGAAGGGGCTCAGATCGATCGGGTGAATCGAGCCAGAGGGGAGGCGGAAGCGATTGAATCGATTGCAGAGGCGACAGCGAAAAGCATTGAGAGGCTTGCGACGGCGTTGAATCACGTAGGAGGAGAGCGCGCTGCGTCTTTACAGATTGCGGAGAAATATATCGAAGCATTCCGGCAACTGGCAAAAGAGGGCAATACAATTGTACTGCCCTCGAATATCCAGCACCCGGCAAATATGGTTGCCGAAGCGCTTTCTATTTACGATCACATCAAGCGAAAGCCGGCGGATCGCGGGCTTTCGCAAGTCATGCATCCCTTAGAATCCGAGGCCGGCAGATAATGCGACTTTTGGACCAAAGAATGAACCTTCTCTCATCACAGCAAGAGCGGGTTGGCTGATGTCGAGCTGAACGAAAGTTTTTACGCCTCCGTTGCGGTTGAATTCATATCCAGCAGCAATGTTTGGAATGAAGCCATGGAACTCTCTTGTGTCATTGTGTGCTGCAACAGCTGGCGTCACAACGTCATCTTCAGAAACAGTTTCTTCTGTTGCTGAAATTACAGTTGTTTGTTTCACGCCGCCCAAAGCAAGACCTGCTCCTGCATACAAGCTATTATTGCTTGCAGGCGTTAGATAGAAAAGGTAATTGACCTTTGGCAATGTGTATGAATAGTTTGTTGTTCGCTGATTTTCTATATCGCGAATTTGCCGTTGGTTCCACTCAGAGGAAATATCCACTGCGTTGTGACCGTACGCTATTCTGTAGCCAACGCCAAGGCCGGGCATTACAGTTTCATCATTTTTTGGAAGGTTGGAGTCGCTTGCGGCCATCTTTAAATAGATGGTGTTGCTGCGTCCCGCTTCTTGTGTATCTACAGGGAAGTGCGTTTTTGGTTGTGCAAATGCGTTGAGTGTTTGCTCTTGAGCAAAACTCACTGCCACTGCAGTTGTCAAAAATAGTGTCGTGATTGTCTTTTTCATTATTACCTCCATAAAAAAGACTTCTGAGTATCTATCCTTTTCTTTTATTTTCTCAACTAAAATAGTTTTTATAACGGGATAAGAGAAATCGAATTACAAGAGTCGGATACTTTATGAAATAAAAAAAGAGGGTGCGGTAATTGATATCGCGCATTTCTTTTTGTAGAAAAAGTTGTTCTTGCTGATATGCATCTTCGATCCATCCTCTAAATGGAGGAGGAAGGTATTTAGGCAGATGATCGAGAGGAAAGAACTGGATATCTTGTGTTTCGTCCGATATTTTCGCAGATCCTTCGAGAATGGAGCATTCATAGACATGGGTGAATTTGCTCAATAGATTGATCGGAATATAGAGGCCGACAAGACGTTCTATTTTGACAGTAAAGCCGGTTTCTTCCAGAATTTCCCTTATGATTGCTTCTGCAGAAGATTCTCCCCGATCGATTCCCCCTCCCGGCAAAACCCAGACCGGAACGTCCCGTCTTTTGACGAGAAGGACCTTTTTTCGATCGAGAGAAAAAATAGCGCCGGCGACACTTTGGACAAGAGCGCTTTGTGTTTTTTCCATGTTTTTCTTATCTAGTTGTTATAAGGATTATCTCTATGTGCAGCAAGAATGGGTCGATGCCAATTTTTTAGCAAGTAGCAAGGTGCAAACTCCCGATCCAAGGCAAGAAAATCCTCCGCAAGGGCAGCGCTTGATCATTGCGTGGGATTTTCCGAAAAGTATTTTTCAAGAAGGCTTGACTTTGGTTGCAACCGTGAGGCTGTGGGATAATACGCAGACGGTGTATCGACAGTTTCTGGAAAGAAAAAGGGATGTGAAGGCTTTATTTTTTGCAAATCAGAAGGGGACTCTCGAGCAGAAAATTTTAACGTATCGCGTTCAGATTTTGAATCAAGAAGGAAAAGAAGTCGGGAAATGGGAACATCACTTTTGGACGGAGCTCATTGATCTCGGACAGAAAGACAATATTTCGTCTGCGGAGAGAATGAGAGATTCGGTCTCTTTCCATCCGATGCAAGAGTCTGTGATGGAAACGCCGTATTGCAAAGAAGAAAGAGGCGCAATGGGCTGCTTTCCTTCGGATAAATGGCTTTCCAACATGAGTCCTGAAATCGATGTATTGCCTTGAGAGATCTGTTCGATTGTAGATTGGAACGCTTTGGATTGGAGTCTGTGGTCTTTTTTCGAATTTCCATGCGAACAATCAATGACGATGTGCGCCTCCAAATGATGCGAGAGGAGAGCTTCGGATGCATTATGGATGGACTTAGGATCGTAATTGATCGAGTGTTCCGATCCTCGGAGCACCAAATGTGCGTAGGGATTTCCTTCTGTTTTTTTAGCGCAAATAGATCCTTCCCGATTCATACTTAAGTAGGTATGCGCGTCGCGGGCCGAGAGAATTCCGTGGATTGCGACATCGAGTTCTCCATGGATGCCGTTTTTAAATCCGATGGGGAAGGGGAGTCCCGATGCAAGTTGCCGATGCGGCTGCGAGGCGGACGTGCGCGCGCCGATCATTCCCCAGGTGATGAGATCTTCAAAATAGGGAAGGGCGAGAGGCTCCAAGAGTTCTGTTGCGCAAGGGATTTCTAATTCTGCAAGATCGAGCAGGAGTTTTCTCGCTATTTCAAGCCCTGAGCCGATGTCGTTTGTTCCATTTAAATGGGGATCGTAGATCAAACCCTTCCATCCTTTATGGGTCCGAGGCTTTTCTAAAAACACCCTCATCACAGGGAAAAAATTTTCGGTTTTTTCAAAGATGGTTTTGAGATGAGCTGCGTAGTCTAAAGCAACTTTTGGATCGTGAATCGAACAAGGCCCCACAAGTAGGGCTAGTTTGTTGTTTTTTCGTTGGAGGCTATCGATGGCTTGGCTGCGCGATTTTTGGATGAAAGCAAGCCCTTTTTGAGAAAGAGGAAGGCGGTTTTGGAGATCATGGGGAGAAAAAATG